>NZ_JAUZVL010000021.1:0-76493 GCF_031844545.1 Arthrobacter sp. AB6
CTGCGGCGGAGCCCTTCTCGGCTGAGCTCTCCGGCCTTGGCCGGACGACACAGCGGATTGCTCATCAGGACTGGGTAGTGCCTTTGTTCCCGTTGCTGATGTTGGACGCGATGTTCTTGGTGGCAGTCTTGGCATCGGTGGCCGGAGCCGGAGCGCTTTCCGAAGCATCTTCCGCCACGTGCTTTGCCTTTTCCCCGGCGTCCTCGGCCTTGTCCGCCGTGGCTTCGGCCGGGGAGGAAACCGGTGTTGCCAAAGGTTCGGCGGTGTCGGCCGCCTTTTCCTGGACCTCGTTCACTGTGGTGGCCGGAACCGGTGCAGGCGTGGGTGTCACCGGGGACGGGGTCTTCCACGGATCCTCGACCGGCTTGGACGCCTTCCAGGCAGCGACTGCGGCCGCAACGGCCGCCGCGATGACGCCGAAGACAAGCCAGCCGCGCTTCTTCGGCTTCTCCGGCTCGGCAAGCTGGATGCCTACGGTGCGGCCAGCCTCCGTTGCGGCTGCCTTGAGCTGGGTGCCGGTGGCCTGTGCCTGCTCCTGGAGGGCATGGATGATTCCCACGTCCCCAAGCTTCTGCGCGACGGCATCAACGTGGGCGGGAGTGCTCTCCAGGGTGCGGTGCACGGCCTCCGAGGCGTGGCCGATCTGGTCTGACAGACGCGGCAGGTATTCAACAACAACCCGGTCGCGGGCGTTGAGGATCACCGGCGTGGCCTTGTCCAGGGCATCATGCAGGCGGGGTGAGGCGCCTTCCACGGCGTCGTTGATCTTGGGCGCGAGCTGCGCAAGGCCGTCCTGGATACGGGGGGTCACAGTGGCTACGCCGTCCGCCAGATTGTGGGCAGCGTACTTCAGGCCTTCCTGGATCTTTGGGGATGCGGTGTCCAGGCCGTGCTGGAGACGGTCAACAGCTGCTTCCACACGGGGGGTTGCCCAATCCCTGGCGTTCTCTACGGCGCTGGCGACTTGCAGCTCAAGGTCACGGGCAATACGGTCCGACTTCTTCACAACTACCTCCCGATTAGGTGACGGTTCTGTGGTTAGCCTACGTTGCTTGGTGTTCACCGGCTATTCCCACCGCGGATTTTCGGCGGATTTCACCCAGCGCGGAACTGCCGCCGCAGCCGCAACGGCCCGCATGGGCCGTGGAAGAATGGGGGCTATGACTGCCATCGCAACTGCAAAAGCAACCATCCACACGAGCCTCGGCGACATCGCCGTGAACCTCTTCGGCAACCACGCGCCCAAGACCGTCAAGAACTTCGTAGGCCTTGCCACCGGCGAGCAGGCGTGGACCCACCCGGAGACGGGCGAGGACAAGACCGGCACCCCGCTGTACAACGGGACCATCTTCCACCGCATCATCAAGGACTTCATGATCCAGGCCGGCGATCCGCTGGGCCGCGGAACGGGCGGACCGGGCTACCGCTTTGACGATGAAATCCACCCCGAGCTCAGCTTCAACCAGCCCTACAAGCTGGCCATGGCCAACGCCGGCATCCAGATGGGCAAGGGCACCAACGGTTCCCAGTTCTTCATCACCACCATTCCCACGGACTGGCTCCAGGGTAAGCACACCATCTTCGGCGAAGTGGCTGACGAGGAATCCAGGAAGGTTGTTGACGCTATCGAAGGCGTCCGCACCGGCATGGGTGACCGTCCCGTGGAGGACGTCACCATCAACAGCATCGACATCGAACAGCTGTAACACCGAACCATGAGTTACGGAATTCCGTCGGCCGAGCCGTCCGCGCAGGTTCCGGTATGCCCGCGGCACCCGGACCGGCCCTCCTATGTGCGCTGCCAGCGTTGCGGGCGCCCCGCCTGCCCTGACTGCCAGCGGGCGGCCGCCGTCGGATTCCAATGCATTGACTGCGTCAATGAAACAAAACGTTCGACGCCGGAGGTGCGGACGGTCTATGGCGGCGCCGCAGCTGCCGGCAAGCCTTTGGTGACGCTCGGAATCATCGCCGTGTGCGCTGTGGTGTACGCGCTGCAGTGGGTCGTCCCGGGCCAGGCGGTTTACGAACAGTTCGCCTACAACAATGTCTTTGCCACCCCCCAGTACGGGGCGTTCGAGCCGTGGCGCATGCTGACCGCAGCCTTCCTGCATTCTCCCGATTCACTGCTGCACATCCTGTTGAACATGTACACGCTGTGGATCTTCGGCCAGGCCTTGGAGCCGCTCCTGGGCCGCATGCGCTTCCTGGCCCTGTATCTGTTGTCGGCCGTGGGAGGCTCCGTCGGCTACCTGCTCCTGAACCCGGTCCTGGTGCCCGGACAGGGGCTGGTGGGAGTAGTGGGTGCTTCCGGTGCCATCTTCGGCCTGTTCGGCGCCATGCTGCTGGTCCAGCGCCACCGCGGTGGAGACACCCGGCAGCTGTGGGTCCTCATTGCGATCAATGGAGTCATCGGATTCCTGATTCCCCAGATTGCCTGGCAGGCCCACTTGGGCGGACTCATCACGGGCGTGCTGTGTGCGGCAGTCCTCGCCTACACTCCCCGCGGCCCCCGGCAGGGCCTCCTCCAGGCCGCGGGACTGGTGGCCGTTCTGGCCCTGTTGATAGCCGTCAGCTGGGTGAGGATTTCCGTCTAGCCTGTTGCCACTGCTGCGAGACCGAACTGACCAGAATCCCCGGCGTCCGAAAGGACCCCGGGGATTCCGCTTTATCCACAGCACTTATCCACATTGTTGGTAACTTACATGCCTGTAGTTCATCGTTCGGCAGTGCCGCTACCGCGCAGTGGCAGGGAATTCGCCGGATCGTGCCCGCCCTTCTCCACATCAGTGGATAACTATTGGGGATAGGGGTGTGCTTAAGTGGACAACCGGCCCCCGAAAACCGGTCCTGTGGATAAACCCCTGAAAAGCCGCCGGCGTTTCTGGCTTTACCCGGGGCCAGGGCGTCCTATCAACATGGTTATGCACACTGTTAGTAAAGAACAGCTGTGTAGTTAGGCGCTGTTTGTCCCGCTGCATCGCAACGTGCGGGCCGCCGATCGCGCCACTGGCCCCAGCCTGTTTCCACACCTGTGGATAACTTGTGGGTATCCCGATGTTGGTAAGTGGATAAGCTTCAGGTGCCTACCTATTGCGCCCAAGCCCGCTGCCGACAGGAGAATCCATGACCGCCGTTACCAAGCACGTCTTCTTGGACAAGCAGCATCCTGCGTTGTGGCGGGCGCTGAACGGACTGGGGCTCAAGGTCAAGGAGGCGGCCCAGGAGGCCGGTATCGAGGTCCGGACCGTGGAATTGCTTAATGTGCGGATTTCGCAGCTGAACGGCTGCGCCTTCTGCCTGGACCTCCATGTCAGGGAAGCGGTCGAGGCGGGCGAGACACCGCAGAGGCTGGCGGTACTGCCTGCATGGCGCGACACAGCACTTTTCACGGAGAAGGAACGTGCTGCCCTGGCGCTGGCCGAGAGCATCACGGAACTGCCGGGCCACGGTCCACAGGAGCATGAAGAAGCCTACGCCCGGGAGCGCCTCACTGAGGAAGAGTTCTCCGTGGTGAGCTGGCTGGCCATCACGATGAACGCATTCAACCGGATTTCCATCACCAGCCACCATCCGGTTCGGCGTGAGCGGTAGGCGCTGCCTGCCCATCCTCGGGATTATCCACAGGTATTCCACACTGTTAACAACCGCATGTCCGGTGCCGGATTGGCCGTGGGAGCCCTGTGGAAGGCGGCCGCGCCCACAGGCGGCGGGTGAGGCCGTCGGTTATCCCCATTGTGGATAACTTTCCCAACAGCTGGGGATAAACAGGGCGCTCAGCGGGACGGAGCGGGCCAGATTCCGGAGGACCCTCGCCGGTGGCTTCCCACCAGGTGGGTGTCCACCATTCCGATCGCTTCCATCAGGGCGAACATGGTGGTGGGACCGACGAAGGAGAACCCCTTCTTCCTCAGGGCCTTGGAGAGCGCAATGGATTCAGCCGACTGCGTGGGGATATCCGCATGGACCGCGGGGTGCGGAGTGGAAACGGGCTGGAACTGCCACACGAAGTCCACCAGCCCGCCGTCCCGGCGCAGTGCGAGGGTGGCTTGGGCGTTAGTGATGGCGGCGCAGATTTTCAACCGGTTCCGGACGATGCCTGCGTCCTGCATGAGCCGCGCAACGTCGCCGTCGGTGAACTGCGCAACCGCATCAGGGTTGAAACCGGCGAAGGCAGCACGGAACGCGGGGCGTTTGCGCAGGATGGTGGCCCAGGAAAGTCCTGCCTGGAAGCCCTCCAGGCAGATGCGTTCGTAGAGTCCTTGTTCGTCCCTGACCGGCAGGCCCCACTCGGTGTCGTAGTAGTCCCGCATAAGCGGGTCCGTAGATGCCCAAGCGGGGCGGGCCAGGCCGTCATCACCCACGAGGACACCAGCAGCGTCAGGAGTCACGCTTTTCTCCTTTAGGGATTACCTGCCGGGCCGGCCGTCCGGGAGTGGACCCCGTCCAGAAAGGGTCTAGGAGCGCCAGCGGGTGGTCATGAGGAAGCCTACGATGGCGATGCCGAACCCGGCCACGATGTTCCACGATTCCCAGGCCTGCACGGGAAAGCGGCCCTCGCTGATGTAGAACGTGATGATCCAGAAGAGGCCGATGATCATCAGGCCGAACATAACGGGCTTGAACCAAACCGGGTTGGGCTTGTACGCCTGGGAAGCTGCCTGCTGCGGGGTGCTGGCGGTCTTCTTGCGCGGCTTTGACTCGGGCACTGGCTCTCCTTGGCGGGCTGAGGCAAGATCGGTGTTCCGGCCTTGGTATCCTGCAAGAAGGAAATTGCCAGCGGTCTGCGCGATCTTGGTCAAATTTGGATTCTTACTAGCAGCCAATTCTAGCCGTAGTTCAGGGGCCGCCGGTGCCCGTCTGAACTGCCCGGAGGAGAACGCGTGGTATTGCAGGAGAAGGCAAGGCAAGCTGCTGCGCCGCCTGCCGGCGTCGTCATACTGCGCGGGACGGTCCAGGTTGTTGGTGAACTGCTCATCACCGCCGGCATCATCCTCCTGCTGTTTGTGGCCTGGCAGCTGTGGTGGACCAACGTGGAATCAGACGCCAGGCAGAGCGAAGTGATCAAGGAATTCGCGCAGGACATTGCCGCCGCCGCCCCTTCCGCGCCGGCCGCCGCAGATCCTCCTGCCGCTGGAGAAAACTTCGGCGAGCCCGCAGTGGCCGCCGCGCCGGCCCATGCGAGCACGATCGGCATCATGTACATTCCCCGGTTCGGGGCGAACTACACGCGCCCGATCGTCCAGGGAACCACCAGCGATGTGCTCGACACCCTGGGCCTGGGACATTACGGGAACACGGCCATGCCCGGCGCGGTGGGCAACTTCGCCGTAGCGGGGCACCGCCAGACGCATGGCGCCGTCCTGGACAACATCCACACGCTGGTTCCCGGGGACAAGATCTACGTCCAGACGAAAGACGGTTATTACGTTTACGTCTTCCGGAACAACCAGATCGTCATGCCGTCGCGCACCGACGTCCTGGAACCGGTGCCGACGCGTCCTGGGGTCACCCCCACCGAAAGATACCTGACCATGACAAGCTGCAACCCGCGCTTCGGCGCTGAAGAACGTATCATCGCCTACGCGCTGCTGGATAGTTGGCGCCCTGCTTCTGCTGGTCCGCCCGCGGAAATCGCGGACCAGGTGGCTTTGGCGATCGGAAAGGGCTAAACATGTACGGCTGGATTTTCCGCCACCTACCCGGGCCGCTCTGGCTGCGGATTGTCACCTCATTGGTGCTCATTGCCGCCGCACTGGTATTGATGGTTCAGTTCCTTTTCCCCTGGATGTCCCACTACACCCAGTTCACCGACTCAACGATTGGTTCAGCAAGCCAGCCATGACCACAACCAAGATCCTCGTGGTGGATAACTACGACAGCTTTGTCTACACCCTGGTGGGCTACCTCCAGGAACTCGGCGCCGAAACCACCGTTGTCCGCAATGACGACGTCACCTTGGCGGAGGCCATCGAACTGGCCAGCACCCGTGATGGCGTACTGATCTCACCCGGCCCCGGAAACCCTGCCGAAGCCGGAGTCTGCATAGAGCTGATCAAGTGGTGCGGCGAGAACAGCGTGCCCATGTTCGGCGTCTGCCTGGGCCACCAGGCGCTTGCCGAGGCCTTCGGCGGCAAGGTGACACACGCCCCCGAACTCATGCACGGCAAAACATCCCTGGTGCAGCACATCGGCACCAGCGTGTTTGCCGGACTCCCCTCCCCCGTCACCGCCACGCGGTACCACTCGCTGGCAGCCGTGCGGGAATCCATCCCTGACGTCCTGGAGATCACGGCTGAGACAGCAACGGGTGTGGTGATGGGCCTCCAGCACCGGACGGCACCCCTGTGCGGCGTGCAGTTCCACCCGGAGTCCGTACTCACTGAGGGCGGCTACCAGATGCTGGGCAACTGGCTTGAGTCCCTGGGAATGAAGGGCGCGGCTGCCCGCGCAGCCAAACTGAGCCCGCTTATCCAGCACTGAACCAGCACTGAACCAGCGCGGTGCCGGGCTTAGCCCTTTTTGGTGGAGGTCGGGCTCGGAGTAGCCGTGGGTGTGGGGCTAGGCGGGGGCGGCGGGGCTTTGGCCACCACGATGGTGACGGTCTTGCCCTGTTCCACGGCCGCGTTCACGGGCTCGCTTTGATCCGTCACCCTGCCCGGCTCAACCTGGGCATTCTCGGCCTCAACGACGTTGGGCACCAGGCTCAGTTCCTTCAACGCCGCCTCTGCCTCTTCGCGGGTGCGACCACGGAGTTCAGGGACAGCGACCTTGCCGGTGGACACCACCAGTTCAACGCTGGTCCCGACGCCCACCTTCTGGCCGGGGGCGGGGCTTGTGGTGATCACAATTCCGGCAGGCACGGTGGCGCTGTTTGCCGTGGTGGTGGAAGGGGCCCCTACCAGTCCGCTTTGACGCAGGATATCCCTGGCTGCCGCCTCTGTTTTGCCTGGAAGGCTCTCAGGGATCATGACGGCGCTGGGGCCCTCTGAAATGTTGAGGATCACCTCGGCGCCGGGGTCCAGCGAGGCGCCGGACGCGGGATCGGTGCCGATCGCCGTACCCTTGGCAACGGTGTCGTGCTGCGACCGGACAATCCGGGGCCGGAGTTCCGCGTTATACAGTTCCTGCAGCGCCGCCGATTCTGTCATGGCGGCCACTGCCGGCACCGTGATCTTGGGCGCTGCCGGAGCAGGGCGGTTGATAATGCTGTAGAGCCAGAGCGCGCCGCCTGCCAGGACGAGGAGCGTGAAGACCACCAGCGTGCCAATCCACGCACGACGGCGTGACTTCTGCCGCGGGCTCCGCTCACGTTCCGGAGTCAGGCCCAGCGGCAACGCATCAGCTGACCGATAGTCATCGACGCCGGCCACCAAGGGAACCATGGTTTCGTGGTCCTCGGCAGAGGCGGGGATAGCCGCCGACAGCCGGCCGGTAGGTGCGTCGTAGAGGAAGCCTGCCCCCGTGGCCGGGAAGGCCTCGGTGGCCGGCGACGGGACGTGGTCATTGGGGTCCGTGGGCGCTTCGGAGGCCGGGACCGCCGGGATCGGCACGCCGGACCGTGCAGCGCGCAGGGCACGCCGGAATGCCGCAGCATCCTGGAACCGGTCATCCCGGTTCTTTTGCAGCGCCTTCGCCAGCACACTGTCCAGGGCAGGATTCACATCGGGGTTGAGGCTGCTGGGAGGCTCGGGAATCTCCCGGACATGCTGGTAGGCCACGGACACTGGGCTGTCACCGACGAACGGCGGCCTGGACGTGAGCATTTCGTACAACAGGCAGGCAGCGGAATACAGGTCACTGCGGGCGTCAACTGTTTCGCCGCGGGCCTGCTCGGGAGAGAGGTACTGCGCGGTACCCACCACGGCCTGTGTCTGCGTCATGGTGGCTGAAGAGTCGGCGATGGCGCGGGCGATGCCGAAGTCCATCACCTTCACCGAGTTGGTGTTTTCGCAGTACATGACGTTGGCCGGCTTGATGTCCCGGTGCACGATACCGGCCTTGTGGCTGTATTCGAGGGCTCCGAGGACGCCCAGGCAATAGTCGATTGCCTGGTCAATGGTGACGTCATGCGCACGAATCAGGTCGCGGATGGTCTTGCCCTCCACGAACTCCATCACGATATACGGCACCCGGACGTTGTCCTCCGAGCCATCGTGGACCAGGTGTTCACCGGTGTCGTAAATGGCAACGATGGAGGAATGGTTGAGGGAGGCGACCGCCTGGGCTTCACGCTTGAACCTGGCCTGGAACTGCGGGTCACGAGCCATGTCCGGCCGAAGCAGTTTTACGGCCACGGTCCGCCCCAACCGGGTGTCCACTCCCCGGTAGACGTCCGCCATGCCTCCGCGGCCGATCAGGCCGCCCAGTTCGTACCGGCCGCTGAGGACACGGCGGTTATCCACCGGGAGGCTGTCCTCGCGGTGCAACGGTGTGCGCGCTGACTCGTTCACTGGCTGTCCTGGCGGTTACGGCTTGCAGGTTGGCGGGGCACCGGGCAGTTGGCCGGCGGTGCAGGCGGGCAGGGGCGATGCCACGGTGGGCGCCGCCACCGCAGACGTGGTGGCTGACGGGGCCGGTGCGGGAGCAGACGTGGTGGGTGCCGGCGGCGCTACGGCATAGACCACCGTAATGGGCGAGCCCTGGGGCACCAGGCCCGTGGGATTCAATTCTATGACCTTGCCCGGGCCATCCGCGGTACTCTCCTGCGGAATCACGGTGACGGCCAGCCCGAGCCCGGCAAGCTCCGCCTGCACCTTGCGGTAGTCCTGCCCGAGGTAGGCGGCCGGGATGACATTGACCGTTTCCTGGGTGGGTGTGGGCGTGCGGGTGGCCGTGGGCGTGGGCGACTGCGTGGTCCTGGTGGGGCTGGCGGTGGTGCTCTGCGGGCTGCTTGTTGTTGCCCCGGAGGTGGGGTCGTTCACGGGAAAGAGGATGCCGCGCTGGCTAAGGAAGAAACCCACCAACGCGAACAGGAGCAGCAGGATCAGGGCAATCAACGGCCAGGTCCAGGGACTGCGGCCCTTCCGCTGCGGCTCATCGGCGGGCTCGTCGTCGTACGTTGTTTCTTCCGGGACCCACTTGCGCTCGGCGGCCAGGGCATTGGCCCGGGCGAGTGCGCCCTGGGGAGCGTCGGGCTCCGCCGCTGATGCGGCGGCAGCCCCCGCGGCTGCGCCCGCACCCAGCACCGGCAAAGCGGAAGTGGGAGTGGGTGAACTGTCGCGCTGGGCACCAATGACGCCCGTGGGCGCAGTGGCGGTGTCCACGGGAGCGGTGATGGGGCCGGTGTTGTCAGCGTCAAAAAGGAGCATGCCGGGAACAGCGGCCCGGGCGGCGCTGATATCGCCGTTCCGGATGGCCTCGGCTGCCTCTGCCAGCTTGATGGCGTTCTCCGGCCGGTTCTTTGGATCCTTGGCCAGCATGGACATCAGGAGGGCGCGCACCGGGGTGGGAAGGGATTCCGGCAGCGGCGGCGGGGCATCGTTGACCTGGGCCAGGGCGATGGCGATCTGGGACTCGCCGGAGAAGGGACGGTGGCCGGTCAGGCACTCGTAGCCGATGACGCCGAGCGCATAGATGTCCGAGGAACCGGTGGCAGTCTGGCCGGTGGCCTGCTCCGGAGCAAGGTACTGGGCGGTGCCCATCACCTGGCCGGTCTGGGTGAGGGGAACCTGGTCAGCCAGGCGGGCGATGCCGAAGTCGGTGACCTTGACCCGTCCGTCAGGGGTGATCAGGAGGTTGCCGGGCTTCACGTCACGGTGCACCAGGCCCTGTGCGTGGGCAACGGACAGCGCCCGCGCGGTCTGCGCAATGATGGACAGAGTGCGGTCCGGGGACAGGACCTGCTCGTGCTCAATGATGTTGCTCAGGGGCTGGCCGGGGACCAGTTCCATGACCAGGTAGGCGGAACCCTCCTCCTCGCCGTAGTCGAAGACGTTGGCGATGCCCACGTGGTTCAGGAGCGCGGTGTGGCGGGCCTCGGCGCGGAAACGCTGGAGGAACCCGGGATCGCCGGTGTACTCCTCCTTAAGCACCTTGATGGCGACGATGCGGCCCAGGACGAGGTCTTTCGCTTTCCAGACTTCGCCCATGCCGCCGATCGCGATCCGCGTGGTCAGCTGGAATCTGCCGCCGAGGGTGATTCCGGTTGTAGGCCTCACTTATTCAACACCGCCTCAAAAATTCTCTTCGCGTTCGGACTGGTTAGCTGGGCTCCCGTGGTGATGTCCACGCCTTCCATGACGATCGTGACACCCACCTCCGGGTTGTTTGCGGGGGCAAAACCGGTAAACCAGGAGTTGTTGGTGCCGTTCCCCAATTCCGCAGTTCCCGTCTTGCCGGCCACCTGGACGCCGGGAACGGCTGCCCTGTTGGCGATGCCCTCACCGACGGCACTGACCATCCACTCGGTGATCTGGTTTGCAATATCCGGGGTGGTGGAGGTCCGCAGCTGCTGGGGCTGGGGTTCGTCAATGACCCGCAGGTCCGGAGAGCGGAGGGTCTTGACCAGGGTGGGCCTCATCTGGACGCCGTCGTTGGCAATCGCCGCGGTCATCAACGCAACCTGCAGCGGTGTGGCACGGACATCCTTCTGGCCAATGGCGGACTGGGCCAGCCCGGGTGCGTCCAGGTCATCCGGGAAGCCGTTGCCCCGGGCATACCCGAGCTTGAGCTGGTCCCCCATGTCCTCACCGAAACCGAACTTTTTCGCCTGCTCTGCGATGGCGTCCCGGCCCAGGTCCAGTGCAATGCTGGCGAACGGGGTGTTGCAGGACTGCTGCAGTGCGAAAGCGAAGCCCGCAGTGTCCCGGGTGTAGCAGTTGCCGCCAGCGTAGTTGGGAAGTTTGTACTGGATTCCTTCGAACGGCATTTCCGCCGGGTTGGGGAGCACGCTGTCCTTGTTGTACTTCCCTGATGCAAGCGCCGCGGCGGTGTCCACCAGCTTGTAGACGGATCCCGGCGCCAGCAGTTCCCCGGTGGGCCCGCTGACGTTCTGGTTCAGGTTGATGCCCGGGACCTTGAGCAGCTCGTTGATGTTGGCGGTCTCTGCGTTCGGGTCCTGGATGGCGATCAGGTTGGGATCGTAGGAGGGTTTGGAAACCATGGCAAGGATGGCCCCGGTTTTGGGATTGGTGACCACGATGGACCCGCGCTGCCCGTCCGGGATCAGGCTGTACGCCAGCCGCTGGATTTCGGGGTCAATGGTGAGCTCCACCGACGCGCCCTTGGGCTGGTTCCCCAGGAAGAGCTGGCCCACGCGGTCCAGGAACAGCTGGTCGGAGCTGCCCGTGAGTACCTCACCCATGGCCTGTTCCAGGCCGGTGGCACCGAAATTCTGCGAGAAGTATCCCGTGATTCCCGCGTAAAGTTCCGGCTGCGGGTAGGTCCGCTGGAACTTGCAGGTCTCCGACGTGCCTTCGACCGATTCTGCTACCGGAGTGCCCCCCACGATGATGGCACCGCGGTCGTTGCAGTAGTTCTGCAGGATGGCACGCTGGTTCCACGGGTTGGCCTTGAGCTCATCGGCGCCCACCACCTGGACGTAGCTGATGGCGCCGAAGATGAGGGCGAACATGGCGACGGCCGCCACCCATGAATGCCGTATTGCCTGGTTCACGAGTGCTTCACCGCCTCAGTAGGAGTATCAATGCCCATCGAATCTGCCGCCTCGCCCGGCCGCAGCGGTGTGGTGTCCACCGGGCCGCGGGCTGTATGGGAAATCATCAGGAGCAGGCCCACAATGATCCAGTTGGCAAGCAGCGACGAACCGCCGGCCGCCAGGAACGGCGTTGTCAGGCCGGTCAGGGGGATGAGCCGCGTGACCCCGCCGATCACCACGAAGCATTGCAGCGCCACGGCGAAAGAGAGACCGCAGGCAAGGAGCTTTCCGAACGCGTCCCGGGTGCCCAGCGCGGCCCTGAACCCCCGCGTGAACAGCAGCAGGTACATCAGGACGACGGCGAACAGGCCCACCAGGCCGAGTTCCTCGCCAAGGGATGCGATGATCATGTCGCTGTTGGCGAACGGGACCAGGTCCGGGCGGCCCTGCCCCAGTCCGGTTCCCACCAGTCCGCCGTTGGCCATGCCGAAGAGGCCTTGGACAATCTGGCCGCTTCCGCCCGGTGAGCGGTCGTAGACCTCCGGGGTGAAGGCGTTGAGCCAGCCGTCGATGCGGAGCGCAACGTGGGAGAAGACCTGGGCGGCAATGAAGCCGCCGCCAAAGATGAGGGCCAGGCCTATTACTACCCAGCTGATGCGGCTTGTGGCCACGTAGATCATCACGATGAACAGGCCGAAGAAGAGCACGGATGAACCAAGGTCCCGCTGGAAGATGAGCACGCCGATGCTGACCAGCCAGGCCGTGATCATGGGTCCCATGTCCTTGAACCGCGGGAACTGCAGCGGACCGACTTTCCGGCCGGCCAGCAGGATCAGGTCGCGGTTGGACGAAAGGTAACCAGCAAAGAATATGGCGAGGGTGATCTTGGCGACCTCGCCGGGCTGGAACGTCATGGGACCGAGCCGGATCCAGACGCGGGCGCCCAGGATCTCGCCCGCGCTGATCCCGGGGATCAGCGGCAGGAGAAGGAGGACGGCGCTGGCCGCCAGGGAGATGAAGGTGAACCTGCGGAGGACGCGGTGGTCCTTGAGCAGCCAGATGACGGCGATCGCAACCGCCATTGCAATGAGGGTCCAGCGCAGCTGGTTGTTGCCGGTGTCATCACCGGGCGCGTCGAGGCGGTGGATCATGGCCAGCCCGAGTCCGTTGAGGGCCACCACCAGCGGAAGTATTACCGGGTCGGCATACTTGGCGCGGAAGCGCAGGACCCCATGGAAAACCAGGGAGGCAACGGCGAGGAGGCTGGACTGGAACCAGAAATCCGAATCGAAAGCCTTTTCCTGGTCGACGCCCACCAGCATGTTGGCGCCGATGCCCACGGCCAGGGCCAGCAGGAGCAGTGCGAGTTCGACGTTCCGCCGTGGCTTGGGAATGGTGCTGAGCTGGCTCATGGGACGGCCTTGCAGGTGACGGTGGGGCTGGGGGACGGGCTTGCCGGAGTGGCGGTGGCCTCCGGGGCCGGTGCAGGAGCGGCCGGGTCCGTGGGGGCTGGCGCCGCCTCGGATGCTCCGGGCGACGCGGAAGCTGTTGGACACCCTTCCTCTGGGGAGGTGGTCCCGGTGAGTTCGAGGTTCTTCACGATGCGCTGGGCATCGTAGAGGTCATTGGCAGGCACGGTCTGGCGCACCCGCTGCTGCGAGAACTGGGGCAGGGAATCCATCCGGATTTCTGTAACGGTTTCTAGGCTGGAGAGTCCAATGGGGCCAAGGCGCTGGGAGACGCCGTTGAAGATGGCGACGCGGGAGTCGTACTCGCCGACGTAGTAGCGGGTCTGGGTCCAGGCATACCCGAGCCAGAGGCCCGCGGTCAGGACCACCAGCACCGATGCGGCGATCGCCCAGGTAATCCAGCGCCGCGGTTTAAGCGGCACGAGGGTGTCATCAGCCTCGGTGCCGGGCTGTTCTGCCCGGTGGGTGAGGAGGGTGGCTGCCCTCCGCGCCACGGTGCGTCCGGCGATAGTGGGAATGGATCCGGATTCTGCGGCCGCTGCAGCTGCACCCACGAGTTCGTGGGGGCGCGAGGCGAGTTCATCCCGCAGGACCTCAGCGGACAGGTGCTCGCCCAAGTGCGGGTCGGTGGAGCCCGGTTCCACTGACCGGGTGCCATGGCCGTCCTTGGAAGGTCCGGCGGCGGCCGGACTGGCGCTGGCCGCTGGTTCATTGCCCGCGCCGGCGCCCTTGCCAGGGCTTTCGGTGCCGGACGTGTTCTTGCCGGGAGCTTTGGTGCCCTCAGCCGGGGCCTTCGGCCCCGCGGCGGCCTCTGGTGACGGTTCGACTCCTGCGGCAGGGGCTGCGGCGATGGCTGTGGAAGGGACGACTTCAACGGCAGCTGTGCTGACGTCGTCGGGCGTTTCCTCAACGATTTCCACCATGACCACCGTGACGTTGTCCGGGGAGCCGGCTTCGAGGGTCAGGTCCACGAGGGTTTCCACGCATTCGCGGAGGTCTTTGGTCTCCCGGACGGTACGTTCCACGGCGTGGCCGGCAACGTAGTTGAGCCCGTCGGAGCAGAGCAGCCAGCGGTCGCCGGGGCGGACATCCAGGGTGTCGAGATCGAGTTCCGGGCTGGCGTCAACATCGCCCAGGACGCGCATCAGGACGTTTTTGTGCGGGTGGCTTTCGGCCTCCTCAGGCCGCAGCCGGCCTTCGTCGATGAGGCGCTGGACAAAGGTGTGGTCCACGCTGACTTGCTTGAATTCGCCGTCGCGCAGGAGGTAGGCGCGGGAATCCCCGATATGTGCGAAGTAGAGCTTGCCCTCGGCCAGCAGGAGCGCAGTGACGGTGGTGCCCATCCCGGCCAGCTTGGGGTTCTGGTGCACGAGTTCGGAAAGCAGGGAATTGGCCGTCTGGATTTCGTCGGCGAGGACGGTGCCGGCGTCGCCGTCGTAATCGCCGCGGTCCAGGTGGATCATGTCCAGGACGGTGGCGGCGGAGGCTACGTCGCCGCCCGCGTGGCCGCCCATGCCGTCCGCGACGACGGCGAGGTGCCGTCCCACGTAGGCGGAGTCGTCGTTCTTTGAACGGATCCGGCCGACGTCGGAGCGTGCGGCGTAGCGCATGATGAGGGGCCGCTGCGCGGACCGGGGCCCGTTGGCGGGGGTTTGCGTGACGGCCACGGCTATGGCCTCAATTCGATGACCGTCTTGCCGATTCTCACGGGTACCCCTGGCTCAACCGGCAGGGCACGGGTAAGTTGCTGGTCCGCCAGGTAGGTTCCGTTCGTGGACCCCAGGTCCTCGATGAACCAGCGGCTGCCTTGGGGGAACAGCCTGGCGTGGCGGCCGGAGGCGTAGTCGTCCTCCAGGACCAGGGTGGCCTCCTGGGCGCGGCCCAGGAGGATGGGGCTGGCGGCCAGCGGAAGAGTGGTTCCCTTCAGCGGTCCTTCGACGACGACCAGTTGGTGCGCCTGCTGCTTCGCCGGCTGCGGAGGGGCTTCAGCAAGCTCCGGGTTCCTGCGGACCTGGCGTTGGGTGGGGGCGCCGGCGGCTGCCTTCCGGCCCACCATGAGGTCCCGCCGCATCGCTGAAACGATGCTGAAGATCAGCACCCAGAGGAGCAGGAGGAAGCCGAACCGCAGGACGGTGATAGTGAGATCGCTCATGGGCGGCCACCAGTGCTGGCAGGCAAAAGGCGGAAGATGATTTTTGTCCGTCCCATAGTGATGGTGGAGCCGTCAGTGAGTTCGGTGCTCCCCGATACCTTCTGTCCGTTGACGTAGCTGCCGTTGGTGGAACCCATGTCCACAGCGCTGGTCACCCCGTTGGCCGTGCGGATTTCCAGGTGGCGGCGGGAAACGCCTGTGTCTTCGACATGGATGTCGGCTTCGGACGACCTGCCAAGGACGATGGATGGAGCGTTCAGGGAGTAACGCTGGCCGTCGATATCCAGTACGGGCTGAAGCCGTGCCGGCTGCCGGCTGGGGGCCACCGGCACGTTGGGACGTTGTGGCTGGCCTGCGGATGCGCCCTTCGATTTCTCGGTTGAGGAGAGGATCTCGAAGTCGCCGGCACGCAGCTCGGCGTCCCGGCGGAAGGAAATCCGTACTGAGCCCTGAAGGGTGTAGCCCTGGCTGCGGACGTGGTTGATGACAACGTCGCAGAGTTCTTCGGCCAGCGGGGTGCCCCATTCCTGGGCCCGTTTGAAGTCGTCATCGCTGAGCTGCACGTCGAAAACGTTTGGGGCGAGTGTCCGGCCGGCCGCCACAGTCAGGGCCTTGTGGTCCACTTCGCGGCGCAGCCTGCTGGCGATCTCCACGGGTTCGACCTGGGCGCGAGAGCCGGTGGAGAAGACGCCCCGGACAGCCTTTTCAATGCCGCGTTCAACCTTGTCCAGCAGACCCATGGTTCTTCTCCTTTCCCCTCAGCCGCGGGGCAGTTTTCGTTCCGGAACTTCACCCGCAGTGCAGCTCGCAAGTCGGCGGTGTGCCTGCCTGCAGCAGCCACTCCTACATCAGATACTACTGGTCAGGGCTGTGAATGACCTTAATCAGCAACGCCTGGGTACCTCCAAAAGTTCGGTCTGTTGCCTGGCCTTGCGTGGGCGGACGGAGGCCAATTGGTGTTTTCCATCCACCTTCCGTTATGCTTGATCTCGCTGCTTTTACAAGGTAACGGATCCGGGAAACCGGCCGGCGCCGGGTGAAAGAAGTTGCGCGCGAGTGGCGGAACGGCAGACGCGCTGGCTTCAGGTGCCAGTATCCGAAAGGGTGTGGGGGTTCAAATCCCCCCTCGCGCACGCAAATGTAAAGAGCTCCGGTCGAGAGGCCGGGGCTCTTTTGCGTTAACTCCACGCCACGAACTTGGGCTTGTTCGCTAATCCGGGCCTTGAAGGTTCGGATCCGCGAACAACCTTAGGTTCCGGCGAGTTGCCGGGGCGCACGCCACGTTACGGCCGCGCGGAAGCCTTGAACCGGCGTCGTGAGTTGGCCAGGTGGCTGCGCATGGCAGCCGCTGCGGCAGCCTCGTCACCGTCCGCAATGGCCTCCGAGATGGAGCGGTGTTCCTGGACCACCTGGTCGAAGTGGTCGCGGGCGTAGTGCTCGACGCCGGTCATGAGGCGGGTGCGCGGCATCGCGATCATCGTTTGGCCCAGGGCCGCCAGGCAGTCGGAGTAGTAGGGGTTGCCGGAGGCGGCGGCAACGGCGCGGTGGAACTCGAAGTCTGACTTCATGGCGTGGGCGGGATGCCCCGCGCTGGCGGTGAACTCTTCGAGGGCCGCGGTGACGGCGCGCAGTTGCCGCTCGGTGTGGTTACGTGCGGCCAGCGCTGCGGCCTCGGTTTCCACGCCCATACGGAACTCCAGCAGGTGGAGCCGGTCCTCCATGGTGGCCACGGGACGGGCCCCGGGTGCTGCCTGGGGCCCGTCCGATGGCGGGATGAGGGCGAAGCTGCCCCGCCCGCGTTCAGTCTCAACAAGCCCCTCGGCCTGGAGCCGGGTCAGCGCCGCGCGGACAACCGTCCGGCTGACGCCGAAGTCGTTGATGAGGGTGTTCTCGCTGGGGAGCTTCTCACCCGGCTGGATGACGCCGTCGACGATGCGGTTGCGAAGGTCAGCGGCGAGGTCCGCGGTGAGGTTCCGGGTCATGGCTTCAAGGTTACGCGCCGAACTCCGCGGACTCGGTGGTCCAGGCACGTGCCTGGTCGCTGAGGGTGACGCCCAGGCCGGGGCGGTCCGGGACAATCATCTGGCCGTCCTTGGTTTCGAGCCGCTCATTGAACAGCGGGTCCAGCCAGTCGAAGTGTTCCACCCAGGGCTCGCGGGGGTAGGCCGCGGCCAGGTGGAGGTGGATTTCCATGGCGAAATGCGGTGCCAGGCCCAGTCCGCGCTCGTCTGCGAGTGCTGCCAGGCGGAGGAACTGGGTGATGCCGCCGACGCGGGGAGCATCCGGCTGGATGATGTCGCAGCCGTTGGCGTTGATGAGGCCCTTGTGTTCGGCCACAGACGCCAGCATTTCACCGGTGGCGATGGGGGTGTCCAGGACGTTTGCCAGGTGGGCGTGGCCCTCGAAGTCGTAGGCGTCCAGGGGTTCTTCGATCCAGATGAGGTTGAACTCCTCGAGCTGGCGTCCCATCCGCAGGGCGGTGGCCCGGTCCCACTGCTGGTTGGCGTCCACCATCAGCGGGACGTCCCAGCCGACGTGCTCGCGGATGCCCGCGACGCGGAGCAGGTCCTCCTTGCTGTCCGGGAGGCCCACTTTGATCTTGATGCCGCCGATGCCTTCTTCGATGGACTGGGTGGCGCGTGCCTTGACTTCCTCGAGGGTGGCGTTGAGGAAGCCGCCCGAGGTGTTGTAGGTCTGGACGGAATCACGGTGTGAGCCGAGGAACTTGGCCAGCGGCAGGCCGGCCCGCTTGGCTTTGAGGTCGTAGAGGGCGATGTCGATCGCGGCCAGTGCCTGGGTGGCGACGCCCGAACGGCCCACTGACGCTCCGGCCCACAGCAGCTTGGTGTAGATCTTCGCAATGTCGTTGGGGTCCTCGCCGATGGCGCCCTCGGCCACTTCCTTGGCGTGTGCGTACTGCGCCGGCCCGCCGGCCCGCTTGGAGTAGCTGAATCCGACGCCGGTGTGCCCCAGGTCCGTGGTAATTTCCGCGAAGAGGAAGACCACCTCGGTCATGGGCTTCTGCCTTCCCGTGAAGACCTTGGCATCGCTGATGGGGACAGCGAGGGGCAGGCGGGCGGTGGACAGTTTGACGTGCCGGATCAGGTCGACGGAACTCATGGATTCTCCTTTGGGCGGCGCCGGGCTCCTTCGCCCGCCCGCTTATAATATAAGTGCGTAACTTGTATTACAAGTACTGCCTGCATGGGCTGCTCAGTCCTTGGCATGGCGCAAAGTGCGGGTAAACCGATTTCTTGCTGATTCCGTATCACGCGGGCCAGGACGGACTTCGCAGCGCCGGCTGCGGCGCGCCGATCCATCTCTGCAGCATCGAATTCGACGAGGGCCCGTGACCTAAAGCATCAGGTTGGCCACGGAGGCGTTTCGTCGGTGAAGACCAGACGTTCCTTGACGAATTCGTCGCACGCACCATTGCTGTTCAGGGCCGGACGAGCCGCTCCGTGCTGTGGACAACTATGGGGTCCCGTCGAAGCCGCCTGAGCCTAGATGGTGTCAGGATGAAATCTAGGACTCTTTGAGAGCCCTGTCTAAGTAGGGGCGAACCAGCTCTTTTCTGACGTCGGTCGGCTGGTCGCCTGACGTCAGGATGGGGTGTAGTTCATCGAACCGCATTAGGTGCTTCAACGGCTCAAACCATCGTTTCTCGCTTCTCCGGGCGTACCTGGCCCGGAAGACCCAGCTTAACCAGCAGCTCACGAATCCAGCTGATGCGCTCGGCTCGGCCATTTTTCAGCAGACTCGGAGGGCGCTCGGCAAAGGCCCATGAACGCGTTGCCGAGCGCCCTCGCGGCCGGACCCGACAAGGCCGTGGCCATACGGTTTTCCCGCAGCTGGTATCGGTCGATGCTGCATTATACGGTTTTGAGGCTCCCCTCTTGGGGGAGGTAGAGCTCGGCCTCCGGCTCGTCCACGAAGACGTCTTCGTTTTCCGCCGGGTCAATCAGCGTGATCGGGCGGACCCTGCGCCGGTTGACCCGTAGATCAAAGATGTCGAACCGGTTGTAGTAGCCCGACACGTCGTGGAATTGTTTGGGTTCGATGCAGGCGTCGAGGTCGATCTCATGGATAAGGAGACCTTCGTCCTCCTGCATCGTCTCGCTGATGACTTCGGCAAACGGGTCGATGACGAGGGAGACTCCGGGCGCCGTCTGGTCCAGAACGCGGAGGGCTTCGCTGTCCAGGGATGCGAGCCCGGCGCGCGTAGTGGCGTCCAAGACGGAGGAGACCACGACGTTGAAGACCTTAGCTTCAAAGGAGTGCGCCCCGGCGCGGACGCGGATGGCAGCACCGAGGTCATAGGCCTTGCCCCCGGCGGCCGGGTCGCGGGTCGGCCAGACCGGCGGGTAGCTGGAGATATGGACCTCTTCGGCCTGCGCCATGAGGGTGTAGCGGGCCAGCGGGTTCGTGTTTTCGCCGCAGATGAGCATGCCGAGGCGTCCGGCCGGTGTATCGCTCACGGTCAGCCCCTTCCCGTCACCAGGGGTCCAGATGAGCTTTTCGTAGAACGTGGGGACGATCTTGCGGTGGTGGTTGATGATGGCGCCGTCCGGGCCGATTAAAAGGTTGGTGTTCCAGATGCTGCCCTTGCTGGTGCGGCTTCGCTCGCTGATGCCTACCGACACGGTCAGGGCGTGTGTGCGTGCCGCCTCTTGCAGGGCACGCACCTCGGGTCCATCGATATAGACAGAGCTGGAGACGAAGGCCTTGAATAGATCGTGGTTGTAGATGGGGGCGCGTAGGGCGGCCCAGACCGGGAAGCCTGGTATGTAGGATTCGGGGAAGGCGATGAGGTCCGCGCCAGACCTTGCGGCCTCGGCGATGGCATCGACCGCCTTCGCGGTGGTGGCCGAGGGGTCGAGGAAGACCGGCGCGAGGTGGGCGGCGACTACGGTGCGTCTGGTGGTCATGATAGGTCTTTTCCTGTCTGAAAGTGGTTAAGGGCGGGGATCTTGCCGATGCCGGTGTCCCAGTGCGCCAAGGCGGGTCCTGCCGTCTTGCGCAAGTATCTGAAGTTGCGTGGCGGGTCGAACGTGGGTTCGTTCAGGAAGCGGAGGCCGCCGACATCGATCACCCCGGTCGGTCCGGCGAGGACGGCGATCCCTAAATCCCTCGCTCAGGTGTCACCCTTTTTTGGTCAGAGCTCGACATGACGCAGGTCCTTACTCAGCAGTGCCCCGGCGCACAGGAGGACTGAACCGAGGACGAGGATGACAATCGGTGTGTAGGCGTATGGCATGAAGGCTGAGAGGCCCAGCAGATAGTAGGGGTAGAAGGCGGGGATGACGCTGGGCAGGCTGTAGGCAATGCCGTAGCCGGAGGACCGGATTTCCGTCGGAAACATCTCCATGATGTATGCGGTGATCATTGCAAACACGACGAGACCGCTAACGATCGCCGCCGCTCCGCCGACGACCACTGCGGCCGTCGACCCTGGGTTGTTGATCGCCCATAGGAGACTTAGCGGACTGACGGTGAGATTTACGGTCCCGATCACGAGGTAGACCGGTCGGCGGCCTAACTTCTGGCCGGCCATGCCGACGAACGGGAACAGGGTCATGCCGATGACGGCCGCGATCAGCACGGTGGTATTGATGGTCGCGATTTGCGTCCCTAGGAGCTTGAAGTGCCCGGCGAAGACACCGATCGTCCCGTTCATAATGAACCAGGTGCCGGTGGAGGTTACCGCGGCGACTAAGAAGGACTTGAGGTTGCGTCCGGAAAAGAGCGTGCGGAGCGGGTTCGCTACCGGGGTGGCCTTGGACCAAAGCTCGGACTCGGGAATGGAGCGGCTGTAGTGGAGGAAGACCATGACGGAGAGGATGAATCCGACGATGAATGGGATGCGCCATCCCCACATACTGTAGGCGGAGGACGCATCGCCCTGAGGGAAAATCTGGAGCGTGCCGGCCGTCAGGATTGTGATGAAGCCAAGGGCCGCCGGGTATCCGATGTTCAGCAGGGAGCCGTAGAGGCCGCGCCGGTGGCGTGGGGCGTACTCCATAGCAAGGGGGTTCGCAGCGGTGTACTCGCCGCCCAGGAAAGCTCCGTTTACCAGTCGCAGCAGGAGCAGCAAGGCCGGCGCGAGCCAGCCGATGGCTGCGTAACCGGGGAGGCAAGCGATCATCCCCGTGCACGAGGCGAAGCCGGCGGCGACGATCACCGTTGTTTTCCTCCGGCCGATCCGGTCTCCAAGGATCCCGAAAACTATGGATCCGATCGGGCGGCCCACCAGCGAGACCGCAAAGATGGCCGCGGTGAGAGTCGCCATCTCGGTCTGGGTGGCGCCAGGCTGGACGAAGTAATTGATCGCCGGAGCGAGCGCGATCACCGGCAAGTAGACGTCGAACATGTCGACGAAGAAGGCGAAAATCGCCGCGCGCAGGGTCTTGCGGCCCTTGGCCCGGTATTCCGGGTCCTCGGAGGGCTGGCGTTGGTCGACGCTGACCTGGCCCACAGTTGAATCAGTCAAAGGAAGTTCCCTTCGGGTTGGCGTCCCGGTAGCACGTAGCGGGCGAGGGGACTGCTCGACAGTGCGTGGATGTGACTGCAACCACGAATTGGTGCCAATCACTGCCGACACACTATGAAAGATACCGACTCCAGCACATATCGGATTGGTTGCGACAATGTAAAACTGTGTTGTCGAGATCGGTCGACAGTGAAAGGCGGAATACAGGAATGTGGGAACAACTCCTTGAACTCGGGCTCGACGCCCGGGAGGCGCGCTTCTACCTGGCTGTCCTTTCCCAGGGCCGCACCGGCGTTGCCCGCGCGGCAAGGCACGCGGGCGTAAGCCGCACCAGCGGCTACGACATTGCCCGCCGACTCACCGATCGCGGCCTCCTGCGCACGATCGAATTCGGCGAAGGAGGGCGCCGCGGCGACCGTACCCTTAGTGAGCTCGTTGCAGCCGACCCCTCAAGCCTGTTCGAAGAGGTCGAACGCCGCCGGGCGCTCCTGGAGGACCTGGTTCCCCAGTTACGGGCCGTGCAGTCAACCGCCCAGTCGCGCCCCAAGGTCCGCTACCTGGAAGGTGCCGCGGGCATCCGCGAGGCACTATTCGAAACTCTCGACTGGCCATCCCCAATCTGCGGGATCTTCTCCATGAAGGACCTCTTCACGGTGCCAGGGGAAACAACCCTCGAAGAATACGTCGCGGGGCGGCGCGAACGGGGTCTCACCCTGCGAGTCGTCCGCTCACCGGCGCGCGACATTCCGCAGCGGTGGCCCACGAGTGACGACGAGTTGCGGGTAGCCCGGTACGCCCCGCAGGACTACCTCTTCACAATGACAATGATCATCGGAAAGAACACCGTGGCCGTGATGTCATCCAGCCGTGAGGCATTCGCAATGATGATTGAAAGCCCGGAGTACGCCCAGACACAAGCGAGCCTCTTCGAACTTCTCTGGGCCGCAAGCACCCCCGCCGAAACAGGCTGACCCGAGCGGAAGCGATTCAACAGATTGTCGCCCAACGTACTCCCACGCACCTACCCAATCCACTGTCCAGCCACCGACGCGCCCTCCAACCCTCGTTGTGTCAGGCTGAGTTCCAAGCTCTTCTCATAAGAAAAGCCAAAAGGAACAAAGGTGTTCACTGGTCAGGTTGGGGTGCCCTATCTATCTGTGAAACTGCCTTTCAAGTGAACCGTGGGGATCAATTAGCCCTCCAAGTCCTTGTTTAACTTGGGGATGCGCAGTGTGATCAGTGTGCCTTCGCCGGGCGCGGTGTCGATTAGGAGGTGAAATTGGTCGCCGTATGCCTGCCGCATCCTAGTGTCTACGTTGCGTAGGCCTACATGGTGGCCGTCGAGACTTCCAGCTAGGGCGGCTCCGAGCCGTTCCGGGTCCATTCCGGCGCCGTCGTCTTCAATGCTGACAATGGTCAGGGCGCCTTCCTCGTGTGCCTTAATCCGGATGTGACCGTCGCCTTCTGCGGATTCGATGCCGTGGCGGATGGCGTTTTCAACCAGTGGTTGGAGGCTGAGGTAAGGGATGCTTGTGGAGAGGGAATCGGGGCTGATCTGCAGTGTCACGTGGAGTCTGGGCCCGTATCTGGCTTCTTGAAGAAGGATGTAGCTTTCGATTGCCCGGAGCTCGTCGGCCAGGGAGGTGAAGCGACCGGCTTTCCGGAACGAGTACCGGGTGAAGTTGGCAAATTCGATCACGAGTTTCCGTGCGCGGGCTGGGTCTGTGGCGATGTATGTTGCGATGACGTTTAGCGCGTTGTAGACGAAGTGTGGACTGATCTGTGCCCGAAGCGAGTCTGCCTCCGCTTCTTCAAGCAGCATCCGAGCCTGTTTCAGTTCCTGTAGGCCCAGTTGAGCCTCGATAAGTCCCCCCACATGGAGAAGTGCTCGTTCCCGGTCAGCGTCCAGGCTGGCATCGAGTGCACAAATGGTTCCTGCCAGCCGGCCTTCCACATGGATGTTGATCACGGCATAGGTTGTTTGTGGGCAGTGAGGGTCGCCGCAATTAGTGTCATCGGCTGAGGTGCCGCGGTGGCGGTGCATCTGGTTACGGTCCGTTGTCTGCTGTCGCCGGACAATCGCCCCTACGCGGTGAAGCTGTTCAGCAGTTAGGTTGTGCGACCCAACGATGCCTTTCAGGTCCGCGATTGCGACGACATCCAACTTCAGCGTCCTGGCCACGCGTGAAGCTAAACGGGCGGACTTTCCAGGTTCTAATGCGGTGCGGAAATACGGCAGCAAGGCCATGATCGAGTCCAGTGTGGGTGATGCGGATCCGTAGGCCGATTGTTGGACTCTGTGTCGTTTTATCAATAGGTATGCCGCTGTTGCAGTCAGGCCGAGAACCAAGAAGCCGAGCATAGCCACAACCAGATCCCCGGGAGCATCGTTCAGGCCCACTTTCTGTCCTGCTTTCGATGAGCTGTAGCCTGTCCTTCATGGTCGGGACGGTGAATCTGCCGCATGAACCGTTCGACCCGTGCAGGGTTCGGGGGACTTGTTCCAAGTGACACGACAACCATAACGGTGAAGGACAACGGCACCGCCCATGCTGCCGGCTGTGCCAGCAGGTCAGATACCAGGCCGAAGGCGTTTCCGATAAAGGTGTGGAACACCAGCGCAGTCACTACCAGGGACCCTCCTGTGATCATGCCGGCAACTGCACCGGCAGGGGTCAAATGCTGCCACCAAATTCCGAGGATCAGCATCGGAACAATGGTTGCAGCAGAAAACGCGAAGATCAGCGCGACGGTGTCTACCAGAGACACTGATGATGTCAACAGCGATACTGCCAGTGTGGACCCCGATGAGATGATGGCAGCCCCTTGAAACCCGACGACGTCTGAATGGAAGAATTCCTGGCTTACGACGGCCGCCAAGGCCACAATCAGTCCGGAGGTTGTCGCCAGAAACGCGCTGAAGGCCCCGGCAGCAACGACGGCTGAAAGAACGGCGCCCGTCACCCCGTCCAGTAGCAGATCCGGCAGCCGCAGCACCAAGGCGTCCGCATCTTCTTGCTGGCCGGCCCGGGCAAGCGCCCGCCCTAGTATTCCGTAGCTTGTAGGCAGCAGATAAAACGCAGCCACCAAAAACAGGACGATGACTCCAGTCCTTCGGGCAGCAGACCCGTCGGGACTTGTATAAAAGCGGGCCAACACATGCGGGAGACCTACTGTTCCGAGTATCAGGGCCATCAGCAGGGATATCGTGCGGTACGGGCTGGTCCGCGGCGAATCACCAGGCAAAGACTCGAAGGCCGTGCCCAGTGCAGCAAAACCATTTTCTTTTGCCATGAGGGCAAAGACCATGAAAAGCAGAGGAAAAGCCAGGGCCGTAACTTTGAACCAGAACTGAATGGCCTGCACGAAAGTGATGGACCGCATTCCTCCGGTCACCACCGACAAACAGACCACGACTGCCACGGCTGCTGATCCGGTCCAAGGCGGCAACCCGGCAGCAACTTCGACCGTCAGGGCCGCGCCGTGCAGCTGCGGGACCACGTAGGTGCCGCAAATCATTATCGACACAATCGCGGTGACTCGCCGTACTCCCAGAGATCCAAACCTCGACTGGGCAAAGTCCGGCAGCGTGTAGGCGTTAGAGCGGCGGATTGGCGCTGCCACAAACATAACCAGCAACAGGAATCCGGCTGTGTAGCCCAGCGGGATAAGTAAGGCGTCACGTCCGGCTACCGCAATCAGACCTGCAACTCCGAGGTAGCTGGCTGAGGCCAGGTACTCCCCACCGATTGCAGAGGCGTTCCACCATGGGCGGGCCGCACGTGAGGCCACGTAGAAATCACTCGTGGTACGTGAGAATTTCCGGCTATAGGCACCAATCAGGATAGTTAGCGCAAGTATCGCGATGACACCCAGCAGCCCGGCAAGGTTATTTATGGACATTCGTCACCGGTGTGACCGCACCCGGGTGCGGTTCAGCAGGTCACGGACAATCGGTAGGCTTCGCCTGCTCACCGGGAGTTCTGCACCATCCACCCACACACTCCCTTTCGCGGCACTGAGTTTCATGTGCTGGATGTGCCGGGCGGAAACGAGGTAAGACCGGTGGATGCGGATGAAATCCCCGTCAGCCCATTGCCGCTCCAGTTCGGCCATGGCAACGCGTAAGAGGTAGGAAGCGTCTTCAGTGTGGAGCCGGATGTAGTCACCGCGGGCTTCGGCGTAAAGTATGTCCTCGCGTTTGATAAGCCGGCTGGTTCCGAGGTGTTCGACGGTCACCATTGGTTCGGTGTTGAGGATATCCTCCCTGGCGTGGGAGAGCCGCCGGACGGATTCGAGGAGTCTGGCGTCGTCGACCGGTTTCAGCAGATAATCCGATGCCTTAAGGTCAAACGCCTCGAGTGCCTTCGTTTCGTCGGCTGTGACAAAAACAACGGCCGGTGGGTTGGCGAACCGATTGATCATTCTGGCGATGTC
Source organism: Arthrobacter sp. AB6 (assembly GCF_031844545.1). Classification (NCBI taxonomy): domain Bacteria; kingdom Bacillati; phylum Actinomycetota; class Actinomycetes; order Micrococcales; family Micrococcaceae; genus Arthrobacter; species Arthrobacter sp. AB6. The sequence continues at coordinate 26,145 of NZ_JAUZVL010000021.1, forward strand.
AATGCCCGACAGTGATGGCATGTGAATGTCTAAGAAGACGGCGTCCACTTCGTGTTGTTCCAGAGCGTGAATAGCTTCTATTCCGCTGCTTGCTGTGTAGATTTTTGCGATGCGGGAGTCCTGCCGGAGCATGCGCACCAAGCCCTCGAGTGCTGGAAGTTCATCATCCGTGACGAGTACATTGAGTCGTCTTGCCATTATCCAATTCTAGGTTGCAGCGGGACCGCGCCAGCCGTTACGGATTTTGAAGATGCGGTGAGAACGTCATACATCCCGTGCCAGGGGGAAGCGGCTTCAAAGGCTGCACTTGCTGCCATCACGTCGCGGTCCGCGTTCCGGCGCCCCATGATCTGCATGCCCACTGGGAAGCCGCCGGACATGCCGGCAGGGAGGGAAGCACTGGGGTGGCCTATAAAGTTCGTCAGATAAGTCATGCACCATCCGATGAGCGGGTCGATGGCCTCCCCGTTGATCTCGGATGGTCCTTCCGTGAAGCCGTCATCACTGTTTTTGACCGGCATGCAGGCCAGCGTTGGGGAGACGATGAAGTCAAATTCCTCGAAGACAGCCGCGAACTTCTCGAAAACTACGGAGCGGACAATTTGGTCGGCGATGAGTTGACGCGTGGACATGGCTCTTGCCGTTTCCACCCAGTGCATCATCTTGCCCGGCAACTCATCCGGGCAGGTCTGCTCAACATCTGTTCCCGATGCCTTTAGAGCGTCAAGAGCGGCCATGGTACCCAGAGCGGTAACCCGGCTCCAGACATCGCTTAGCTGTCCTTGACTGTAGGGAAGGCCGACATCGACGAGATCAACCTGTGCACCGAGGTCCTCAAATATCCATACGGCACGGGAAACAGCATCCGTCACCTCTCGTTGGACCGGAAAGATCCCAAAGTCCTTGGTGAACCCGACGCGCTTTCCTTTGATACCTGCACCCAGGGCTCCTCGGAAGTCGACCCTTCCGGTCAGGGCCATCGGATCCATACGATCGAAGCCTTGCAAAACGTCCATGACGAGGGCGGAATCAGCGACCGTCCGTGTGATTGGCCCCTCAAAAAAATACATGCTGGGGCCAAAGGCATTGGGGCTGGCCGGGAATGGCGCACGCCCAGGTGACGGCTGGAATCCGAAAGTCCCGCACCAAGCGGACGGGATACGGATGGAACCGCCAACATCCGTGGCTCCGGCAACGGGGACTATTCCGGCTGCCACAGCAGCGGCGCTGCCACCGGATGACCCGCCGGCATTGAATTCGTGGTCGAACGGGTTCCTTGTAGGTCCAAAGGCCTTGCTGTCAGTGGTACCTCGAAATCCGAAGACCGCGCTGTTGGTTGTCCCGACCAGAATCCCGTCGGCCGCTTCGAACCTCCGGGGGTAGTTTGTAGATTTCGTGGCACGCCGGTCCCGCAGCACGCTCAACCCGCTGGATGTGGGCCAGCCTTCCTTGGCACTGAAGGTGTCTTTCGTCAGGGTGGGGACTCCGGCCAGAGATCCGACATCCTCACCTGCCATGATGCGTTTTTCCAGCAGTTGTGCACGGTCTCTGGCGTCTTGGAAGCCTTGGAAGACGACCGCATTGATGAGTGGATTACGGTCCTGAATTTTTTTGATGGCGGCTTCGACGCTTTCCCTCGGGGAGATTTCTTTGCTCTTCACCAGTGCCGAGATCTTTAGGGCCGAAAGCTGGTCCAAATCCTCAGTTATGTTGTTCATGATTGGATCCTTCCTAATGATCCAGGGCTTTTTCGGCTCCTGCGCCAGTCAGTGAGCGGACTTCCATTTCGGCGGCCTTGTGGGGATCCTCGCGGTTTTTGTCCGTGACTGATCCGAGCCAGCCGAGGAAGAAGGCAAGGGGGATGGATACTATCCCGGGATTGCTTAGGGGGAAGACGTCGAAGTCTGCGCCGCGGATCAGGGATGTCGCTGTTCCGGAGAATACGGGCGAGAAGACGATCAGCAGGATTGAGCTGGCAAGTCCTCCGTACATGCTGAGAACTGCGCCCCTGGTGGTGAAACGCTTCCAAAACAGGGAGTAGAGGATAGTAGGCAGGTTGGCGCTTGCTGCCACCGCGAAAGCCAGCGCGATGAGGAACGCAACGTTTTGGTCTTTCGCTCCGATTCCGCCGACAATTGCCAGCACTCCAATGACCAGCACCGTGCGCCTGGCGACCTTGACTTCGCTTGCCGAGTCGGCTTTGCCCTTGCGGATGACGCTTGCATAGATGTCGTGGGCGAAAGATGCTGCCGCGGTGATGGTGAGCCCGGCTACTACGGCAAGCAGGGTCGCGAAGGCAACGGCAGAGATGAAGCCAAGGAGCAGGGGCCCGCCGAGTTCGAATGCAAGGAGGGTGGCAGCGGAGTTGACGCCCCCCGGTGCTGCCAGAATCTGTTCCGGCCCGATGAGGGCGGCGGCGCCATAGCCGAGAATCAACGCAAAAATGTAGAAAAGGCCGATCATGAAGATGGACCACACCACCGATTTTCGTGCTTCCTTTGCCGTCGGGACGGTGTAGAAGCGCATCAGGACGTGGGGGAGCGCAGCGGTTCCCAGGACCAGCGCGACGGCCAGCGAGACGAAGTCGAGCCTGGTGGCGTCGCTGGCCCCGTACCTGTTTCCCGGTTCAAGAAGCGAGACACCGTTTTCTCCTGCCATGGACACTGCAGTTCCCAGCAGTTCGGAGAAGTTGAAACCATGGATACTCATGACCCAGACAGACATGACCCCGGTTCCACCGATCAGCAGTGCGGCCTTGATGATTTGTACCCAGGTAGTTCCCTTCATGCCGCCGATCAGGACGTACATGATCATCAGCGCGCCGACAATGCTGATGACGATGCCCTGGCCAAGATCGTCTTTGATGCCAAGGAGGAGGGATACCAGGGCCCCTGCTCCGGCCATCTGCGCCAGCAGGTAAAAGAAGCAAACGGCCAAGGTTCCGATGGCGGCCGCCAGACGTACCGGGCGCTGCTTCAGGCGGAATGAAAGCACATCCGCCATGGTGAACTTGCCGGTGTTCCGCAGCATCTCGGCGACCAGCAATAAGGCCACCAGCCATGCCACAAGGAATCCCACGGAGTAGAGGAATCCGTCGTAGCCATAAACAGCGATGGCCCCTACAACGCCCATAAGGGATGCAGCGCCCAAGTAGTCGCCGGTGATGGCGAGACCGTTTTGACCGCCTGTGAAGGAGCGCCCGCCGGCGTAGTAGTCTGCGGCAGTTTTATTGTTCCTGGATGCTCTGATCACAATGAACAGGGTCGCCACAACAAAGATTGCAAAGATGGACAGGTTCAGTATGGGGTCTGCGTTTGCAGTGGACGCCTGGGCGTTCTGGAGCGTGACATTCATGAGTGTTCTCCAAGATGTTGTGGGCTCAGTGCCGACCCTGCCGCGGTGGAGGATCCGCCGCTGGACTCCAGGACATTCCTGAGTTTCTCGGCCGCCGGATCCAGGACCCGGTTGGCGTAGGACACGTAGACAAGCGTGATGATGAATGTGGATACAAACTGGAGAAGGCCGAACAGCAGTCCGCTGGTGATGTTCCCGAACACACGTATGGACATGAAGTCGTGTGCATAGGCGGCAAGATACATATACAGCCCGTACCAGGCAAGAAATCCTGCGGCCACCGGGAAAACAAAGCGTCGCTGCTTGCGTTTCAAGTCCTGGAATTCGGGCGAATTCTGCACAGCCATGAAGTCGGGGGCGCCCGAGCCGACGGCTTCGGCATTGTCTGCATACGTTGCCATAAAAGCCACTTCCTGTTCAGTAATGAATTGAAAATGCGGGGAGTAAACCGCGGTTGTGATCAATGCCACTTTCGGCCTTGGCACCCGGGCGAAGGAACAGCTCTGGCGGGTGGCAGCGCCTTCCGGGGCACACTTTGCGGTAAGAGGCCGAAAATCTGCGACAAGTGGGCGGGCGGAAGGGCTCTGCGGAAGCATCATCCTGCGCTCCAGCCCAGTCAAAGCTGCAGATAATTGGCCGGTGCTGCCACCGGCCGCCACCGAAGGGCACACTCGCCAGCACCGACGGCATCATGATGTCTGTGACCGTGCAGGGCGAGCGGTCCCGGACCGTGTTACAGCAAGACGGCTTCGGGTTTGGAGTGCCTGATGCCGGTAGTGCGGAATCGGTTGCGGTAGGTGCCCGGCGACACTCCGAGGTTGCGGCGGAAGATGCGGCGCATGGTGTCAGAAGACCCGAATCCCGCGCGCCTCGCGACGCTGTCCTGGCTTTCGGTTCCGGTGGCGAGCAGGACCTTCGCCGCTTCGAGCCTGGTCTGTTCAACAAAGCGGGCAGGTGTCACGCCGACCTGCTCGAGGAACATCCGTGCAAGGTGGCGTTCGCTCACTGCGGCGCGGGCTGCCATTGACGCTGTCGTGTGGTCCGCTGCCGGTTCGAGCACGACCGCGTCCAAGACGGTTCTTAGCCCCTGGCTGGAGGGTGACTTGGTTTCTGACCAGACACTGAATTGGGCTTGTCCGCCGGGGCGTTGCAGGAAGACGACCATCCAGCGGGCAACCCGACGGGCAACGTCCGTGCCGAAGTCGCTTTCCACGATCGCCAATGCAAGGTCGATGCCTGCGCTGATACCGGCGCCGGTAATCAAGCGGCCGTCCTGGACGAAGAGCGCATCCGGTTCCACCGTCACTTTGGGGTATCGGCGCGCCAACTGCTGACAGTGCGCCCAATGGGTTGTCGCACGGTGGCCATCAAGCAACCCGAGGGCTGCAAGCACAAAGGCCCCGGTGCAGACCGACGCGATCCGAGAGCACCGGGGTGCAAGCTCACTTACGAGCCGCAATGCGTCATCAATGGCGTCGGGTGTCTGCTCCTCTGGAACATCATGGGTGCCAGGGGTGAAGAAGAAATCCGCTGGCACACCGCCCGGAACTATCAGGGTGTCGAAGGTTTCCGGAGCATCTGCCAGGGCCAAATCTGCTCCGAGCCTGGTAAATGCCGTTGTACCCACGGACTTTCCCGACCCCGAAACCAGCCGCACTTGGTAGTTCGCGCCAAAATCGTTCGCACGAGCGAACACCTCCAAGGGAGCCGCCACATCCTGAAGTGTCACCTTGTCATACAAGGCGAAAATTACAGTCTGAGGCGAACTCATGAGCGCTGTGCTGCCTTGATTCATCTCTCTAAGCCCTTCGAAACGTGTGCTTCCCTTGTCCGAATTCGTCGTCTTTGTGTCCGCTGCAGCCGTAGTCTGCTGCGGTGATCGGATGGCAAGGTTTGAAGTACCAAATCAATTTCGTTTCGAGGCCTTACCCGGATATTCAGAACCCCGGGTGATCCGATCGGTACTGGTCTCTGACGTCATCGATGCAGCCCGGTGACAGCACCAAGTTAGCGGTGCTTCGTTTCAGCTGGATTTCCAGTCTGTGACCTGTTCCTGGCTCGCGGTCGGGGACAGTTCAGATGGAGCCCGGCGTGCCTGGTGTTCATGCCCGTATCTGGTTCGCTTAACGATGGAAAAGGACCTGTATGTCACCAAAGAATGCACTCACCCTCAGTATTGGGGTCTTGGCAGTCATAGCCGTGTGGGTGACTGCGGAAATCATCACCGTGCCCGTATGGGTTGTCTTCATCGCCTGGGCCTCGTTCTTCTTCCTCGGGGCCGGCCCTCGAGGGCTCGTGCAGTCCTTGGCGAGCAATCTCACCGGCATCGCCATCGCATCTTTGTGCCTGCTGGTCATCCAGCAGGCGGCGCTGGGCACATGGATGACCGGTGTAGTAGTCGGCGTTGGCAGCGCCCTCATGGTGGCGGTATCCCGTCTGAAACTCATCGCCACCATTCCGGCGATCGTCCTGGGGTTCGCCTCAACAGTTGGTACAAGTGCTGTGACCGGACAGATGATCACCTATCCCCACGTCCAGAACCCGGTACTCATCGTTGTCACGGCCATGGTGCTTGGTGCCGCCTTCGGGTATGCGTCTGACTGGCTCGCCACGAAAATTACTACCCGGACCCAGACCATAGAGGTGACGGTATGAAGCTCCAACACTCACTGGGCGGCCTTGAAGGCCTGGGCCCTATCAACTACGAGAAGAACGTTTTCGTTGAAGAATGGGAACAACGCATCTTCGGTATCCATGCAGCGCTCATGGGTTTAAGTGAATCCCTGCGGGAAGCGCTCCCGGATTATGACCTTGACGCCTCAGGCTCCACGTTTCATACGACCTGGACCTGGGCCGACCTCCGCAAGGGCGCCGAAGCCATGAACCCCTTCGATTACTTCAAGTACCGCTACTACGAAAAGTGGTTAGGCGGAATCACCGCATACTGCGTGGAACAGGGATACATCACCGACGCCGAGCTGCAACAAATGATGCTCGAGTACCGCGCTGCCACCACAGCACCCATTCCTTCGAACCCTGCCGCGAGCATTGATGCCCAAGTCCTTCGCTACCTCCGGGAGGGCGATTCCCCCAGGCGGGGGGCTGCAACACCCAGCTTCAAAGCAGGTGAGGCCGTCATAGTCGCGAATCCGCCAGCGGGCTCCCACACCAGGCTGCCCGGATATCTGCGCGGGCAGAGAGGCATTGTTGAAAGCGTAGCCGAGGGCAACTACGCATATTTCTGTTCCACAGGAGGGGACGGGCTTGGTGAGCCGGTACCGGTCTACGTCGTCCGCTTCGACCCGGTGGAGATTTGGGGGGAAACGGCCGAGATAAACCCTAGTCCTCTGTACGCCGAACTTTACGAGCCCTATCTCACCTCGCCAATGATCGCCTATAGGAGTACTACCGATGACTGAACAGTTCCACTATTCGGAGGACCGCGAGAGCGAAAGCGCAGCCAAGGTCCAGGCACTCGAAGCTCTCCTGGTGGAGAAGGGTGTCATAACGTCGACCACGGTCGACAAGGTCCTGGGCTATTTCGAATCTGAGATGACCCCGCTGAACGGAAAAAAGATCGTGGCACGGGCATGGACTGACCCGGACTTCGCAGCGCTGCTGGTAAAGGACACACCGGCAGCGATTGAACAGCTCGATTTACCCGAGGGCATGGCCGGAGCGGAGGGCGAGCACATCGCAGCCGTGATGAACGAACCCGGCGTTCACAACCTCGTCATTTGCACGCTCTGCTCATGCTTTCCCTGGCCAGTGCTCGGACTCCCCCCGTACTGGTACAAGGACCCGGTCTTCCGCGCCCGCGCTGCACGGGAACCCCGCGCGGTGCTGACAGAGCTGGGTGTTCCACTCGACGATGAAACCGAGGTGCGGGTCTGGGACTCCAGCGGTCATTCCCGCTGGTTCGTCGTCCCAACACGGCCTGAAGGAACTGAAGGCTGGAGCGAGGCCCAACTCATGGATCTAGTCACTACTGAATCGATGATTGGCGTTGCCCTGGCAGCTCCTGCAGCGACGGCGGGGGCAGGAGAATGACCGAGCTGGACTTCACCTACGACGACTCCGGGCGTGCCCAGTTCCACGACACCTGCGTGACCGATACCAACCAGCCGCAGTTCCAGGAGGAATGGCAACGCCGGGCCTTTGGCCTCGCCGTTGCCCTCTCGGAATTCGGACACTACAGCTGGGACGACTTCCAAGGCGAGCTTATCCGTGCGATCGACCAATGGCAGGACTCGGGCCAGACAAACGAATCATGGGAATACTACGACCACTGGGTGAACGCCCTGCAACGTATCGTCAACACCCGCGGTCTAGCCGAAGACGGATACATCGGTCCCCGCGACCGGGACGACCACTGACCCACGAAAGGAACTCCTCCATGTCTGCCCACTCCTACGCTCCTGCCCCCGGAAGTGTTCGTTCGACCATCTTCCTCCTGGTTGCAACGGCCATACTCCTTCTTGGCGCGTACTTCCTTCTCCTTGAAAACGGATCTTTGCTTTCCCCGGCAACGGCTGAGTTCCTGCACGAGGCAACCCACGATGCACGCCACGCCCTCGGCGTGCCATGCCATTGAGGTGAGGGCCATGAACATCAAAAGACTGGTCACCCATGGAGCTTGGGCGGGTATTGCATCGGGTGTTGCGGGCATGGGCGTGCTATGGCTGCTGGTCGAACCGCTCCTTGAGCGAGCAATCGCACTTGAGAACGGCGTTCGCGGCGGCCACGAACACGGGGCTTCCCAGATTCATGACCATGCCGCCGGGGTCATCACCCGCGACGAGCAGCTAATTGGGGGGCTTTTGACCATCTTCATCGCCGGAGTTTTGCTGGGTGTCATGTTCGCCCTTACCTTCCGCAGTCTCGCTCCCCGCCTGCCCGGGAAGAGCCCGTTTGTGAACGCGTGCTTCCTTGCTGCCCTCGGATTTATTTCCTTCGCCCTTATCCCATCTCTGGTGCTCCCTGCCAACCCGCCCGGAGTTGGGGACCCTGCAACGGTGGAGCAAAGAACGCTTATCTATATCGCGGCCATCGTCTGCAGCGTTGCAATTATCTGCGCCTGCTTCGCCGTCAGCCGTGCGGGCGCCTCCTTGCCACTTCCGGCCCGCACGGCCCTGGCGGTTGCAACGGCGGTCACAGGAATCCTGCTGTTGATCACGCTGCTCCCCACGCCTCCGCAATCAATTCCGGAAGGCTTCCCTGCAGAACTGATGTGGCAGTTCAGATTAGCCGTCATGGCAGAGGTAGCTGCTGTCTGGGCCGCATGCGGCTTGGTCTTCGGCTGGCTCATGGACAGCGAGCAGCTTGGAAACCGCCAGCTGTCCGTTCGCACTGCACTCGGCGTGTGGGGCTAACCAATTGCAATACAATGCCGTGGCCACGGAAGCAGCACCCGGCGCTGGAGTCGCCCCTGAGCCTTCCGGGAACCAGTGCCGGGTGACGGTCTGCCGCGGATGCTGCTGCGGAAATACCTCCAAACATCCGGCGGTCGACCACGATTTCATCCTGGATGAACTGCGTCGACAACTGGCAGGACACGCAGTAATTCAGGTCGTAACCTGCCTCCTAGCATGCGACAGATCCAGCGTCATCGTCATCAACCCAAGTCCCGCTGGCAGAAAATCCGGCGGCAAGCCCACCTACATCGAGGGCGTACACGACGAAGCCGCAGTCAGCGCGATCGCCGACTGGGCAATCGCAGGCGGGCCTGGCCTTGTGCCGCCACCGGACTTACTCACCGCAAAAATATCCCTCCGAGGCCTTCAACCGAAGCCGCTTTCGCCCTTCCCTTTCATCCCGGTCGCGAGCGGCCGCAACAAAGGTGCAATCAGCCTATAGGCCGGGGACAACTCGGGCGCGGGTAAGGACGACGTTGTTTGAGTTGTAGTTTTCGCGTGGGGACACGCGGTCTGCTGCGAACACCCTGTATGGTGAGCGGCCCGATAGGAGTGGTCTTGATCATGATGAAAGTCCTCGCTCGCCTCGTTCAATCCAGCCGTCCCGGGACGGTGCCTACAACAACCTTGCTCACCCACACCCTTCACCTCAGTCGGACTCACAAGAGCATGGCAGCCCGACACAGGTCGCTGCCGGCGCTCTTCGCCAGCCACGGCACCCCCGCCCTAGTTGACCCGGAACGCCACATTCAGCACCCACACGGGGTCGTTATTGTCTCAACTCGCGCACCCTCAAGTGGTCGGGAATTCACCCAAGGCAGTAAAAGAGTTTAGCGGTAGATCCACGGGGGCGAACGGGACGGGAAGCCACTGACTTCCCGTCCGTGGCTTGCATGCAATGGCATCGTGCAGTTCTCTCCCGCGGCGGCTGCTGGGCCCTTCCGGACCGAAGCTGGAGCAACCTGCAGGAGACACGACTGGCGCATCTACGTTGACCATTGGAAGTCAACTGCCGCTGAAACCGGCCGGGGCGAGGTTGTAGGTATTCACGTGTTCTCCTTGGGTGGGCAGCAATTCAATAGCAGCGAATTCGCCTACGCGGCCACCTCCAGATGCCGCAGCCCGTTGTTGAATTCCGGCCGAACGTGCGGAAACTCCCCGGAAACATGGCGGGCATAATATTGTGTAATCGCTCAATATCATTCAGGCGTTGGGCCCTAAAAGGAGGTAAAGCGTGGCAGGGGTGCTCGATTTGAGTTTCCGATCTTTGCGTGCCGGATACGCGACCGGACGGTTTAGACCGTCGGACATTGCGGACGAGCTCAAGCAGCGGGTTGCAGTCCATGCTGAGAAGAACATCTGGATCCATGTGTCGGAGACGCTGCTGGCCGATGCTGAGGTTTTGGATGCCCGTGATGAAGGCAGCCTTCCTCTCTATGGAGTCCCGTTTGCACTTAAGGACAATATCGATATCGCGGGGGTTCCGACGACGGCGGGATGCCCTGAGTTTGCCTACACGCCTGATGCGTCGTCTCCGATAGTGCAGAAACTGCTCAAGGCCGGGGCGCTGTTCGTGGGCAAAGCCAATATGGATCAGTTTGCGACCGGCCTCAACGGGACCCGGACTCCTTACGGCGTTGTCCACTCGGCACACAACAATGAACTGATCGCCGGCGGGTCATCCTCGGGATCCGCGGTTTCAGTCGCGCTCGGCCTCGCCGCCTTTGCCCTTGGCACCGATACGGCAGGTTCTGGCCGAGTGCCAGCAGCCCTCAACGGTGTAGTGGGGCTCAAACCGACCGTTGGGATGGTGAGCGGGCGGGGTGTAGTCCCCAACTGCAGAACCATCGACACCTCTTCCATCTTCACAAAAAACGTCAGCGATGCGGCATTGGTTCACAGCATCATTGCCGGATTTGATGCTGGCGATCCCTGGTCGGCCCGGTTCCCGCTCCCGTCAGCAAGCCCAGATGCACGAGACCTGGTGGGCCTCAAGCTAGCGGTTCCCACAGAGGTCCCACACTGGGGAACTCGCGGGGAGCGCGAGACCTGGGATGCAGTGACGGCGGCACTGGTGAAACAGGGGGCGGTCCTGGAGGAGCATGACTTCTCCCGCCTCTATGAAGCAGGCAGGCAGATGTATCTCGGGCCGTGGGTCGCCGAGAGAGTTGCCGACCTGCACGGCTTCCTGTCTGAGAATCGCGATATCGTCCACCCGAGCGTTCGGGCACTCTACGAATCTTCGGACAAAATCACGGCCAGGGACACATATGCGGCCCTGCACCGGTTGTATGAATTGCGACGTGAAGCATCTGAACAGTTCTCCGGTGTTGATGCGGTCTTGTCGCCAACGGTGCCAGCTACGTTCACAATTGATGAAGTGATGGCTGATCCAGTGCGGACTAATGAAGCGCTCGGGACGTTCACCACGTTTACCAACCTGATCGGCCTGTGCTCAGTATCGGTTCCTGTGGGACTCACAATTGGGAGCGCTGTTCCCTTCTCTCTTCAGGTTCAGACGTTCGAAGCTTCGGATGACCGCGCGGCAGGCATTGCTTTAGCGATCGAGCAGATGTTCGCAGACGAAGCATAGTCTTTCTACCCGAGAGCCCCTCTCCGGAGATCAGTTCATTGGCCGGAGAGGGGCTCTCGTGTCAATGGACAGTTTGTTTCTGCCCGTGGGCGACCAGCTAGTTAGTCTGCCCCGTGGAATTCAATCGAGGGGCACTTTCGTGGCCGCTAACACTCTCGTCGTCCTGTCTGTGAAGGTCCTCGCCGACTGCCATGTGACCCAACTTTTCACATTCAGGAAACACTCAGGAAATATCAGTGGGTGAATATTGAGTAAACGCTCAATATACAGAATGAAGGATGGGAGCTGAAGTGTCTGAATACGACATCGCATTCGTGAACGCGACCGTTATCGTGGGTGACGGATCGGTTCTTAAGCGACACACTGTCGCTGTCAAGGACGGCCGGATCGCGGCAGTGAGCGCCGTGGCCAATGAGCCAATTGAAGCCGGCGAGGTCGTTGACTGTGAGGGCAAATGGTTGATGCCCGGCATGATCGATGTCCATACCCACACGGCGATGTGGGGCGGCGAGACTGACTGGGGGAACATTCTCGACACCCCTGACGAATACCTCATGGTGCGGGCAGCAACTTACCTTCCTTGGTGGCTCGAGGCTGGCTTCACCACGGTGATGGATGGCCTTGCCCGCCGCGACCTTTCCTATGAGCTTCGTCGGGCACAGCGCGACGGCCTTGTCACTGGCCCCAGGCTTCTGGTGGCTGGCCACTCGATCGTTGCCACTGGAGCCCGTGGATCGTTCTTTGGTCCACGCGAGGTCTCAGGATCCGATGAAGCACTTCGTGCAGCGCGCGAATCGACAGCAATCTACCGGAATGCCGACGCTGTGAAGCTTATGTGCACCTCCGAGGTCCTGACTGGCCAAATGGAGTCGCGCGTTCAGCTCATTGACTCCGAACTTGCAGCTGCAGTGGACGAGGCCCACCGCTCAGGGGTTCCGGTTCACTGCCACGCTTATGGCGGTCCGGGCGTGAAGGCGGCTATTGAACAGGGCGTTGATGTAATTGTCCACGGACAGCCGATCGGTTGGGAACCCGGGCCGTCCAACGACCCGTCCATCTGGCAGAGCAGCCGCCGGATCGACGGCGGTAAGTATGCAGACACTGATTATTCGGGCAACTACCAGTTGATGGTTGAGCGAGGAACAATCTGGGCGCCAACCCTCAGCTACTACGACCTGATCCGAAACCACCACTGGGATGAGTTCCGTTCGGCTGTAAACCCGTTCATCTGCTCTCGGGTCGACGCCGTCGCCACAGCGATGGAGGAAAACTTCCGCCGGGCACACGAAGCCGGTGTCAAGATCGCCTGCGCCACTGACTCGGGCATGCCCTTCACCTATCACGGCGACTCGGCCTACGAACTTGAACTCTACGTCCGTTACGGCATGACACCCATGGAGGCCATCGTCTCTGCGACAAAGACCGCTGCTGAGGCCCTGTGGCTGGAGGACCGTGTTGGAACGGTCGAGATCGGAAAGAGTGCCGATCTCCTTGTGCTCAACCAGGATCCGACCAAAGACATTCGCGTGCTTCAGCGGAAGGGCGACGTCATCGAGCGCACCTACCTCGAGGGCAGACTCCTCTCGGTCAGCGGGAAGGTAGTTGTTCCGACTCGCGAGACGGTTCTCGGACAACTCCGCCAGCTCGAAACGCTTGAGGAGATGCTGGGCCACCGGTCTCCCTACCTGACAGGAGCTCTGGGGAAACGCATCACCCTGCCGTGCTGCTAGTCGGCCAGCACATCGACCATTACGGAGGAAACAAGATGATGAAGTACTCAGCAGGAAAGTATCGGGTGGCTGCATCGATCACTGTCGCCGCCTTGGCATTGGCCCTCAGTGCTTGTGGCTCAAGGGTGGGTGAGAACACCGATACTCTGGCAAAGTCCTGCCTTGATACCGGCAGCAGCGAGATCAAGATCGGATCACTTAACTCACTGTCGGGGACTATGGCAATCAGCGAAGTATCTGTGCGCGATGCAATAAAACTAGCCGTGGACGAAATCAACGCCGCCGGTGGCGTTCTCGGTAAGAGGATCGAGATTGTTGCTGAGGACGGTGCATCGAACCCAGCCGTTTTCGCCGAGAAGGCCGAAAAATTAATTAAGAGTGACTGCGTGGCAGCCACATTCGGGGGTTGGACCTCTACCAGCCGTAAGGCGATGCTCCCGGTTTTTGAGCGCAATAACTCCTTGCTCTATTACCCCGTCCAGTACGAGGGGCTGGAAGCCTCCCGCAACATCTTTTACGCGGGCGCGACGACTAACCAGCAAGTAATTCCGGCACTCGACTATCTGCGCGAGACCAAGGCGGTGAAGTCTCTGTACCTGGTGGGAAGCGACTCCGTGTTCAGCCACACCAGCAGCCGGATCATCCGCGCCTACGCTGCTCAATACGGCATCACGGTCACGGGAGAAGACTACACAGCGTTCGGCGCCAACGACTTCACAACCATCGTGAACAAGATCAAGTCTTCAGGAACTGACGCGGTGATCAGCATGATCAATGGAGACTCCAACGTTGCCTTTTACCGGGAATACAAAAATAACGGTTTGGTCCCGGAAACGACCCCGGTCGTGTCGACCTCGATCGCCGAGGAAGAAGTGAAAGGCATCGGCTCAGAATACTTGGCAGGCCAGTTCACGGCCTGGAACTACTTTCAAACAATCAACACACCGGAGAACAAGAAGTTTGTCGCAGCATGGAAGAACGCATACGGCGAGGATCGTCCAACAAGCGATCCGGTCGAATCCGCCTATACCTCTGTCTATCTTTGGAAGAACACCGTCGAAAAGGCGAAGAGCTTTCTTGTCAATGACGTCCTCGGGGCTGCCGAGGGCGTTTCGTTCGCCGCCCCCGGTGGCGAAGTCTCGGTCAACGGCGAAAACCACCACGTGACCAAGACCGCGGTGGTAGGTGTGGTCCGTGATGACGGGCTTATCTACCCGGTCTGGACGACAAACACACCGGTCCAACCGGACCCATTCCTTAAGACATACCCGTGGGCGAAGAGCCTGGGCCAATAAGTAGGGATGACACGAGGGACTTGTAGAAGCAATCGAACGGAAATATGAAATGGACCCGTTACTTAGTCAGGCCGTTGCCGGCGTCAGCTTGGGCTCGATCCTCCTTTTGGCGGCCTTAGGTCTGTCATTGACATTCGGTCAAATGGGAGTGATCAACATGGCCCATGGTGAGTTCATCATGGCCGGTTGCTACACCACATTCGTCGTCCAGCAACTGATCGGCAACCCGACTATCGCTCTGGTCGTGTCGCTTGCGGCCGGGTTCGCCGTCGCGGGACTGCTGGGAGGGCTGCTTGAGATCAGCCTCATTCGGCGCATGTACCATCGGCCCCTTGACACTTTGCTGGTGACGTTCGGGGTAGGCCTGGTTCTGCAACAGGCGGCCCGAGACATATTCGGCGCCCCGGCGGTCAACGTCCTAACGCCCCTGTGGCTGCAGGGATCGGTCGAAGCATTTGGAATGGAGATACCCAGCAGTCGTCTTTTCATCCTCGCCCTTGCAGTCCTGGCAGTCCTCACTCTGGGGGCAGTGCTCCAGTACACCCCACTCGGGCGAAGAGTCCGCGCCGTCGTCCAGAACCGCGACCTCGCCGAGAGTAGCGGCATCCCCACTCGGCGCATCGACCTCGCCTCATTTGTCATCGGCTCCGGCCTGGCTGGTATTGCAGGTGTAGCTCTAACCTTGGTTGGGGCAACCAGCCCCACCATCGGTCAGAGCTACATCGTTGACGCCTTTCTCGTGGTCGTGGCCGGTGGCCTTGGAAACTTGCGTGGTGCCATCATTGCAGCATTCGCCGTCGGCCTGATGAACGCCTACGTCGAGTTCTGGACAACAGCCTCACTGTCAAAGGTCATCGTTTTCCTGGCAATCATCGCCTTCCTTCAGATCCGCCCACAGGGCTTGTTCGCCCTGAAGACGAGGAGCCTCCTGTGAGCTTCAAGATCCATTCCTTCCACAGGGGCGCCACAGGCTTGGCCGGCCCTGTTCTGGCAGCTGTAGGCCTCTTTGCCCTCGCCCCAGTGGCGCTCAGCGACTTTCGCCTTAGTCTCCTTGCGAAGTTCCTTTGCTACGCCCTCGTGGGTGTCGGGATCGCCCTGGCGTGGGGGCGTGGTGGAATGCTCACCCTCGGTCAAGGCATCTATTTCGGCCTGGGCGCCTATCTTATGGCCATGCACCTTCTTCTCTCTGATGCTGCAGCCACTGGTGCAACTGTCCCGGACTTCATGCTCATTGAGGGGACCCGTGAACTACCGTGGTTTTGGCAACCTTTCACATCAGGGGCCTTTTCGATCGTGATGATTCTGACGATTCCACCGCTCATCGCTTTGCTGCTGGGCTTGGCAGTCTTCCGACGCCGTGTGAAGGGTGCGTACTTCGCCATCCTGAGCCAGGCGCTGGCCCTTGCATTCAGCGTCTTCATCACCGGTCAGGCCGCAGTTGGTGGGGCAAACGGCTTGAGCAATTTCACAGGCTTCTTCGGATTCGATCTCAGCGATCCCGCCAACGACAGAATGCTCTACTTCCTCGTTGCTGGTGCCGTATTCGTCTCTTGGATATTGCTGCGCCATCTCCTTCGGGCTCGCTACGGTGAACTCCTAATCGCCGTGCGGGACCGGGAGGAGCGAGTCCGCTTCCTTGGATACGACCCGGTGAGGATCAAGCTCGTCGCCTACGTCATCTCCGCATTCCTTGCAGGGGTTGCCGGAGCCTTGTTCGCCCCCATTGTTGGAATTATCAGCCCCCAAGACATCGGAGTCACCGCGTCACTAGCCTTCGTGATCGGCGTCGCGATTGGCGGACGAGCCTCCCTTGCTGGGGCAGCTTTAGGTGTTGTTGCAGTCGCGTGGGCAGGGAGCCTGCTCTCCGAGTCCTTCCCCGCCCAGTGGACCTACGCGCAAGGAATCATTTTCATTGCGGTAGTGGGATTTTTGCCCGCAGGCTTCGCTAGCATTGCCGGAATTCGACGTTGGCGAAGCAGCCGCCCTCTCAAAGATCGCAGCTTCACCATTCCATCTTCGCCTCCGACTCTTGCTGACCGCTCAGAACTGGGCGGCGACACATTCGAATCCGGAAGTACCACGTCTGCAGAGTTGGCGGTCCGGGACCTTCAAGTAACCTTCGATGGATTCAAAGCCGTAGACGGAGTCAACCTGGACGTGAGGCCCGGAGAAATCCGGTTCCTGATCGGCCCCAACGGTGCCGGGAAGACCACCCTAATCGATGCGATCACGGGCATTGCCCCGTCCACAGGGTCTGTGACCCTGGGGGGCCAAGAGGTATCAGGCGCAAAAAGCCATCAACTGTCCCGGCTGGGAGTCGGTCGCACATTCCAAACCGCGAGTGTCTTTGAGGAACTGACCGTCCTACAGAATCTCGACATCGCCGCTGGCCATGGCCGAAGCGCCGCACAACTTTTCAAACGGCGCCGAACAGTTGAACCCATCATTGAGTCGGCCCTTGCTACGACAAATCTGTCAGACCAAATAAACCAGAAGGCCGGAACTCTGTCCCATGGTCAGAAACAGTGGCTCGAAATAGCCATGCTACTTGTTCAGGACGCGAAGCTCCTGCTCCTCGACGAGCCCGTCGCCGGCATGAGTCACGACGAGAGAACTCGGACCGGGGAGCTTCTGCGCCGGATCTGCCGCGATCGTACAGTCCTCGTTGTTGAGCACGACATGGACTTCATGCGTGAATACGCGACGAAAGTCACGGTCCTCCATGCGGGGCGTGTCCTTGCTGAGGGAACGGTCGAGGCCGTACAGAACGACCCGCAAGTTCGGGAAGTTTACCTGGGAACCACTGCCCATGAAACTGCTTCTGCGACCCTCAAGGGGCAGTCCGAGAAGGAGACCAATGCTTGAGATCATCGACCTGTCCGTTGGCTATGGGCGCACTGAAGTCGTTCACGGGACATCCATTGTGGTGCCCAGCTCGGGAGTGGTAGCCATGATGGGGCACAACGGAGCCGGAAAATCGACCCTCCTACGGGCGACTATCGGTCTCCTGCCCCCCACCCGCGGCTCGGTCATCTTTGAAGGGGAGGAGTTGACCGGGCTTCGGCCCTCCGATCGCGTATCCCGAGGGTTGGCGTATGTGCCGCAAGGACAACAGTCCTTTGGACAATTGACGGTAGACGAGAATCTACAGCTCATTGCGGACGGACGCCGTCGGGGTAGACAACTGATCGACGAAGCATTCGACCTATTCCCTGCATTGGTCAGACTAAGGTCTCGACGCGCGGGCCTGCTTTCTGGGGGACAGCGTCAGCAACTCGCGATTGCCCGCGCCCTCATCACTTCGCCCAAGATGTTGATTCTTGATGAGCCCACTGAAGGGATTCAGCCGTCCGTAGTTGAGGAGATCGAAGAGACAATCCTCCGGCTCTCAGGTGCTGGTCTCGGAGTTCTCTTGGTCGAGCAGCACATTGGGTTTGCAGTGGGGGCAGCTGAGACCTACTACGTCCTCGAGCGCGGCATGGTCACGCGCTCAGGATCGGGAGGCGCAGTGCGCGATACGGCAACAGTTGAAGCTGAGGTGCGCGGGGCCATGGTCATCTAAGCCCAAGAGGATGGAAACCACTTTAGAAGATGTTCCGGCATTACTGCTTTGACCAACCTGCGTGCGCTTGCATCCAGGTCGTCTGAAACTTCAACAATGCCGCAGAGCCGCAATACTGCTCGTCCAATTCTTTCAGGCGTGTCTTCATCGACGAGCCCATCCCAACGAAGGTTAATGGCTGAAACAGCAAGCCTGTAAGGGAGATCGCCACAGTCCTCAATTCCCGATTCTGCAGTCACGACTCCTGCGTATCGGATGTAGGCTTCCCGCAGCTCATGACGATCAGCCTGAAACGGTTCCAGCTCAGGAGCCCGGGCTTCAGGGAGGAGATCCAAAGCGCCTAGGTTCCAGCGCAGTCTGGTAAGAACTCCGACATCGCCTACCGTGAGGGCATACAACATAGCAGCGCCGTCTATGTCTTCATCCAGGGCAAATGTGTCTAGAGCAGTGACCATTTGGAGGCCGGGACGAACGCCCTCCTCCAAGAGGGTCTTTAGAAGGTTTAGCTTCGAACCAAAATGATGATAAATGGCGTTCTGCTGCACACCCACCGCGCTAGCAATTTTTGCCATGCTCGTGGCTGAAAAGCCGCGTGCTGTGAAAAACTCCGCTGCTGCATCAAGGATCTCTTCCCGTGTCCCTTTGCCTTCACGGACCGGAGGCTTATTCCTAGGGCGTCCCGGCCCAGGTACGCTCATAAATCCTCTTTTCGTAGCAAGCACTTGACTCCATCCTAAGCACGCTCAGGGATAGATAAGCGCAGGTCTAGCATGACAAGCTCCTTTCACAGACCGAACAAGTGGAATAGACAGGCACTCCTGCGGCCAGCACTCCGAGTCGGGAGTTCTAGCAGCTACTGCAACTCCCGCTCTTTGACAGTCGATAATGGATATTCCGTCAACTAGCCTCGATTTTTCATGACGGTCGGGTGGGCCGTCGGATCCTGGCCTGGTTTTGGTCCGGAGCGGATTTTGTGGTTTTGGGCGCGCTGATTAGGCCTGTTGTCGCTGGTAGGGCGCCGGTTCCACGTCTCCGGTGGGTCGTGCTGGTGGTTATTGGGGCTGGCCTGGTGGTTCTCAGACCAGGAGTGGGTCCCGCTGGCGGAGGCTGTTTTTCAGTGTGGCTGTCGCGGCCAGGAGCGTGGTGATTGTGTCGGTTTCCGGTGCTTTGTCGGGGATCAGCAGACTGGTTCGTCGGGTCCGGGTGATGAGTTTCCCGGCGGTCGCGAAGAGCCGGTAGCGCCAGCGTTTGATGTCCCATCCGCGGGCTTTATGCCCGGTGGGCAGCGCGGCCAGCTGCAGCCAGGACACGAGGTTCATGGCCAGGGCGGCTATGTTGGCCCAGGTCTGGTTGGCGTGGAAATCGAAGAACGGCAGCTTCCCGAGCCCGGTGTTCTTCAGAGTCTTGATGCGGTTCTCACATCGTCCCCTGGCCCGGTGCCGGGCATCAAGGGCCGGGCCGTGCCAGATGGGTGAGTTCGTCAGGAAAGCGGTGACGCGGTGCCCGTCCAGATCCAGCAGCGTGGCCTGCGCGCCGGGGTGAAGGGGCTCGGCACGCAGGTAGAGGTTCGTTCGTTCCGGGCGGGTAGTCGGTGAGGCCGAGGACATCGGTGGCGTTAATGACCCACGCGTCCGTGCGTTTGTCCCCTGCCTGGTCGAGCGCGGGCTGCCAGTACTGCTTATCGTTGATCCACGCCACCATGTTGGCCTTCATCACCGGGACCGGATAGGAGACGCTGAACTGCACGCCCAAGGATGAGAGGTAGTGCAGGAATTTCCGGGATGCTCCGGCGCTGTCGGTGCGCACGAGGATTTTTTCGCCGATACGTTTTCCGTGTTCGTCGTAGAAGCCGTCCGGGAGTTGGGCGATGGCGTGGGTGAAGACCTTGATGTGGTCCTGGGCGCTGTTGGCCCCGGCATTACCCGGACGCAGGAGCGCCGCCAGGATCTCCCCGCCGCCATTGCCCGTGCCGTAATCGACGCTGGCGATAAACGGAGCGAACCCATACCCGCCCTTGTAGGTTCCGACGGCTTGTTCTTTGTCGCTATGGGACGTGACGAGGGTGGCATCCAGATCGATGGTCAGCGGCTCATGGACGGTGGCCTTCAATGCCGGGGGTTCCGATCCTGCGCAGCTTCCCACGCCCGTGAACGTAACTCCCGCGTCAAGGTCGCGAAGCCGTAGCTGAAGAGATCCGGGTTGGTCACGGTCCGCTCAAAGAACCGCGAGACCGTCGCGTTCGAGGCAACCTTCCCGAAAACCCCGGCCCCGGCCCGCAGGATGTCCAGGTCGGAGACGTGTTCACCGCCGCTGGCGAGCATGACCGCTAACGAGCCCAGGATTGTGCCGGGCCGGTGCCATGCCCCGGACGGGACGAACTGGCTCAAACGGTCCTCACAGAGGTCCCGGAACCCGAGCGCGTCGACAAAGGACGTCACCACGTTCAGCCCGGCGTGGGAGACCAGCGACTGCTCCGTCGTGGCGACAGGAAGGCATGGGAAAACGCGGGTATTCTTAGACATCAGAAAGGTGCTTCTTTCAGCCGGTGGATTCAGTGCGTCGACAACACTATTTTTCCAGCTCAGAAGCACCTTTCGTCGTCTTAACACACCCGGCAGGCGGCACCCTCATGAAAACCCTGGGCTAGCTATCGGGTTAGGGCCCAGGGGAGCAGAAACCGTAGGGGTGTCTCCTACCCGCCGCACCCGTCCAGGTTCTCGGAGATCGCCTCGCCGAAGAGCCGCATTGGACGGCTTGGCAGACAGCGCGGGGCCACTTGCGGCCGCCGATCGGCCGGCCTCACCTGGCACGAAACTCGAAGCAACGTTCGGCGTGGCGTCAGAATGGGGCGAAATTTCCGTTTTATTGACAGTCGCTCATGATGTTCTAAAATCCCACCCTGACAGTCGAATGGCAGGAAACCGAGGTGCGGCAGCCCGAGAATCATCGAATAGGCCAAAGAATCGGGACTCGATGAGACTCGCTTTGCGGCAGGAGCTGACGAAGTCCCCTCTTGCGGCTCGACAGGTGTCTGAGAACAAGGCCGAAGCCCCCCACCGGCAGGTGAATCCTCCCTTGCGAGACCGCCTTTACGTCAGGCTGGGGTTTGCCCTAAGTGGACGAGCGGACGGTATAGGGCGAAGTGGTAGGCAGCTTGGAGACGCTACGCAGTTGCGGCACCACCAAGCCGAAGCTGGATGCAGAAAAGCGGAGGAATCGTCTCGGTTCCTCCGCTTTTCTGCACCTGCTACGTGAGTAAGGAGTATCTCGTCAGGAAGCCGTTAGGTGGATGAGTGATGCGGCGGAGATGACGGTGGTGACGCCGCCGATGCGTGTTGAGATTTGGGCGAAGGGCATGAGGTTCATGCGGTTGGAGGCGGAGAGGATGGCGACGTCGCCGGTGCCGCCGAGCCCGCTGTGGCAGACGGTGACGAGGGATGCGTCGACGGGGTACATGCCCAGGGCCTTGCCGACGTAGAAGCCAACGACTGCCATGGTGATGACGACGGCCATGCAGGTGATGATGTAGCCGATGGACAGGACGCTGATGACATCTGCCATGGGCACGTAGAGCATGCCGAGTCCGATCATGGTCGGGTAGATCAGGTGCTTAGAGATGATGACGTACACGGCGCGGGCTGAGCCCTCGACACTGGCGGGGACAATGCCGGCAACCTTGAGGATCACGGAGAAGACGATGACCAGGATCGGGGCGGGAAGGTGCAGGATCGGTTCGGCCAGGCTGCCCAGGACATACATGCCGCAGATCAGTAGGATGCCCATGGCGTAGTTAGGGTTGGCTGGAACGGCGTCGTGGTCGGTGTCGTGGACCTCTTCGGCTTTGGCGCCGGGCTTGGGCTTGACGAGCAGGCCGCCGCCGTCGAGTTCACTCTTACGCTCACCGAGACGGCGGAGCAGGCCGGCGATGATGATGGCGACGATGTTGCCGATGACTGCTGCCGGGATGAGCTGGGCAATGTAGTCTTTCGGGTCTCCGCCGAGAGCGTTGGCGTAGGCGGCGGAGAGGGGGATGACGCCTTCGCCGATGCCGCCGCCGATGATGGGCACAACGATGTAGAACAGGGCGCGTTCGAAGCTGTAACCGAACAGCATGGCAACGCCAAGTCCTGCGGCCACTGCTGCGACTGTTCCGGCGAGCAGGGGCGGGAAGATGCGGACAAGTGCCCGGAGCATGGTGCTGCGGTGCATGCCGAGGATGCTGCCGACGACCAGGGTGCAGATGACGAAGTAGAGGAAGTTGGCCTCTTTCATCAGGGCCGTGGTGGCTTCAAGCATGTTGCTGTTGAACGCACCGAAGTACACCAGCAGTGAAGGCACCAGAAGGCAGACCAGCGCGCCGCCGCCGATTTTGGAGATGACAGGGAGCCAGTTACCCAGGGGTCCGAGCAGCATGCCGAACGCAGTGATGATGGCCAGACCGCCGATCATGTTGGCGGGGATGGCTTCGAATACGCCGGCAGTGATGATGATGCCTGCCATCAGGACCGGAACGATCAGCGGAACCCCGCCGAGCATGAACCGGGAGGATTTTACCGGGCCTGCTTCCGTGCTTTCTATGGTGGTGCTCATGGTCGACTCTCGCTTCATTGGGAGGGCAGGGCGCTTCGGCCCCACTGTGGTGGGCTTGCTAGTGCGCGGCCGTTAGGGGCTGCAGTTTATGGACAGTGATCTGGGTCGCCAGTTCTTCCAGCAACGGTCCAGCGTTGCTGATGGCGGTGCAGAGGTCAGGTGCTATGTCGGTGAGCGCGTGCACGGCGTCGAAGTCCGGGTACCTTGGCTCGTTTGTGAGCAGGCTCGACCCGCAGACGGCTACGGCAGGAATATTGTGCCGGGCGGCAGCTGCCAGCACTCCTGTAGGGGCTTTTCCCTGGAAACTCTGGTCGTCAAGTCTACCTTCACCGGTAATGACAAGATCGGCCCCCACTAGATGCGTTTCGAAGTCCAGCATCTCCAGGACGAGCTCGATGCCGGGGCGTGCGGTGGCTCCGAGCACAGCCAAAGCGGCGTATCCAATGCCGCCGGCCGCCCCGGCCCCAGGGTAATGGGCAACCTCCGTGGAGACCTTCGAGGCGAAGTGGCTGAGTGCCCAGTCAAGGACTTTGACGTCCTCATTGTCTGCACCTTTTTGAGGGCCGTAGACGGCTGCGGCGCCGTTGGGACCGTGGAGGGGGTTAGTGACGTCGGTGGCCAGGATGATCTCGGTGTCGTGGATCCTGCTATCAAGTCCGGACAGGTCCACGTGTTCCAGGTCCAGCAGGCTGACGCCTCCGGGGTAGAGGATGGCGCCTGAGCCGTCTTTTAAGGAGACGCCGAGGGCCTGCAGCATGCCGGCTCCGCCGTCGGTGCAGGCGCTTCCGCCTAGGCCGATGATGATGCGGCGGGCGCCGGCGTCAAGGGCGGCCAGGATGGCGTCGCCTACGCCCCTGCTGGTAGCAGCCAGAGGGTTGGGCGTCCGGTTCCCGCGCATGGCCAGGCCTGACGTGAGGGCTGTTTCGATGACTGCCGTGCCGTCCTTGATCGCGATTGCCGATCGCTGCAGGTCGTTGTCCGGTCCAGTCACCATGATTTCACGCGAGGTGTATCCGTTGGCGAGGAAGGCATCGAGCGTCCCGTCCCCTCCGTCGGCTACGGGCAGTTCAATGGTGTGGATTCCGGGCATTGACTTCCGCAGGCCGTTGGCGATTCCGCGGGCGACTTCGGATGCAGTCAGAGAGCCTTTGAACTTGTCCGGGGCGATGATGACGGACAGCCCTGCCGGGTCTCGGTCTCGGCCCGGGGTGTTCGTCTCGGACGGCGCGGCGGTCAATTTATTTTCCTGCTTCGGTCAGGGCGACGGTGGTGATTTCCCCGGCAACGGTCTTGCCGAGGATTTCGGTGGTGGCTTCGCCGCCGAGGTCGGGGGTGAGGATGTGGCTGCCGCCGCGTGCAAGGACGTTTTCGAAGCCTTGCTGAACGGCCGCTGCGGCCTGGCGTTCGCCGAGGTGATCGAGCATCATGGCTGCGCTCCAGATCTGGCCGATCGGGTTGGCGATGCCCTTGCCGGCGATGTCCGGTGCCGAGCCGTGGACTGGCTCGAAGAGGCTGGGGAATTTGCGTTCGGGGTTGATGTTGCCGCTGGGTGCGATGCCTATGGTTCCGGTGCAGGCCGGACCCAGGTCCGAGAGGATATCGCCGAAGAGGTTGCTGGCGACGACGACGTCGAACCAGTCCGGGTGCATGACGAAGTTAGCCGTGAGGATGTCGATGTGGTACTTATCCACGTTCACGTTGCTGAAGCGTTTGGCCATCTCTTCCACGCGTTCGTCCCAGTAGGGCATGGAGATGGAGATGCCGTTGCTCTTGGTGGCGGAGGTGAGGTGCTTCTTCGGGCGGGTCTGT
The DNA here is from genome assembly GCF_031844545.1 of Arthrobacter sp. AB6. Lineage (NCBI taxonomy): Bacteria > Bacillati > Actinomycetota > Actinomycetes > Micrococcales > Micrococcaceae > Arthrobacter > Arthrobacter sp. AB6. The sequence continues at coordinate 50,492 of NZ_JAUZVL010000021.1, forward strand.
GCCAGGTCGAACGCGTACTTCAGGATGCGGTCAACGCCGGTGCGGGTCATGACGGTTTCCTGCATGACGGTTTCGCGGTCGGTGCCTTCGAAGATCTTTCCGCCGATGCTGGAGTATTCGCCTTCGGTGTTTTCCCGGACCACGTAGAAGTCCACGTCGCCGGGGACCCGGCCGGCCAGCGGGCTGTCCATGCCTGCGAGCAGCTTCACAGGGCGCAGGCTGACGTACTGGTCAAAACCCCTGCGGAACTGAAGCAGGCTGCCCCACAGGGAGACGTGGTCCGGAACAACTTCAGGCCAACCCACGGCGCCGAAGAAGATCGCGTCGTAGGTGCTGAGCTCCTCGAACCAGTTGTCCGGCATCATCTTGCCGTGCTTGGTGTAGTAGTCGGCGTTGGCGTAGTCAAACTGGGTGGTTTCCAGCTTGAAGTCGAACGCTTCCGAGGCCGCCTCAAGGGCGCGCAGTCCTTCGGGAACAACTTCCTGCCCGATGCCGTCGCCGGCGATTACTGCGATGCGGTGGGTATTAGTCATGGTCCTTGGTCTTTCCCTTGTTTAGAACGCCGTTGTCCCGATCCCGGGGATTGCCTCTCAAGGGCAATACCTTCGGCTGTGCTTCCAGTCACATCAGCGTACGAGACAAGAAGCGTCCGAATAAGGGCGTATGGGACAATGCATTATTTCCTGAAACGAAAGAAGTAGTGATGGACCTTACGTCAATCGATGACTTGGAGTTCTTCGAACAGATTTCGCGTTCGCAGAGCCTGACTGACGCCGCCAGGACTTGGGGGAAGTCGGTGTCAGCGGTCAGCAAGCGGCTCACGGCGCTTGAGGCGCGACTGGGGGTGCCGCTAGTCCGACGCAGCACCAGGCGCCTCACCCTTACCGAAGAGGGACAACTCTATTCAGCGGGGGCGTTGTCTATCCTTCAGCAGAAGACGGATCTGGAAGATGCCCTTTCCGTGCAGCATGGCGAACTTAAGGGACGGATCGCTGTGCATTCGACGCTGGGGATCGGCCGCAAGCACATCGCGCCGCTGTTGGGGGAATTCGCCCGGCAGCACCCCTTGATCCGGATAGATCTGGAGCTCTCAGCGCTGCCCCTGAATATCTCGGGCACAAACTTTGACATCGCCATCCGCGTGGGGGCGTTGTCGGACTCCAGGCTCAAGGCGAAGCTCCTGGCACAGAATAGGCGGATCGTTTGCGCGGCACCCAGCTACATGGATAGCGCGCCGCCCCTCAAGACCACCCGGGATCTTGATCGGCACAACTGCATTGTCCTAAGGGAAAACAACGCCGACTACTCGCTGTGGCGGTTCGGCGAAAACGAGCAGGAATCCGTAAGCGTCAGCGGCAGCATGATCAGTGACGATGGGGACGTCGTGACCGACTGGTGCGTACAAGGACTGGGGCTAATCATGCGCTCCACCTGGCACGTCAACCCATTGATCCGCCAAGGCATACTCCAGCAGGTTCTCCCGGATATTCCAACACCCACCGCGGACATCTATGCCCTCTATCCTGCAACGACCCGGACCCCGCGACGCATCACCGCCGCCATCGAGCACCTGCAGCAAGGTCTCAAAGCCAGGCTTTCCTCGACGTGAAGCAAGGCGTGGCGGGTGCCTCGAGGCGTTACCCGGACTCCTGCATGTACGAGTGAACAAGAGCACTATTCGGGACGCCAAGAGATTTAAGTGGAACCAGGCGCTTATCGGCATTAGCGGTAGATTACCTACGGCAATTGTCCCTGTTTGTGGGGAGCAACAGTATGGAAACTGGCATTGGTTTTCTCGGCCATTGGACTGGAATGAACCAGCGAAGTCTGGACGGAGGGTGAAGCTTTTTATATAAGGCGGTTCAAGAGGCCGGTTAAAAAGCTTAAGTTGTTCGAGATCTTGTTTGAAGAAGGCGCTAGATCAAGGGCATTTCGGAAAGAATGGCACGCATATGCATCGCTTGTCGTGGAATGAATTCGGCTACGGTGAAACCAACGACCTCTACCGCATCTGCGACGTCTTGGATGATCCGGCGCAGGTCTGTTGCACTAAGGCCATGCGGCTCGGACCCCAGCCCTAGCATGTGCTCGTCTCCATCGATTGAGTCGACGTCAAAGTGGATTGCGACCTTGCCGCAGTTTGTGGACTGGAGCCATTCAAGCAGCGCGGTGCTGTTCTCAGAGAGCTCCTTGGGGCTGAACGAATGCAGGCCCCACTCGGCAATGTGGGGGTAATCGTGTTCTGTCCATGAGTGCAAACCCACGAGGGCGACACGTTCAGCGTCGATGATCCCCGGCAGTAAGCCTGTAATTTCGGGATCACCTTTGCCAACGAGTGTTGAGACAGCCATGGCATGGTACCCGTCGTACTCGCTACCAGAAGTGCCTACATCCGGATGCGCATCAATCCACACCACTGCAACGTCATCCCCGTACCGATTTGCAAGGTAGGAGAAGGGCGCGACGCTGACAGAGCATTCCCCGCCAAGCGTGGTGATCTGGTCGGGTTGCTGCTCGGTGATCAGCTTAAGCGCGCGCGCAAGCTGGTCAACGAGTATTGGCTTTGCTTCGATGCCATCGTGTGTTTGCGTGCCCTCATCAGACATTGTTACTGGCACAACGACGGTGGGACCGTCGTGCGGGGGAAGCACAGCCTGGAGCACGGATGCCCCCAGTGCATATCCTCTGCGGGCAACCTCCAGTGGAAACTCCGACGCATAGATCTTGATGGCATCTACGCCTCCGCCCTGCCATTGGGGCCACACGACACGAAGGTGACTTCCGATGCTGCTTTTTGATGCGGCCATTGATGCTGCTCCTTGCTTGGTGGTTTGCTACGGACGAAGGGCCGCTATGAGGTAGCGCGCCTGGGAAGCGTCAACGGCGCGAGGATGGAACACGCGCAGCTCACCTTCGAGTGCGCCCTGGTGCAGGTCGACGGCGCCCCCTTTGATATTCGTGCACCCGATGTCGACGCAGATAAGTACTGAGGTCATTGTGGATTCCTGTCGTAAGGGGAACGGCGGCAGGCATGAGGAACAGCGGAACGTGGTGCTGGTCCTGCTGCTACGCGGGGGCAAGACCGACGGGCTTGAGACCACGTCTTGGCTGGCGGCACGGAGGAGTCTTGTGGCGGGGGGCCGGCCACCATGCACGGCAACGCGTGCATGGGCCGTTAAGCGCCAGCGACAGCGGCGGGCTGGGTCTGGGCGGCAACGGCGTTGACCAGTGCCCGTTCCAGGGGCCCGATGTCGGTTCTCGCCGCCGCCATGACGCGCTCGGTGGGCGGCGGGTTGAGCGTGATCTTTTGCAGGGAGCGCTCGTCCACGGCCCGGTCCGCGGTGGTGAAAGTGATTCCCAGCCCCGCCGCGACCATCGCCTCGGCTGCCTGGGCCGATGAGGCGGCAAGCGTGACGTCGTCAGCGAAGCGCCATGCATCGCTTATCGAGGCGAGGCGTTGGAGGGCGGGCGAGCCGACCCAGCCCTCGCCGAAGAGGTCCTCGGCGGAGACTTGGTTCCGGCCTGCGAGCCTGTGGTGAACGGGCACCAGGAGCATGTAGTCCACGTCGAAGGCGAGCATCAAGTCGCCGGGCCATTCTTTGAAGTCGACACCGAACCCGACATCGATGGTTCCCCGTTGGATTGCTTCACGCAGCAGCTGGCCGTTTTCATACTCCTGCACGCGGGCGCGCAATTGCGGGTGCTGTACGCGCAGGGACCCCAGCGCTGCTGCAACCCGGGCGACATGCTCACTGTGCTGGATACCGACGGCGATTTCGGGGATCTCCGCGGCTGCGGCAGTGAGCGAAGCCAACCTTGCGGTGGCAATTTCCCCTGAGAGGTGCCTGACCTTGTCCAAGAACGCCTGACCTGCTGCCGTGGGGAAAGTTCCACTGGGAAGCCGGTCGAACAGCCGGACGCCGACTTCGTCTTCAAGGGCACCGATCTGCTGTGACAGCGATGGCTGGGCCACGTGCATTTGTTTGGCAGCGAGGCAAATAGATCCGGCCATTTCGACGGCGAGGGCTGCATCGATCTGGCGGAGAGTAATTTTCTCCATAGAGAAATCCTATGCCTATGCCCTTCAACCCTAATAGGTTCACCCTATGCCCCTAAGTGGGGATTGGTCTTTGATTCGGCGCGATACCTGACCGCACGCTTGATGGCATGACCATCCACAACGAACTGGACCTGCATCAGTCAGCGGCCGAAGCGCTGCGCGACACCCTCAACTCCTACCGCGTCGTCGACCTCAGCCGCGAACTGATCCAGGGAATCCCCACTTTCCCGACTCACCCCAAGTTTTTCCTGCTGCCCTTCCCGGCGATGAGCGACCCGGCTGAATTCAACCAGCTCATCATGAGCGATCACTCCGGCACCCACGTCGACGTACCGGCTCACTTTGTGCCCGCCCACGACGATGACCGGCGTGTCTACACCCACGAGATTCCGGTGACCGGCCTGATGGGCCGTGCCGTGAAGTTAAGCTTCGGCCCATACGAACCCACCAGCTACAACATCGGCCTGGACGAGATCATCGAGTGGGAGGCGCAGAACGTCCCGATCGAAGCCGACGACATCGTCCTGTTCGATACGAAGTGGGAGCACCGCTGGTCGCTTGTTCCCGAAGGCTTCGACTACCTGCGCGGCTGGCCGGGAATCACCGGTGAAGCAGCCAAATACCTCCGCGAAAAAGGCGTCAAGGCGGTTGGCATCGACTGCATCAGCATCGACCCGGGTGACAAGTCTGGCGACGGACTGCGTGCGCACTACGAACTGTTGCCCCACGGAGTGCTCATCATGGAGAACCTCTGCAACCTGGTCGAGGTCCCCACTGTCAGCTATTTCATGGCACTTCCCCTGCGACTGACCGGCGGCACCGGCTCTCCGCTCCGTGCCATCAGCCTGATCCCGAACGGCGGTGTCAACCAGTGACCCGCGACGTCTCCTTCAAGGAAGTCCACCTGCCCGAACTCTCCGTCCTCGAAGACGAGCCGGTTCTGCCCCGCAACGTGTACGAGCAACGGTGGGCGCGGCTGCGGGAACGCATGGAGCAAACCGGCCTCGGCACCGTCGTTGTCTACGCTGACCGGGAACACCCCGCCGGTTCGCTCTACCTGACCGGGTTCGATCCCCGGTTCGAGGAAGCCGTCGTCGTCATTGGACTCGATGGCCCGGTCGCTGTCATCGCCGGCAACGAATCCCTGTCCATGGTTGCCGACCGCGGACTGGACCTGAAAGGCGTGCTATGCCAGTCGTTGAGCCTGCCCGGTCAGAAGCGTCAAACCCAGCGCAGGCTGTCCGACGCCCTCACCGAAGCCGGAGTTGATGCGTCGCGTCCTGTTGGCCTGGTCGGGTGGCGCTCCATTCCCCAGGACGACGTCCAGGGGTCTGAGCCGGCGTTCGCCGTACCCCACTTTGTCCTGCAGGAGCTGCGCCATGTTGCTGCTTCCGGCGTTGTGGAGGCCAGTGACCTGCTGGGCAGCAGCGACGGGCTGCGTGCCACCAACGACGTTCACCAGCTGGCGCTGAATGAGCATCGGTCCACCCGCGCGTCCGGGCATGTGTGGCGGGCGATCGAAGCCCTCCGCCCCGGCATCAGCGAATTGGAGCTCTCCGTAAATATGGGGCTTACCGGGCTTCCGCTGGCGGCCCACGTCATGCTGGCCACCGGCGCCGACCGGGTCAACGGGCTCTACAGCCCGTCCGGCCGGGTAATCGGCCGCGGCGACAGGCTCTCCACGGCTGTCGGCCTGCAGGGCGGGCTGGCCTCCCGTGCCGGCATCGTGTCGGAAATCGGTGACGAGGAACTCAGCGAAGAACAGCGAGAGTTTGTCCGCGGCTACTGGTTGGCGGTTGCGACCTGGTACGAGTCCCTGGCGATCGGTGCCTCCACGGGTGACATCGCCGAGAAGGTCACCAAAGTCCTGGCGACGGCAAACATCGAGCCGCTGCTGAACCCCGGTCACCTGCAGCACGTGGACGAGTGGCTCGACAGCCCGTTCGCGATCGGCAACGATCACCGGATCCACTCCGGCATGTCACTGCAGGCCGACATCATCCCGGTCGGGTCCGACCCCGGCATGTTCGCGAACGTCGAAGACGCTCTCGCCATTGCAGACGAAGCGCTGCGTGCAGAGTTCGCCGAACTCTACCCGGCAGCCTGGGAACGTGTGCAGCAGCGCCGCGCTTGGATGGAGCAGGCGCTCGGCATCCACCTAGCCGAGGAAGTACTCCCGTTCTGCGACCGGCCCGCAGCGCTCCCGCCGGGACTGCTCAGCCCCACGTTTGTCGCGACACTTACCTGAGAAACCGCCGGATTGGGTGCCGCCACAGGTCACCGTCAGCCCGGCTGACGGCCACAGCACCCCACCTCTCCGTCCCATGGGCGGGCGGCACCCCTTCCGCGAGGCAGACCTCGCACTGTTCAAGGGCTTCGACACCTGCGTCGCCCCTACCCCGAAAAGGCATGCCAATGGCACCACAACCAGTCATCCTCGAGATGCGCGCGATCACCAAGGAATTTCCCGGGGTGAAGGCGCTTGAGGATGTTTCCCTCACGGTTCGAGCCAACGAAATCCACGCGATCTGCGGCGAAAACGGTGCCGGGAAGTCCACCCTTATGAAAGTTCTCTCCGGCGTATACCCACACGGGAGTTACACAGGAGACATCGTCTATCAGGACGAAATCATGCGGTTCAAGGACATCAAATCCAGTGAACAGCACGGGATCGTCATCATCCATCAGGAACTCGCCCTCATCCCCGAGCTGTCGATCACCGAGAACATCTTCCTCGGCAATGAGCCCGGTCGCAACGGGTTCATCAGCTGGAGCGAAGCTCGGCGGCGCGGCGTCGAACTGCTCGCCAGGGTTGGGCTCGCCGATGACCCCGACACTCAGATCAAGAGCATCGGCGTCGGCAAGCAGCAGTTGGTCGAGATCGCCAAGGCTCTAAACAAGAACGTCAAACTCCTGATCCTCGACGAGCCTACGGCGGCACTCAATGAAGCGGAGTCCGCGCACCTGCTCGACCTCATCGTCGGGCTCAAGCACAAGGGCGTCAGCTCCATCATCATCAGCCACAAGCTCAACGAGATCGAGAAGGTCTCCGACCAGATCACTATTATCCGCGACGGACACAGCATCGAAACCCTCGACGTCAAGGCGGACGGAGTCGACGAAGACCGCATTATCCGCGGGATGGTCGGCCGCACCCTCGAAAGCCGTTTCCCCGAACGTACCCCGAACATCGGTGACGCGTTCTTCGAGGTGCGCAACTGGGTCGTCCAGCACCCGCAGGTCCCTGAGCGGCTTGTGGTGAAAAACTCCAGCTTCTCCGTCCGCCGAGGCGAGATCGTCGGCTTCGCCGGTCTCATGGGGGCGGGCCGGACGGAGCTCGTGATGAGCATCTTCGGTCGATCGTACGGCAACTTTGTCTCGGGGGAGATCCACAAAGACGGCCGTCAGATCCAGGTGCGCAACGTCTCCGAGGCGATCGACAACGGCTTGGCCTACGTCTCCGAGGACCGCAAGGTGCTTGGACTGAACCTGCTCAACGACATCAAGGAATCGGTAGTATCCGCCAAGCTGAGCAAGATCGCCAGCCGGGGTGTCGTGAGCAACCACAAGCAGCAGGGGGTCGCGGAAAAGTACCGCAAGAGTCTCCGCATCAAGTCCCCGGATGTCCACCGAAACGTCGGAACCCTCTCGGGCGGCAACCAGCAAAAGGTGGTTCTGGCCAAGTGGATGTTCACCGACCCGGACATCCTGATCCTGGACGAGCCTACCCGCGGCATCGATGTCGGCGCCAAGTTTGAGATTTACGCCATCATCCAGGAACTTGCGGCCCAGGGGAAAGGCATCATCGTCATCTCCTCTGAGCTCCCCGAACTCCTCGGAATCTCCGACCGCATCTACACCATCTTCGAAGGTCAGATCACCAACGAACTCGCCATCAGCGAAGCAACCCCCGAGACGCTCCTGAAGAGCATGACATCCGCCAGTAAGAGCCCAGCCACGAAGGACGTGACCCGATCATGACGACCCAGATTCGCGAGGAAAAACCGGCGGGAGGTATCCGCGACCTCGGCAAAATGTTCGGCTCCGGCCAGTCAACGGGACGCCAGTTCGGCATTCTCGGGGCGCTCGTTGTCATCACCGTCATCTTCCAGATCCTCACAGGCGGCAAGACCCTCGATCCGGTTAACCTGATCAACCTGATCAACCAAAACGCCTACGTGCTGATCCTGGCAATCGGCATGGTGATGATCATTATCGCCGGCCACATTGACCTCTCGGTCGGCTCGACCGCGGCGATGGTCGGGATCATCGTCGCGAAGGCGATGACCGAGTGGCACCTGCCCTGGCCGGCCGCTATCCTGCTGGGACTCGGCATTGGCGCTGCCGTCGGAGCCTGGCAGGGCTGGTGGGTTGCCTACGTCGGCGTCCCGGCGTTCATCGTCACTCTTGCCGGAATGCTGATCTTCCGGGGACTCAACCAGCTCGTCGGAAACGCCAACACCATTCCGGTCCCGGCCGACTTCACCTTCATCGGCGGCGGATTCCTCCCGGAATGGGGACCCTATACGGGCTTCAACAACTCCACGCTGCTCCTGGGCCTGGTCATTGCGGCCGTCCTCGTTGTCCTCGAACTCCGGATGCGGCGCACCCAAACCAAGCTCGGCTCCGACAAGGCGCCTCTGTGGGTCAGCGCGTTCAAGCTCGTCGTGCTCGTCGGGGTCGTGCTGTACGCGACGTTCCTGTTCGCGGGCGGCCGGGTCGGCACCTCGTTCCCGGTCTCGGGCATTATCCTGGGCGTCCTCATCATCATCTACTCGTTCGTGACACGCACCACCGTCTTCGGCCGCCACGTCTACGCCGTGGGCGGGAACGCACACGCTGCCGAGCTCTCCGGCGTGAAGATCCACCGGGTCAATTTCCTGCTGATGGTGAACATGTCAGTCCTGGCAGCGCTGGCCGGCATGATCGCCACCGCCCGTTCCATCTCATCCGGCCCCCAGGACGGCCTCGGCTGGGAGCTGGACGCGATCGCCGCGGTCTTCATCGGCGGAGCCGCGGTAGCCGGAGGCATCGGTACCGTCGCCGGCTCCATCGTCGGCGGCCTCGTCATCGCGGTGCTCAACAACGGCCTTCAGCTGCTCGGCGTGACCAGCGACAAGGTCCAGATTATCAAGGGGCTCGTGCTCCTCATCGCGGTCGGCATCGACGTGTACTCCAAACGCCGCGGCGGCCCCTCGCTGATCGGCAGGTTGCTCAACCATGGCAAGACCCCGGGTACGTCCACTTCCAAACCAGACAGCCTGGTGGCCGCCCGCGCCGACGATTCTACCGAGGACACCCCGGCCCTGGTGCCCTAAGTCCCGCACCAACCGCAACACCTTCACAAAATGCTCCACCCATGCAAATGTGGGTTTCACAGAAAGATACGCCAGTGCGAAAAATCACCACAGCGACAATGACCGTCGCAGCAGCCACCATGCTCGTGCTCTCCGGGTGTTCCGGCCGCGGAGAGGCCACACAGTCTGCAGCAGCCGGCTTCGACAAGGGGTCCACGATCGGTGTCGTCCTTCCGACCAAGACATCCGAAAACTGGGTCCTTGCCGGTGACCTGTTCACCAACGGCCTCAGGGACGCGGGCTTCAAGGGCGATGTGCAGTACGCCGGTGCTTCCAGCTCCGTCGCCGATCAGCAATCCCAGATTTCGTCGATGGTAACCAAGGGCGCCAAGGTCATCATTATCGGTGCAGTTGAAGCTGGCCAGCTCGCGTCTCAGGTGAAGGCCGCCCACGACGCAGGCGCCGTCGTCATCTCCTACGACCGTTTGATTGTGAACAGCCCTGACGTGGACTACCACATCGGCTTCGACTCGTTCCGGGTCGGGGAACTTCAGGGACAGTCCCTGTTGGAGGGCCTCAAGGAGCGGTTCCCGGACAAGAAGACCTACAACATCGAGCTCTTCTCCGGCTCGCCTGACGATTCCAGCGCCGCCGCCTTCTTCAACGGCGCCATGAAGGTCCTCAAGCCCAAGATTGACGACGGCACCCTCAAGGTCGTCTCCGGTCAGTCCGAAATCAAGCAGGCCGCCACGCCGGGCTGGCTGCCGCAGAACGCCCAGATCCGCATGGACACTCTGCTCGCCGGTAACTACGGCTCCACCGACCTCGACGGTGTCTTGTCGCCGAACGACACGATCGCCCGGGCGATCATCACATCGGTCAAGGGCGCTGGCAAGACCGTTCCCGTCGTGACCGGCCAGGACTCCGAAGTGGAATCCGTAAAGTCCATCGTCGCCGGACAGCAGTACTCCACGATCAATAAGGACACCCGCCTACTGGTGAAGGCCAACATCGAAGCTGTCGAGGCTCTTGCCGGCGGCCAGAAGCCCAAGACCAACACCGAGATCGACAATGGAGCAAAGAAGGTTCCCGCCGATCTGCTGACGCCCCTAATCGTCACCAAGAAGAACGCCGTCGAAGCCTATGCCAACGACCCCGTCCTGGCCCCGCTGACCAAGTAGCCGCAGGACCCTTACGGGAGGCGGGCTGTATCTCCAACGACCAGCCCGCCTCTCGTCATGCCCTAGGAAGTCTCATGTCCTTAATCAGTGTCCTCGCAAGCAATAAGGACGATCTGGAAACGGCACTCGACGCCGCCATCGACAAAGCCATCATGGAGGCCACCGCCTGCCCAGGAAGAGGAATCCTGGTAACACGCATGACTACTACTCCTACAGCCTCAAGCTGACCCACGAAGTGCCCTTCGGCACCACAAAACCGGACTCACTGGCCTGCACTTAACACGCGGCCGCTTTTGGAAATCATGACAGGTCATAACGCACTGCTGCACATACTTGAACGCATTAGCTCCTTCGATGCTGTCGTTTGGGATTTCGACGGTGTTCTGTCCGAGACAGAGGCCCTGCATCAGGAAAGCTACCGGCAGGTCGCTGCCTCCCATCAGTTCACCCCCGGAGGTGACTGGTACACCGCGCTCATCGGGAACACCGCTTTCGACAACTGGCGCATCCTCATAGACAGCGGTCTCCCGGCCGAGGCATCGCATATTTCAGCCCTTGAAGCGGAACGCGAGCACGCCTTCGCCAGGCTGGTAGGAGCGGGACTTTCCCTCAGCAAGATCGGCGAGATCCTTGTCCCAGCCTTCGCCGCAAGCGGAACAAAACAAGAGGTCGTCTCAAACGGGGATCTGTCACTAATACACACCTCCATCAGACAGTGGGGGTTGGACGAAGTGCTGCACATTGTCCAACGCCGCCCGGCTGCGGACAAGCATGAGTTGATCAAAGCGCGGGCACGACCCGGGGTGGTGACCTTCGACGACACGGACAGGTACCTCAGGGCCGCCGAGGAAGCCGGGGCTCTAGCGGTTGGAGTGCGGCACCGGCATAACAGCCATTGCAAACTCTCCAACCTCATCTTGCACATTGACGCTCCAGGAGCCCCGTAGCCCTGTCCACGGGAAATTGCGTCATCGTTCACGGGCTAACGCGCATTTTCATCAACACCAGCTCGCCACCCGGCCGGCTCAATCTTGGCAGGACACCGACCCCCAGCCGCCGGCCCCACTCAAAACCCCGGAACAAGTTCTCCGGGTAAGACAATGCGGAAGGACCCTACCCGTGATCGAGCACATCAGCGCCCCGGGTCCTGGCAGCGGTCCGTACAGACATGGAATTTCAAACACGCATGCCGGCGGCCAGGCACTACATTGAAAACCTCCTCGCAGCATTCAACCTGGCAGTCGGCACAGGCAACACCGAAGCCCTGGCAATCCTGACGCAAAATGTCGCGGTCACACTCCAGTCCATGGCAGCAGAACCGACGGATGTCATCAGCTTCCTGACGCCGGACTACGGCAAAGCGATCCAGACCATAACCAATCTCAGCCTCACGCCTGAAGAATCGTGTGTTCACTACACCGGCACATACCAAATCTGGATGATCGAGGACAGAAAACCAGCATGCGCCGCTTTAGGACATGTTCAGGGCACCCTGGAAGCGGGTCCCCAGGTTTGGCGGTGGGTACGTCACAGCATCACTCCGCTTCCATGAAATGAGCTTGCAGCGAGCACTCACATGCAGGGTGGCGTGATGCGGGCCTAATCTGTGCTTGTTAAACACGTAGCCGGCCCCACTGGAGTTCTCTCCAGTGGGGCCGCTGTCATCCCGGAACGCGCGGAATAGGCTCACCGACACCTAGTGCGTGGACAGTTCCGAGGCTTGAGGGGCCGGCCGGCTGGCGGTAGCCAGCCGGGTTAGGGGTTGCCCGGCGGTTTCTTTGAGTGTGCGCACGGCCAGGAGTCCAACCAGCGCCATCGCTGATAGGTAGAAACCTGCCGAGATATGGGTGCCCGTGCCGCGGATGATGGTCTCGATGATGAGCGGGGCGGTGCCGCCGAAAACCGCGACCGCGATGTTGTAGGACATGCCCAGGCCCGAGCTGCGGTGCTCTGTGGGGAATAGCGCGGGAAGAGTCGCTGCCAGGGATCCCATGTAGAGGGCTACGGAGATGCCGATGAGCACGAGGCCAGCAACGACAAGGGGGACGTTGCCGGTGTTCACCAGCATGAAGGCCGGGACGCTGAAAACGACGGTCCAGACGGAACCGATCCACAGCAGGGGTTTACGGCCAACGCGATCCGAGAGCTTCCCGACGAAGGGCATTGCTACGGCCATCAAAATGAGCACGGGGACCCCGAGAAGATTGCTGATGAGCGGGTCCAGGTTGTTCAGTCCTGAGAGGTATGTGGGCATGTACGAGGTGAAGGCATAGCCGGCGGTGTTGGCCGACGCGACGAGGATCGCGGTTTGGAGCATCGGCCGCCAGTTCGCCCGAATAGTCGACAGAGGCGTTGGTGGGGTCGTGGTCTGCCCGGTCCTTTGATCGTGGAGTTCGGCGAACAGTGGCGACTCTTCAACTTTGAGCCGCATGTAAATGGCGACGAGTCCGATGGGTCCTGCAACGAGGAAGGGGACGCGCCAGACCCAGTCCACCATTGCCTGGTGTCCGAAGGTGAGCTGGAGCATGGTTACGAAGGTTGCTCCGGCGGCAAATCCGAAGAAGCTTCCTGCGTCCAGGAAGGCGCAGTAGAAGCCGCGGCGCCGGTCCGGTGAGTGTTCTGCGATGAACGTAAGGGCGCCGGTCAGTTCTCCGCCTGCGGAGAATCCTTGGAGAACCTTGAGCAGGATGAGCAGCACAACCGCAGCGAGGCCAATCGTGTCGTATCCGGGCAGAAGTCCGATGGTGAAGGTGGCTAGGACCACCAGGCTCAGCGTGATGAAGAGGACTTTCTGTCGTCCGATGCGGTCGCCCAGCCATCCGAAGAAGATGCCGCCGAGGGGGCGGCAGACGTAGGTGCTGGCAAAGGCTCCCAGCAGGAACAGGACTTGCGCGGAGGGGGAGGCCTCGGGGAGGAAAACAGGGCCCATGGTCGCGATCAGGTATCCGAAGACGCCGACGTCATACCATTCCATGAGGTTGCCAACGAAGGTCCCGCGTACAGCGCGGCGCAGTACCACGGGATCGACATCGCGGTGTGAGCTTATGGCAGATGGGTGAGGCGGGGTTGTCATGGTGTCACTTCTCTAACTTGGTAAGACGATTCTCCTGCTAACGGAGGCGAATCAGTAGGCCGGAAGTCCTGTCGGTATTTTGTCTGGTTGTGCCAGCCGCGGTGAGGTTGGGGGCGGCGAATTGCAACTCTGTTCCTGCCCCCGTCGGGTAGCTCCGTGAGCGCGCCCGACGGGGCAGGGACAATTTTCTGGTGATGGGGCTAGACCGGGCGGTAGGATCTAGCGACTGCTTGTATTGATGAAGCGAGGTTTTGGCACTCGTTTCGTTCTAGGCCGTCGTTGCCACGCGGGCCAGGAACTGCCGGGTGCGTTCGTGGGAAGGTGACCCGAAAATCTGTTCGGTCGGTCCTTCCTCGATGATCGAACCGGCCTCCATGAAGACGACCCGGTCGGCCACCTGGCGGGCGAAACGCATTTCGTGGGTGACGATCACCATGGTGAGGCCCTCGGCGGCAAGGTCGGCCATAACGCCCAGTACTTCATCGACCAGTTCGGGGTCGAGGGCGGAGGTCGGCTCGTCGAAGAGGATGGCTTCCGGCGACACTGCCAGAGATCTTGCGATTGCCACCCGCTGCTGCTGGCCGCCTGAGAGTTGGTGGGGGTACTTTTCCGCGTGCGCACCGAGTCCGACCTTCTTTAGAAGTTCGCGCGCCCGTTCCTCGGCTTCCTGTTTCGTTGTGATGCGGAGGTATGTCAGAGCGAAGGTGACATTCTCCAGAGCCGTTTTGTGGGGGAAGAGATGGAACTGCTGGAAGACCATGCCGAGCTTGCGGCGCTGTTTGGCCACGCTGCGGTCTGCAGCGGCCACCTGCACCCCTTTGCTCCATTGGTATCCGACGGGTTCCCCGTGGAGCTGAATGTCGCCGGAGTCGATAGTTTCCAGAGCGTTCAGCGTGCGGATGAGAGTAGTTTTGCCCGACCCCGAGGGTCCCACAACGGCAATCACTTCGCCACGCCGCACATCCAGGTTGATGTCCTTCAGCACGCAGTTGGATCCATAGGATTTGTTCACCGCCCTCATCGAAAGAACTGTCGGACCCGGTTCCCTGATGGACTTGACGATTCGTCCTTCCGGCGCCTTGGGAAGGCCAGCGAGCGGATCTTCGATGCTGGCGCGCTTGCGTTTGTTGACGTCGAGGGAGCGTTCCAGAAGCTTCGTTCCGAAGGTCAAAACGCTTACCAAACCCACATAGAAGATGGCGACCACAAAAAGTGTTTCAAGCACGAGGAAGTTCTGCGTGTAGAGACGCTGCCCGGTCAGCAGTAGTTCCGTCAGCGAAATGGCCGACACGAGTGAAGTCAGTTTCACGATGGACACCAGCTCGTTGGCCAATGCCGGCAGGGAAACCCGGAAGGCCTGGGGTATGACGATATGCCGTTGCACGCCCCTCCATGGGACGCCCAGCGCCAGCGCCGCTTCTCCTTGCCCCTTTGCCACAGCCAAGAGTCCGCCCCTGTGAATCTCCGCCATGTAGGCGGCCTCGGACAGAACCAGTGCTACGAAACCGGCGGCAAACGGGTCTCCCACAATTGCCCGGGCGGCCGGGACTGCCTGGGGGATGTTATAGACAAATATGAGGAGCACCAGAAGCGGCAGGCTCCTGAAAAACCATACGTAAACGCCCAAGATCCAGCGCAGGGACCTGAATTTGCTGTTGCGGCCTAATGCCACCAGCATTCCCAGTGCCGCGGCAACCACCCACGATAGGACGGAGAGCTCAAGGACGACCAGGGCGGCCTGCCAGAAGGCAGGGTCTCCGAACAGAGACATGATGTACAACCAGTCCACGGAAATCTTCTTTCAGATTGAAGTTGGGTGACGGTCTTAATTGCCCAGGGCAGCCTTGACCTGTTCCTCTGTGGCGGTCTTGAGGTTGTACTTCTTCAGGAGGTCTTCGTATTCGCCTCCGGTCCGCAGTTCCTCCAGGCCCTTTTCGATGCGTTCCTTAAGTTCGGTATTTCCCTTTGCGACTGCCATGCCTACGGGGACCGGATAGAGCAACTCACTGCTGGTGATCTTGAGCGTGTTCTTCTTCTCCACGATGTTTGCCGCGACTGCTGCGTCGGTAACCTGGGCCTGGACCTGGTTGGAGAGCAGGGCCTGGGTCGCTTCTGGATCGGTCGCGAATTCCCTGGCGTCGACAGGATTCTTCCCTGCCGTTTGGCACACGGTGTTGGCATCGCTGGCAAGCTTTTTGGAGATGTCACTTCCCTTCAGGACGCTGACGGTCGTTCCGCATAGATCCTCGGTGGAGGCGGGTGGGTGGATCGAGTTCGACTGCGCGATGATCGAGTTTCCGGTGGAGAAGTAGGGGATGAAGTCAATCTGCTTGCTGCGGTCCGGTGTGATGTAGAGAGCGGAGGAAATGACTTCGAAGGTTCCGCTTTTGAGGCCATTGATCAGTTGCTCGAACCGGGTGTCCTTGAAGGTTGCGGAAACTCCGATTTTGGGCCCGAGAAGCTGCCAGAGTTCGTAGTCCAAACCCGCTGGAGTCGAACCCTCGAAATAGTCGTAGGGGGGATAGGTCATATCTGAGCCAACCAGCAGTTCCTGCTGTCCGTTGGCGGCGTTACTGCTGGGTGCAGCGCATGCCGTTGCCCCCAGGAGCGAGAGAGAAGCCACTACTGCTAAGCCGCGCCAGGATGGGCGCCGTGATGTGGTGTTCGTCATATGCATACGGTGACATTAAGTGTTCAACACTTTCAAGGGGTATCGGTGAAAAAACTATGTGTCCGAGATCTAACCGGGCAAAAAAACGCGTAGTATCAGGGAGTTGTTCGGGCGGAAACTCGAAAAATTTGTTGAGCAAACCGTGGAAAAGGGCCGACATCGCCCTACACTTAGAGCATGGAAAACCTGACTTTGACTCTGGCACTCGGGGCGACGGCAGCCACCGACAGCGCAGAGGTGCACTCTGCCGAACGGGTCGCATTTCTGCTGCGCCAGGAAATCCTTTACGGGAAGCTCCGGCCCGGAGCAAAGCTGAAGGACACCCACCTCTCGGCCTCCTATGGGGTTTCCCGCAACACAATGAGGGACGCGATCCGGCAACTGACAGCGGACGGGCTCGTTGTACAGCGGCTCCACAACGGCAGCATGGTCCGGGTGCTGACGGAAGATGATGTTCGCGACATCTACAGAGTCCGCCGCGTTCTTGAGGAAGCTGCTATCCGGGCCAGCTCACAGGCGCCGGCATCTCAGCTCCGGGACGTGGTGGCATGCGTGGACGAAACTGCCCGCTGTGTTGCAGCCGAGGACTGGGACCAGGTGAATACGGCGACGATGCTGTACCACCAGGCCATTGTGCGCATGCTTGACTCCGCACGTACCGACGCATTCTTCGAAAACATCCTCGCTCAGCTGCGCCTTTCCTTCGGTTACATTCCCGATCAGGGGGAGTTCCACGTCAAGTGGCTTGAACGGGACCAGACGATTGCTTCGCTTCTCATGGCCGGCCAGCGTGAAGATGCCTGCCGCGAGCTCGCTTTCTACCTGAACGACTCCGAGGCACAGATCATTGACCTCATTCGGTCGGGCAGGCAACCCCACTAGCCGCCGGGCCCCGCCCACTTTGCGGTCAGAGGAACATCACCCCCCACTGCGCTTGACGGCGATCCTCACGGCTCCGTCCACCCGGCCCTGAGCGTCTGGCGGCCGGTCCGCTCCAAGGAGCCGGACCGGCAACTGCCATGCAGTCAACCAAAAAAGGGGCAGCCCGAGCCAACGTTCCCTTCGCCGCAGTTAGGGTGCAGCACACGCACCAAAAGTGTTGAACATCTTTTAGAACATTTTCCGTTTTCGGGGTTACTTCCCTATTTAGCCAGTGCTATCGTCTTAAAAGTGTTCAACACTCGCCGCAGCACCGGCGCCAGCTCATAAGGAGTACTCATGTCCGACACTTCCCTCGCCAAGGAACTTTCGACCCGCCACGCCGCACTTCGTGCGGAGCTCGACAAGATGGGGGCTGCAGCTCTGGTGGCGACCAGGCCCAGCACCGTTACCTACCTGACCGGCTACACCACTTCGACCTGGTCAAACTTCAGCCGGCCAATCGTTGCTGTCCTGACCCGCCAGGAATTGATCATGATCGTTGCGGAGACCGAGACCGACGCTGTGCGCGAACGCGTACCGGGCGTTACAGTCCGGGATTACGTGGAACTTCTGGCGGTTCCTGAAACGATGTCCCTTCCGGACGGTCTGGTCCAGTTTGGGCCGGCGGCCGCAGGGGTGCTGGCCGATGTTGTGCCGTCGGCCGCTGAGGGGCTTATTGCCGTCGATGGCTACCACGCCGCTTTCCCGCCGGTTGCCCAGATCACCGATCTGGTGCCCGGATTGGACAGCCGCTGCGTCGATGCATCGGGGTTCGTGTGGCGTCTCATGCTCAACAAGTCCGAGTGGGAGGTCGAAAAGCTTGTCAAGGCCGCCGATGTCCTTGGCAACGCGCTGATCGGGCTGCAGGACGCGCTCCGTCCGGGCTTGACGGAGCAGCAGGTTTTCCAGCGGCTGGCCTCCGCTGCCTTTGACGCAGGTGCTCATGGCCTCGGCTACAACAACGTCGTTGCCGGGGTCCAGCGCGGCCTCTTTGGATCTCCGACCGAGCGGGTTTGGGAAAAGGGTGACGTCCTGTATGTCGACGGCGGTGTGCTTGTGGATGGGTACTGGGCGGATTTCTGCCGCATGTACACCATTGGTGCGCCTCTGCCGGACCAGGCAGCAGGATACGCGCGGGCACTGAAGGGCCTGCGTGAAGGTGTCGCCAGCGTAAACGTTGAAACCACAGCCGCTGACCTCTGCCGAACCATTCAGGGCGCGACCGACCTTGACCCGCATGATGTTGGATTCGGCCGCTTTGGCCACGGCCTTGGCCTTTACATGCCCGAGCCTCCCTCGATCCACCTCGATGACAAGACCCGGCTCGGTGCCAACACGGTTGTTTGCGTGGAACCGGCAGTTCTGCACGAGGGCGGCAACTACGTGGTTGAAGAGGAGTACTACTTCTCGGAAGGGACAACCCGGCTGCTGTCACCCATGGTTCCCGACGAGCTGATTGCGATCGGCTAGGGTCCAGGACACGAAGGAGCGGGGGCTCCGCCCGCAGGGCGGGGCCTCCGCTCTCGGCGTTTAAAGGGTCACCTGTTGGCCCGGCATGCTGGCAAAGAGACGGCATCCGCGGCAGCGGTTCGGGATCCAGGCAACGAGCTAGACGCTTCCGATACCGGCGATCACAGTCCGTAGCGCGTGGCGTACCGCGGTGATTGATGGGTGCTGGCGCGCGCCGGTTCTCGTTGCCGTCACGATACGGCGGTACTGGAGGGCTTCAGTGATCGGGAAGCGATGGAGTCCTGGCCCCGCGCCGGAGAGTGCAAGTTCCGGCAGGACGGCAACGGCGAGCCCGCGTTCCACCAGCCGGCGATGCACCATCAAGTCTTCAGATGTACACATCACTCTGGGTTCAAATCCGGCTTTCCGACACTGGCTGGTGACCCAAAGACGCGGGGGAGTATCCGCCGGTTCCATCGCCCAGCCCATGTGGCCCAACTGGCCGATGATGTTGGTGTCACGGTCAATGCCGACGGCATGGTCTCCGGCCAGGACCACCCATAGCGGATCGATGTGAAGTTCGTGGAATTCGATGCCCTGCGCAGGCGGAACGGGGAATCCCGGAAACTCTTCGGCTACGACCAGGTCGAAAAGTCCGCTGGCCAGGCCGGGCAGGGTTTCACCCGGCTCCCCTTGAGTTATCTCGACTTCAATCAGGGGGTGACTCTCGGCCAGTTGCACGAGCATGTCAGGTACCAGCATCAGCGCAGCGGTTTGAAAAGCCGCAACTTTGATCATGCCCCGCACTTCATTCAGGGAAGCTGCGACTTCCGCTTCGGCCTGCTCCAGCCTGCTGAGAATATCCTCGGCGTGCCTCACGAGAATGAGCGCTTGGGAAGTCAGCCTTACACCCCGCCCAGCCGGTTCCAGCAGTGGAACGCCGGCTTCCGCCTCAAGTTGCTGGAGCTGCTGGGAGACCGCCGAAGTGCTATACGAAAGGGCTTTCGCGACCGCTGTCAGGGTCTTCCTCCGGTTTAGTTCAACGAGGACCTTCAGACGCGTTATCTGGAGCACGCGGGTTTCCGCTCGTCGCTGAGGTGACAGAAGAGCGGGCGATTGCATGGTCGTGGTTCGCTCTGAACGTTCACCAAAAAGGTTCTCTTTTCCTAGGACTGTTCGTTCTCTCTTCAAGCTTAGACCTGCAGCAGAGGTCCGCAAAAGACACCCAAGCACCCGGAAGCAGCTTCACTTCCGGGTGCTGGGCGGCGCCTGCGATGGGGGGTTAGGCGAATTCCACTATGAGTTCTACTTCAACCGGTGCGTTCAGCGGCAGTTCTGCCACACCGACAGCAGAACGGGCGTGCTGACCCTTATTGCCAAAAACCTGCAGCAACAGGTTGCTGGCTGCATTCATGACGGCGGGCTGGCCGTTGAAGCCAGGGGCTGAGGCCACAAAGCCGATGACTTTCAGGACGCGGGCGGTGTCAAGGTCGCCGTGTTGTCCGGCGGCTGCGAGAGCATTCAGCGTGCAGGTGACGGCGAGGTCAGCGGCCTCTTCGGCCATGACTTCGGCCCCGACCTTCCCGGTCCCGAGGAGCGCTCCGCCGGCCAGTGGCAGCTGGCCGGACGTGAATACCGTATGTCCCGACCTGATCGCGGGAACGTAGCTTGCAGTTCCTGTGGTTACATCGGGAAGCTTCAGACCAAGTTCAGCGAGGTTTTGCTTGGTGTCGGTGTGGATGAATGTCGTGGTCTCGGTGCTATTGGTCATGTCTTCCTTCATAGGGGAGGGGTAGGTTTTATTGGGTTCGGTCGGGGACCAGCGGGACAAGTCCTTTTCCGGCCGTCCGGGCAGCGGATCCCGCGGACGGACTAGCGAAGCGGATTGGCTGCAAGTCCTTCTGTGCTCACGAGAACGATGAGGGAATCGGAGGTGATGCCCAATTCCCGTCGCCGCTCGTTGTCACTGAGTGCTGCTCGTAGTCCTGCCAGCGTTGAGGCGCCGCATGGTCCTGCGTCGAGTCCGAGGGCCTGCAATTCCAGCACGGCCCTGCGGCATTCGTCCTCTGAGACGCTGACGGCGCCATCCAGCCCGGCCAGCAGCGAGGGCCAGGCCAGCTCAGAGGGGGTGCCACAATTCAGCCCGGACATGATCGTCGGGTACGAAGTGTCTACGGCCACGGGCTTTCCCGTCAGTAGCGATTGGGCGATGCACGCCGCCGAGTCGGGTTCTACGCTGAGAAGGGAAGGCGCGTTGGTGGCCTGGTTTCTGTAGTAATCGACCATTGCATGCGCCAGCGACCCTACGCCCACGGGGCAGACCACCAAATCTGCTGCGGCATGGTTGTCGATTTCGAGGGCTTCATCAATCTCGGCGAAGAGCGTGGTGTATCCGTCCACGATCCAGCGTGGGACCTCTATGTATCCGTCCCAGGAGGTGTCCTGGATGAGAATGTCCCTCGCACTGGCACCAACGGAGGCAGCGGCGGCTTCCACGACGTCGTCATAGACGGCATCGAGTTCGATCAGTTCGGCGCCTTCGTTCCTGATGGCACCGATGGCGGCACTGGAGAGTCCGTTGGGGATGTAGATTCTTGCGCTGAGTCCAAGGAGGGCGGCCATGCGCGAAACGGCCCGGCCGTGGTTTCCGTCGGTGGCTGTCACGAGCACGGGCAGCGCGGCGGGGTCCATTCCGGCGCGCAGGCGGGTCCGCAGTTCGGGAACTGTCATGGTGCTGGCGTCCAGGCCGAGTCGTTCGCTGAGAGCCCGGCAGATTGCCCAGGATGCCCCCAGGATCTTGAAAGCAGGCAGACCGAGGCGGTTCGACTCGTCCTTAAGGAAAACCCTGCCGACCCTTAGCTCGTCCGCGATTGTCGGCAGCTCGGTCAGGGGTGTTGGCGAATAGTCAGCGAGAGTCCGGTGGAAGGGGAGGGCTGAGTCCGGGGTCCGGGTCTTCCAACCTCGAGCTGCTGGATTGGCGTACCAAAGTGAGTTGTGAGTAGGCATGAGTTCAGCATGAAGGACGGAATTAAAAAGTAAAAGCGCGCGTTTCTGGCCAATTCCTTCCAGTTTTACTTAACTCAGTTTGGGACGGTCAAGCCCTTTCTCTTGCCGCGGCCAAGAGAGCGGAACGCGCGGCGACGATCGCCGGATGGCGTTCAGAGCCCGATCGGACGGATGTGAAGATCCGCCGTTCGCCAAGGGGTTCGCTCAGTCTGAGGAGGCCGGGTGGGGGAGGGGCTGTCCGCCACAAGAGGTCCGGCAGGAGGGCTGCTGCCTGCCCCTCGATGACCAGTTGTCGATGAAACAGGACGTCGGTTGCCTCAAAGCGCACATCCGGCTCGAAGCCTGCCTCTCGGCACAGGGTGCTGGCCCACGCACGGGCGGTGGTTCCTTCCGGTTCCATGACCCAGGGAAAATCCTTGGCGGCCGCCGGCCCCTGTTGGTCATTCAGCCCTGCCACATTGGACCGTACAGCCAGCCTGAGTCCGTCTTGCCGCAGGGTGTCGTCGTGTAGGCCCTGCCGGGCGGGCACAGGATGACCCGGAAAATCTTCCGTTACGACGAGATCAAAGTCCCTTGCCAGAACGGCTGCCTGGGCTTGCCGTTCCTCCAGATGTCCAACTTCGACTCTGAGCCCCGGATGCTGTTCACGCAGTGTTGTAAGCATCAGCGGCACCAGCCCCAAGGCGACGGTTTGGAAAGCTCCCACACGTAATAGCCCCACAGCTCCGGTCCTGGTGGCGGCCATATCTGCTTCCGCACGCTCAAGTTGTGTCATGACGGCCTCGGTGTGGGCTATCAACACATCGGCCGCGGGGGTTAGGACAAGCCTGCGGCCGACTTGTTCCATCAGCTTTACTCCGACTTGGGATTCGAGCTGGGCTAAATGCTGGGAGACCGTGGATGGGCTGTACGAGAGCGCTTCAGCTACGGCCGTAACTGTTCCCCTGAGTTTGAGTTCCCTAAGCAGGCGGAGTTTGTGCAGGTCGTACACGCAGGACCATCCTTCGGTTAAAACGAACGTAACCTACCTATTACTCCTGATGGACCAAATGTTCAACAGTTCCTAGTGTTGAAGAAAGGGACCGAACATCCCATAAGAAGGCAGTACTACCCAGGAGGAACAGTGATCCAGGAAACCAGCCAGGTGATGGCGGAGAACATCCAGCAGCTCGCTGATTCGAGTGTGCGGATCGACGGCGATCGTCTTTGGGACTCGATTCTTGAACTAGGCCGGATAGGCGCCTACTACGACGACCACCTGAAGCTTGAAGGTGTCAACCGCAAATCGCTTACCGATGACGACAAGCTCGGCCGGGACCTGGTCGTCTCTTGGATGAAGGCCGCGGGGCTGGACGTCCAGATCGATCAAATGGGCAACATCCTCGGCCGAAGGGAAGGCCTGGACGCTGAAGCAGCTCCGGTAATGGCGGCCTCCCATATCGACACCGTAGCCACCGCGGGCGCATTTGACGGTTGCCTTGGAGTGTTGGGAGCCATCGAAGTCATCAGGGCCCTCAATGACACCAAGCTCGCCACGCGCCGGCCAATCGTCATCGCAGCCTTCACCGAGGAGGAAGGCGTCCGCTTCGGAACGGACATGCTGGGCAGTGCAGTAGCCGCAGGACGCGTGAGCCTCGAGCACGCCTATGCCCTTACCGACGATGCCGGGCTGCGTTTCGGGGACGAACTGGAGCGTATCGGGTACAAGGGCACGAAGGACGTCCGGCTGGATCCGCCGCACGCGTACGTTGAATGCCACATTGAACAAGGACCGATACTGGCAAAAGCCGGTCTGAAGCTCGGCGTCGTTACCGGCGTGCAGGGCATTTCGTGGCAGAAGATTACGTTCCGTGGCCGAGCAGCACACGCGGGAGCCACTCCCACGGAACTGCGTATCGACGCCGGCCTCGCTGCAGCCCGCCTTACCTGCCGGTTGCGGGAGATGGTCGACTCGGGCCGCTACGGTCAGCTCCGGGCAACAGTGGGCCATATTGCTACATCACCCGGCCTTCCCAGTGTCGTTCCCGATCTCACTGAAATGACCATCGACATGCGGACCCCCGACGATAACCACATGGCGCAGGCAGAAAAGGACATCCAGGACTTCCTCGAAGAACTGAAGCTTCAACAGCCGGGGCTTGGTGTCGAGGCGCTCCGCATGGCTAAAACCAACCAGGTTCCCTTTGATGAGTCGGTACAAAAGGCGATTGCCGAATCAGCAGAGGAACTCGGGCTGGACTACATGTACATCAGGTCCGGTGCCGGACATGATGCCCAAGAAATCGCAGCCATAACGCCAACAGCCATGATTTTCATCCCCGGCGAATACGACGGAATTAGCCACAACCCCCGCGAATATTCCACCCCCGAGGCATGCACGAACGGCATCAACGCGCTGGCCGTCACCATGGTCAAGCTCGCGAACGAGGAATAGACCATCCTCGACGCCCCGTCCGCGGTTGCGCAGCTTTCGGGTTGTCAGGACTTATCGCCCAGGATGCAGGCACTAATCGGCATCCGCGAAAGGAGACCATGGCTCGAAGGTCTCCGCCCAACGGCTGTGTCTCCCGTCCCAAGTCCCAGCCGCCGTCGGATCGAGTACCCGGCGGCGGCACTTTGACCTGCTCAAACAACAAGCACGATCACCACCTCGGCAAGTACACGAATCGGCAGCGCATGGCCTCCTGTGATTCATGCTCCGAACGTGCTTCCCCCTTGTACCTTCATGGCCAACATCTCCGATTACCAGCGCAACAGAGAATTAGTCCTGACAGCGCTGCCCCTACCGCCTACAGGACAGCACATGCCCTTAAACAAGTACTTCGCGTGGGACCGGCTTATCGGAGCCCGCGTCGAAATCCGACAATGCGGCCGGTACGTCAGGACCGGCGTAGTTGACGACGCAATGCCGGACTCCTCCGCTCTTTGGCTAGCGCCAGAAGGGGTCCATCCAAGGACTATTTACGAGGCCGCACTCCTATACGAGGCATGGGTCGAACCTCAAGTCCTCACCGGCAGCACCTGCTACCGCATGACCTCCAGCATGCTCTACCCAGGGCAGACACAAATGCACTGACTCTCGCTCAGCCCCTCGTCGTACTGGTAACCACTTCTCGGCCACGCCGTGTAATGGAGCCCTGCAGGGGCTGAAGAGTAAGGGCGCTTGGAACAAGACACCCGGGATCAATCCACTCCGAAAGGCATCTATGGAACTGCTGTGGGAAGCCGCGGGTTGGACAGGTGCAGTCTCTATCCTTGGGGCATATTCGGCCGTCTCTATGGGATGGTTGAAGGCTGGCCGACGCTTCCAAGCCGCAAACTTAGTTGGCGCTTGTGCCTTCATCGTCAACGGCACGTTCCACGAAGCATGGCCATCAGTGGCAACGAATATTGCTTGGTTTCTCATTTCTGCCGCCGCGCTTCATCGCATGGGTTGGGTGCGAACGTCCTCCAGGTCCGCAACTACGCCAGGCCTGCAATCGCAAATCCCAGCCTTCCCGACACGCCCTGCCAACAGGTAAAAAGCGAACTTCCTGCCGCTTCAACTGATGACCACAACGCTAGCGACCGACTTCCACGTCGAGGACCAAAGTGACCCCCCTGCGCGGCTTCAAAGCACAATCCAGGTCCGGGCAACCACGCTGCAAGGGCGGACCCTCCCACATAAGGAGACCAAAATTGACACTTCCTTGTATCACCATCACAGCACAGGACCCTGCTTCACGGGACCGCCAACTGGATGATGCGACTCGCATGATCCGAGACAAAGCTATTCATTGCGAAGTTCTCGTAACAAGGCTCGACTTCGCCCTATTTACAGTTGCAGTGAGCCCTGATGTGGACTTCGGAGTCATTCAGGAAACGGATCTGCTGCGACGTTAAACAGCAATAGAAACACAATCCCTGCCCTGTAATCGCAAACGCGTGAGTTCCAAATAAGGAGACGTCTTCATGATCCCCCTACCTTGCAAAAGCTCTCCAAACCAAACCACGAGCTGCAGTTGCAACGTCCTAGACGTACATACAGGCTGCGTAATTTCGCTTCTCAGACGCATAGCGACGCTTCTGGCCACCAGCACCGCTTGGACGGCCCACAAGAGGGAGGACCTTTTCGCAATCTCCTATATCTCTGAGTCCCTTGAAGACATAGAAGCAACAATTCTTGGAATCCACCTGGGCAAGTCTTCAGGCGAACCACGCTCACTTTTGTCCTCAAAAACCTGTTCATGTCCGACTCAACGCCGCATGAGGTCGCCTCAATGGACCGGCGCGTCGATCGACACATAAAGAAGGACGTCCCACCTGCCTTCCTAGACATCTTGCCGTCAACTAGGCGTTGGCTGC
>NZ_JAUZVL010000022.1:0-71695 GCF_031844545.1 Arthrobacter sp. AB6
CACCCACGCTTGAAATGCTCGACCCGGCAATCCTGACCGTCGACGTCAATGTCCGTAAGGACGCCGCCCTGACCGCCGATTTCATTGCCAGCATCGAGGAACACGGCGTGATGGAACCGGTCATCGCCCACCGCAAAGAGGACGGGACCGTGCACGTGCTGATGGGCCAACGCCGCACCCGCGCCGCCGTCGAAGCGCAGCGGCCCCTGATCCCGGTGATGATCATCGACAGCCCCGAGGAAGCAGAACGCATCGTGACGCAAGTGGTGGAGAACATCCAGCGCGCTGAACTGACCGAAGCGGACGAAGCCGACGCCTACCACCAACTGTCCCTGATCGGCGTCTCGGCGGCCGCGATCGCCAAGAAGACCGGGCGTACCAAGACCGCCGTCGAGTCCGCATTGAAGGCCAAGTCCTCCGACGCGGGAGCCGCCGCCCTGGGCAAAGGATGGACCATCGAAGAAGCGCTAATCATGGCGGAGTTTGAGGCAGATGAAGAGGCCTCGGCCGAGCTCGAGTCGGTCATCATGGACGAACCTGACCAGCTCCTGCACGTCGCGCAGCGGCTGCGAGACCGGCGCGAAAGCGCCGCCGCCCTCGCCGAGCTGATCGCCGAACTGGAAGCCCAGGGAAAGACCATCGTGGAGGACGCCGGACACTACGCCGACGACGACAACCTCTATGTCACCGCCGCCAAAAGAGCTGACGGGGAACCGGCCACCGAGGATGACGCCAACGCCGTTCTGATCAGCACGGACTACCGGGGCCAGCACCGGACCCACTCCGTGATCGCGGGGTGGAAGGAGACGGGCTTCGCGCCGAAGTACGAACGCTACGACGGCGGCCGCCCAGCGCAGAAAGGCCCCATGACTGAGGAACAAAAGGCGGAACGCAAAACCCTAATTGAGAACAACAAGGCGATGCTGTCCGCGCAGGTGGTACGCCGTGAATTCGTGACCGGCCTGCTGGCGAAGAAGCAGCCACCCAAGGGCTGGCAGTACTTCACGGTCCACGCCATCACCCACCACCCCGAAACGGCCGGCGGCTACGACGGCGAAGTAGCCGCCGAAATGGTCGGGGCAAAGGTTGATGAGGCGAAGACCTGGGCATGGAACCCGCTCCGCACGCATGTAGCGAAGTCCACGTCACGGCCCGAATTTTCGCTCATCGCGCTGGTCTGTGCCGGGTATGAGAATACGATCGCGAAGGACTCGTGGCGTTCCCCCTCCCAGACCCACAGGGACTACCTGAACCAACTGGTCCTTTGGGGGTACAAGGCATCCACCGTTGAACAGCTGATCATCGACAGCGGCACGCCAACCGAGGAAGAAACCCAAGCGGCCTAAAACAACCCTTGCCGGGCGGAACACCACCGCCCGGCAAGGGCTCCCCGCCAATCACCACGGCCGTGCCGGGAACCTCGCAAAAGCCGGGCGGTCCGCCGCCCGGGGCGAACCACGGCAGCCACTCACCAGCGGCGAACCGCCATTAAGCGCGGCCTGGGCAAAAGCCCACCAAAGGTGCCGCGCATACCAACGTGACGGGTACCTGGCGTCGTCCGGATCGCGGTGTTAAAAGCCGCCGGCACGCGGGTGCCTAAACCAACGCCCCTTCACTGATGCGCTAAAGTGAACCACAGATTTCCTTTTGCCGAAGGACAAAAAAGGACCGGAATGATCCGGTCCTTTTTTGTGTGCAGCGGCGTTTCAGGGGTGTCAGCGCTGTCGCTTGGGTTTCACCACTTTGTGGGTTTTAGGGTCACTGTTCGCTGAAGGATGTGCCGGGTTCCTGGGCGGCATCCTGTTCGGATCCGGTGGAGCGCTTTGTCGTCCGCCGGCGCTTTACCGCGGAGGGTTCGAGGCCAAGTTTCTTCAGTTCCTCCGCGCTCCATCCGTCCCGGGTGGCCTGCACGTAGGCGCGCTTGTCATCGCGTTCGGCGGCAACGAGCTGGTCTCGCAGATCGTTGATTCGCTGGCGGCTCTTTACCAGGGCAGTGACGGATTCAATGCGGGAGTCCAGCAGCGCGCGGGCTTGGTTTCGTGTCTGTTCAATGTCGAGGGTTGGCATGGATCCAGCCTAACGATCATACCGATGCCGGCTCCGCCGGACTCGCCCATCCTGGCATGACATGTCCGAGGCAGCCGGAGGATCTTGCGCCAGGAGGTGGGCATTGCTGGGGTCGTTGAACCAGTCCCGCAGATAGTCGTCGGAGTAGCTGACGGTTCGTGCTGTGAACTGGAAGTATTCGGGGCCGATGCCGCGCCGCCGCCATTGCCGCAGCTGCGTCGGGGAGACTCCGTATTCCTTGGCCACTTTCGTAGGTGAGATGAGAGCCAAAATTGTACCTTTCGCTTGCCCTATGCCGCGTTCCTTTCGGCACGCTTGCCGAAACTTGACCGGTGAAGGAATTGGCCAGTTGGAGCGGCCGGACCGTGGAATACCGGAGCGAAGCGAGGATATGCCGCGAAAGCCGGCTGCGGAGACTTGCCAAGGAAGGACCGGGCAGTAGCCTCAACCAGCCGAAACGGAACGACGCAGTCGTTTTGAAGAAGTCAGACGCGCAGCGTCCTGCAGGGCAGTGCCCAGGAACCACCGAAAGCGCCAAACAGAGGCGCGGGTGATTTTCCGGAGCAAGCTATGTGGTTATGTGCCATAACCGCGTGTTGATCCACGGCCTGCGGCCCTGGATGGGGCACACTCGTGGGTGTGGCCCGGAGATTCCGGGGCGCTGCGCTGGGCATTGGGGGAGGGGACCGGGATGACTGAAGAGGCGAAGTCGCCGCGCCGGTTCTCCCGCCGCCGACGCGCGAACATTGACGGTGACACCCAGTACGTACGGGTGTCGATGTCGGAGTTCGAACGTGCGCAGTTGAAGGTGCTGGAGGAACGGACCGGGCGCAGCCCGTCGGAGATTTTGGTCAGCGCTGCCCTGTACGCGGAGAACTCCGAGTCACTGGCTGAGCGTCGGGCGATGGCCGTGGAATTCATTGCGGCCCGCCGCTACCTTGCTGCCCTGTCGAACAACGTCAACCAGCTCGCCCGTCACGCGAACGCCACGGACGAATTCCCGGAAGCAGCGCGCACGGTGTTGACCCGGGTCCGTGCCGTCGCTGACCGGATCAATTTAATGCTGGATTCGATGGTGCGCTGATGATTCCTAACATCACCAAGGGCACCCGCATGCACGGGCTCATCGCGTACCTTGCCGGCCCAGGCCGGGCGAACGAACACACCGACCCGCACCTGGTTGCGGGCTCACCGTCGATCATGGCCTGGCACAACGATGACGAACTGAACGCCGATGCCGCTCAGGCCATTGCCAAGGAATTGGACCGGGCCCGAAGCGTCCTGGGTGTCGAGATTCCCGGCGGTCATGTCTGGCACTGTTCACTTTCACTGCGCGCGGAAGAAGGCGACCTGACCGACCAGAAGTGGGCTGACATTGCACAGGACTTCATGGACGAAATGGGGTTCACCGAAGCCAGCGGACGGGCGCCGGCCCAATGGGTTGCGATCCGTCACGGCCACAGCAAAGCCGGAAACGACCACATCCACATCGCTGCCTCCATGGTCCGCGAGGACGGCACGAAGTGGAGCAGCTGGCGGGACTTCCCCCGGGCACAACAAGCCGCCCGCGAGCTGGAGAAAAAGTACGGCCTGGAAGAACTTTCACCCACGCATTCCACCCGTGGCCTCCGGCCGGGAGAACGTGAAGCCTCCGAGCGGCGGGGAGCCCCTGAACCGGAACGCCGGTCCCTGGAACGCAAAGTCCGTGCCTGCGCGACTTCGGCTCAGGATGAGGCCGAATTCATTCGACGACTGCG
The DNA here is from genome assembly GCF_031844545.1 of Arthrobacter sp. AB6. Taxonomy (NCBI): domain Bacteria; kingdom Bacillati; phylum Actinomycetota; class Actinomycetes; order Micrococcales; family Micrococcaceae; genus Arthrobacter; species Arthrobacter sp. AB6. The sequence continues at coordinate 3,825 of NZ_JAUZVL010000022.1, forward strand.
CCGTACCGGCGCCTTGGTCAGGCCGCGTTACGCGTCCGGACGTGACGACGTCGTGGTCGGCTACAGCGTGGCCGAACGGCCCCCCAAAGGGGGCCGACCTGTTTGGTTCGGCGGCGGTCACCTCGCCAAAGACCTTGCCCTGCCCAAGCTCCGTGCCGAGTGGCCTGACACCCCGGAAGCGGCGGCCGGCGCGGTCGCCGAATGGCAGGCAGCTGCACGTGGACTCCGCCCGGTCACGATCGGCCGCGAAGCCCACGAACCGGACCCGCAAATGTGGGAGCAATACAGCGACGAAGTTGCCCGCCTCCGCGAAACGCTGCGCTCCGTCCCGCTGGACGATCACGCGACCTGGGCGCACGTTGCACGCGAGACATCCGGCGCCTTCGCAGCCTGGTCCACGGCGACCGAGGCAACACCCGGACCACTTGCAGCAGCAGCCGACGAGCTGTCCAAGACAGCACAACTGCGGCGCTACCCGGTCCGCCCCGTCCGCAGCGCAGGCCCATCTGCCCGCGGAGCCTCGCTCATGCTCATGGCAGCTTCGATGGGCGGCACCGGAACCGCCGCACAGGCAATCATGCTGCGCCAGCTACTCAACGTCGCCAAGGCCGTCCACGACATGCACAAGGCATCAAATGATCTGCGCAGAGCACGCCAGATCAGCCACATGGTCAAGCACCACCTGAGCCAGGTCGCGGCCGGACTACCCAAGGTCCCTGCGATCACGCCCACAAAGGATAGCGAAGCGGCGGCCGCGGTGCGCGCGAGTACAGCAGGCCAGGTTGCCGGTCGGTCCGCGGGTTCCGTGCTGCCGCCGAAATACGTGCAGGCACGCACCCACGCGAGCACCCGAAGCGGGAGTACCCGCACAGACATTGAGAGATAACACCAAGGAGGGGAACCATGAGCGAATCTGACGGCATTGATGAGGCTCTTGAGGGAATATCGCGTGTAGGGCTGACTATTGCCGGCCGGCTCGGTGAGCAGCTTGCCAGGGCACGCGAGCAAGAGCTGCGCCGCGCCCAAGCCGCCGAGGAACAACAGGCCCGCGAACTGCAGGCCCGGTTCGATGCGGAGCGGGCGGCTGCCCGTGCACAGCTCGCCCCGGTCATGGACGACCGGTGGTGGGACACAGCCACCGGCCGCGACGTCGAAAGGGCACATGAGGCGGCTACGGCGTGGAAGGACCACGACCCGGCGGCGCGCGACGCGGTTGAGGTGATCCGTGACCAGGTGCAGCGCCGCTACGGCTTGGACGTGGACAACCTCGGTGCCGATGAAGCAACGGTGGCGGAGGCCCTGGGTAAAGCCGAGCGGGATCGCGAACAGGCAGAACAGGAACGCCGTGCCGGCCGTGATGAAAACGTCCAGGCTGTGCAACTGCTGGCCGAGGCCGACCGGGAAGACAGGAAACGCGCGGAGGCTGTTGATCGGCCCTCAAAGGAGGACTTGGACGAAGCGCTGGCCCGGCTCCGGGAGACCAAACCCATCGAGGCGCACAACTGGGAACAGCGGCACAAATTTGCAGACAGCGTAGCCGTGGAGGACGACATGGAAAGGCGCCTGGTTGAAGACTGGACAGCCGCCCGTGCCAATCACCGTCCCGAGCAGTTGCGTGACGAAGCAGGAGCCACATACGACTCAGCCGAGCGCCGACAGGAACTGGCGGCCAGCCTCGAAGGGGTTGCTGACCGCGAGGCCGTACAAGCACGGCTCAGTGCCGACCAGGATCAGGGCACCCCGCCCAGCGCGGCAGTCGCCAAAGCCCCAGGTTCCACAGCAAAGGCCAGTAAAAAGCGCGGACTCATCGGTCAAATGAAGTTCATGCAAAAAGGCCTTGGTCGCTAGGTTGAATGGAATAACGAAAGACCTCGATAGCGACCTGAAGTACTGATTGCTGACGTAGCCGGGTGGCGGCCCCGCGGTGGTTAACCGATACGTCGGTTCATGAATCCCGGCGGCCGCCGCTGCGCTTCCTGCCTTGCCGCCAGCCTGGCAGGACATCGTCCAGAAGCGACGCCTTTTCCGGTGCCATCTTTCCCTGGTTGTAGTTGATCCGCTGACCGTGCAGCCACACACCGAGTGTGCGCTCCTGCGGGTCGTCGGTTTTCTGGTGCCGGGGCCATTCACCGCCGGCTTTCCGGAGCGCTTCGACTTCCTTCAGGCGCTGCTGCCACCGGGCCTCGTCAGCAGCTTTGCCTCTCGACGGCTGTTCCCAACCGGGAATAACGCTCAGGCCATCACGGACAATGGGGGAGAGGGTTCCCCGCGCTGATTCCCGGCGCTGACGGTAAAGCCAGCTGACCAGGGCCTGCTCGTGGGACGACTCCGCATGGGCTGCAGGCAGCCGTCCCTCCGCCTGGTAAAACGCCACGAGGTCCTGCATTTTTTGCAGCGAAGCTTCGGACGGGTCCGGCACCGTCACGGGCGTGGCCGCGGCATGCTGGCCGCGGATTCCAGGGTCCCTCTTAGCCGCAATCTGCAGGTGGTAACGGACCGTGGTCACCCCAGCGCCGCACACCGCCGCGATCTTCGCCGGCGCGATGCCCCGCCGGTACATTTCCACCCACTCCCAGTACGGAGCAGAGCGCCGTGAATGCACTGCATCCCGAGCCACGGTCACCCCCCCAAGCGGTTTTACCCCCTCACGGTAGCCTACGGACGAATCACCCCCGGGCACAGTCGGACCCGGCGGTCCCATTGCACCAGTAGTAGTAGGAGACCTTTTACTACTCCTACTACTTTGGGACGTCAATGGGGGGTCGAGTGAACAACCTCTGGCTTACTTCCCCCCGGGCACCCTCCAGGAATTGTGGGCGGCCCCCCAACTGCTCCGCTAGCGGCGGCCTTGGCCCCGGGCCCCACGCTAACTCCGGGGGGGTCCACCGCCTGTGCCGACATGGCCGGCCTTGGCGGTGTTGCGAAAAAGTAGTAGTAGGAGTAGTTTTGTTACTACTCCTACTACTATTCAAAGGATGTCGAATGAGTTCGACTGCTAAGGACCGGGTTTTTGCTGCTGCGGAGCAGATCAGCGCCGAGCGGCGCCCGACCGTGTCCACTGTTCGATCTGCTGCGGGCGTTAGTAACGCCGACGCCACCCGCTATTTAAAGGAGTGGACCGAGGAGAAGCAGTCCGCCGGGGGGCAGGTGGCGGCGACCCCGCCGGCCATCCTCGAGCAGGCGGCGCGTCTGGCCGGGGCTGTCTGGGCAGAAGCGTCCTCCCTTGCGAATGAGCGCCATGCCGCCACCGGCGAGCTCTGGGCCCGGGAGAAAAGGGAGCTGAATGAAGAGGTCGCCGAGCTTGTTGCCGACCTCGACAAAGTGACGGCCGAAAAGGAGTCCACTGTCTCCGAGCTGGTGGCCAAAATAGAGGTGCTGGAACGCCAGCTAAGCACCAACGTTGAGCAGCTCGAGCAGGTACGCTTAGCCGGCCAGGAAGCGAGGGCCGAAGCTGCGGCGGCAGCAACCCGGGCGGCCGCCGCCCAGGCCCGCGCAGATGCGCTCCAGGAAGCCCACGACGCACTGCTGCAGCGCATTACCCCCGAGCAACCTCAAAGTGCCGAAGAACCAGATGCCTGATCCCTTAACCGGGGCACTCCTTTACCAAAGGCCGTGGTCCTAGCCGCCCAGAGGAAGTGGCACCTGTCGGCCGGTGCCCGGGAGGAGTTCCTTGATTTCATGGGCGGGCTCCCAGGACCGGTAGGCCGTACAGTTCGGCCACGCGGTGGAATTCAGGGTCCGGTCCGACATTCTCAGAGGTCAGCTGCAGCAGGCCGTTGCGGCTAGGGGAGAGGCCTTCGTCAGCCCGCCGGTCCCAGTAGGCCCAGCACCTTCCGGTCAATGTCTTTGATGGGTAGCTGATACCCAGTGGTTCTGAGCCATCGTCCAACACGGTGCCGCGGATGACGTGGGCGAGCAGCGTTGTCAGATCACGGTCGTCACCGGTGAGGGAACCGGCCGTGAGGAGCTGGAGGCGTTCGGTCAGCCCCGCCGTTGTTGGTGTGAGGGATTCAAGGGCGCGGAGGGTGGCCGCGTCGTCGATCTGAACCCACCACCCCTGACCAGGGAGCCTAATTTCGTAAATCGAACGGTCCATTTGCCAGTCCACGGATATGGCCCAGGGGACGTCTATCCCGTTCTCCTCGGCCTGAGCCCGGACACTGGTGATGTAGTCCTCAACGGTCCACCCGATGGATTCAGCGGCCTTGGCCACGGACGCACGTTGCTGCCGGAAGCCGAGCAATACCTCGGCATAGGCGCACTGACGCGAGTCAGCGAGATAGACCGTCGAGCCTATGCTGTCGTATCGGCCCCGGGAGTCGCTGCCTGCGGCTTTTCCGATAGGCATGGGGCCAACAGTGGAATTCTTCCTGACCGACAACGCGCCGTAGCGGTCCTTCGCCACCCTGAACGAAATCTCGGCGGCAGCCCTGACAAGAGTCAGCCCCGTCAAGTCGCACTGGCGCACCTTGGCGGTCGTGATCATGCGGCGAAAGTGTCATTCACGAACGCTTCGGCAGCTCCCAAAACCTCACGGGAACGTTGCTGCTGGATATAAAGGACGGGAAGTTCCTCGTTCAGGCGCGGGTTGGCGCCCATCAGCCAGGCCAACGCCACATGCTTGCCTTCGGCAAGCTCAAGCGTCTTCCAGACTCGATGACCCAGGCGCAGGCGGGATTCGACCTCCGGGCGGGGCTCCGGACCGTCAGGCTTCGCCCAGCGGAACGGAGACGTGCGGTCCTTCACGCCGGCCATAGTCTGCACCACCGTCGTACCCAGGTTGTCATTGAGTTCGCGCACCAGGTCGTGAATATTCATCCGGGTCGTACCCAAATGAATGTCATGTCGGGTCGTTGCTTCCATGTCTCAATACTCGCAGGCCCACAAACGGAAAGCAACCAAAATGCAACGCAGAAACCATAGAGGTGCCGCGCTCAAGAGCGGCGACTCCAGCCTTTGGAGCTCTTATCCTGGGTCGCCGTTGCGCCGGAAGACGGGGGTTCGGATACTCTAGAAAGAGGCGGCTACTTGAAGATTAAAGCAAGCGACTTTACATAATATCCATTATCGGCGTTCCGGTCAGTTGTCCAGTAGGGGCTGTTTGTCGACCTCTGACGACGCCATTCTGCCGCGTATCTCGGCTTTCGGCTGGCCTTCTGCGGCATGGCGAGCGGCATACAGCGATGTGGGAAGGGTGCCTGACAGTCCGCTGATCGCGGACAGTTGTCGGCGATCAGCGGACTCGCGTCGAGCTATGCGACCAGGACGTTATGAGATGTCGTTGTCGGGGTGCCAGGACTCGTACCAGAACTCCGGCAGACGCCCCAGCACTTCGTCGAGCTTCTCGTGGGTTGCAACGGACTTGCCGTGGGTGCGGGTGATCTCGTTGAGCTTGCTCAGCCGACCGCGTATTGCAGCGAACTTCTCGGCCCGGTCTGCCTCGTCGTGGGTCGTGACTGCGTCCATCCAGACAGAGCGGCCCGCCATGTATCCTGACGAGCCAGCCTTGGCTGCGATTTCCATCTGCTGGGCGAATTCTTCGAAGCCGACGCCGGCGGACAGAATAAGCCATGGTGCGGTGACGGCAGCGTCGATAGCCTGGCACGCCTCGACAGCACGGCGGTCGCCTTCCGGAGACCCCAGGTAGCCGGGGAACTCAAGCTTGAGCAGGTCTGCACCGAGTTTGTCCGCTTCGATCGCGGATTCAACGATGCCGTCAATCCGACGGTCCTTCCACTCCTGTGAAGATGCGTCTTCGCCGGGCAGGGGGTACCAGATCGGCTCGACGATCAGGGGCAGGCTGTACTTCTCGCTTTCCTTGACCAGCTCCCGCAGAACAGTCCTTTGGTGTTCGGCGACTTCGGGGTTGACGTCCGGGCGGAAGAACCAGAGGAACTTGGCAACGTCCGCGCCGAGGAGTTTGATCTGTTTCATCGACCATTTTGACCGAAGGCGGCTCTTGCGGGGGCCAGGCGGGATGTCGTAACCCTCGTCGCCGACTTCGACGACGGATCCAACGTTGCGCGGCAGGGCACCGGTTGCGACGACGAAGGCCGCACCATAGCGTGCATCCGTGAGTACCCCGGAGACTTCGGGGGCAACGGCGCGCACGACGGTGTCCTTGAGCTGGACGATATCGCTGAACTCTACAGAGTCCGGGTCATTGGAGAGCATCGACTTGAGTACGCGCTGGTGGTCCATTGCGCAAATGTTGAAGAACCCGTCTTCGCTGGTGACGCGTTGGATGCTGCGCTGCTTGCCGGGATCGGTGGTGATGGATGCCATGGGGCTTCTCCTTCTGGGTTGGGCTTTTTTGGGTCAGGACAGTGAAGATTGGACGAAGAGGTCGCCGCTGACGAACGTGTCGCCAAGGCCGATGGTCGAGGAGGGTTTCTCCAGGTAGGGGCTAACGGCCGCGGAAAGCCGCCAGCCGTGGGGTTGTTGGAGCTGGTCGGCTTCGGCGGAAGCAAAGACCGCGCCCGGGGGCACCGTTAGGTCGGCCTGAGGGACCCCGGTAGAGGCTTTGTTGGCTGCGGCCAAACAGCCAGCCATCATGGCGGTTTGCTGCAGGACCGGGTCCAGTCGGTGGATGCTGAAGGCCAGTTTGTCGCCGTGCACGACGACACGTTTCAGGTTCATGGCTTCGGCAATTGTTGCTGCATTTTCGGTTGGGCTTGCGCCGGTGCGGGTGAGGAAGTTCAGCTCGTCGGCACTCATGCCGATGGAATCGACCTCCGGGGTGATGGCGTCCAGGATGCGCCGGGCTTGCTCGCGGTTCTCGAACTCGGCCAGTTCGCAGTGGACGAATGAGAATCCCGATTCTTTCCACCCGCTCACGAGTTTGGTTACCCAGGCTAGGCCCTGTGTGTCTTCGTTGGGTAGTCCGTTGAGGCCTGAGACGAGGCCGACGGCACCGTGTGCGCCAAGGAGGATGGATTCGGCGGCGAAGTCCGGGTCCTGCTGCAGACCTTTGGGTCCGAGTCTGACGCTGATACGGCTTGAGCGTGGGAGCTCAGTTTCGCCGTAGCGCATTCCCTTAGTGAATTCCAGAATGTGGTTCCTTGTCGCCGAAGCGGCCCCGGCTGTGACCTCTTTCGGGGTTCGGAGCTGTCCCTGCTCGGCGATTCTTGCGGCAGGATGGAGCACGTGCAGCTGGTCGGTGTTCCGCTCGGAGAGCGCCAGCAGGGGCTGGCGTCCGAGTTGCGCCCAGCTGGCGCAGGCGTGGACAGCCGTTCCGCCTCCCCGCAGGTGCGCAGGCGCGCCGAAAATGCTCTCGAGGACGGCTCCGGCATTCGGGTCGTCGATGACGATTTCGCCATCGCGTCCTTCCCTGAGCCGTTTCTGTATTTCCTGAATTCCCGTTGCTGCCGCTGGCGCGAGCAAGCTCGTATCAGTCGTCCTGAGCCGTTCCAGAGAGGCGTCACCGAGCTTGTACAGAGCGTCGACGAAGGCTGTAAACCCCGCGGCCAGCGGCCGGGATTCCCGGCCCTTCGTTGCAAGTTCCGCACCGAGAGCGGTGTATCTTTCGAGCCATTCGTTCTGGCTGTGCTCGCTCATTCCCCTACCCTTTGACGCCGCCGGATGTGAGTCCGGAAACGATCCGTCGCTGGAAGAAGATCACGATGATGATCAGCGGTATGGTGGCAACAATCGATGCCGCGGCCATGTCGCCCAGGGGGGCGTAGTCGGCGTCCGCGAAATTGGCGATGCCCACCGATGAAGTCTGGTGTTCGGGCGTGCTGGTAAAGGCCAGCGCCAGCATGAACTCGTTCCAGTTTGCGATGAACGCCAGGATTGCGGAGGTGACCAGGCCGGGCATGGCCAGAGGAAGGATCAGGCTCCACAGGGTCCTCATTTTTCCTGCTCCGTCGATCATGGCTGCTTCGTCAATTTCACGAGGGATTGATCGCAGGTGCGTGGTGAGAATGAATACCGACAGGGGTACGGACAACCCGATGTACGGGCCGACGAGGGCCATGTGCGTGTCGAGCCACGCCCACTGGTTGAAGAGCACGTACAGCGGACCGACGATAGCGATGTGCGGGAACATTGAGATGCCCAGAAGGACCGCCAGGACGACGCCCTTTCCGATCATGGGCAGCCGCGCCAGGGAGTAAGCCGCGAGAAGCGCGATGACCTGGCTTATGACGGTGGCTGCGACGGCGACGATGGCGCTGTTCACGACGTATTGCCCAAAGCCCCTGTCCACGAAGGTGTTCTCGTAGTGCTCGAACGTGAACGGTATGGGGAGGAAACTGGGCTGCTTGTTCAGCAGATTCACGTCCGGTTGCAGGGATGCGATGACCTGCCAGAGGAACGGGGCCACGGACCAGAATCCGATGGCTATCCCTGTCAACCAGAACAATCCTCGGCGGATGTAGGCAGAGGGGCGGGTACCCCGTTTGATGGGCAGTCCCGAATGGAGCGCCTCATCGTTTGCCTCGTGCATAGTTTGCGTGCTCATCCTTCGACCTTCCTGAACTGGCGCGCCATGAAGACAACAAAGACCAGCGCGATAAGCGCTTCGCTGACAAGGATGGCTATGTTAATGGCCGAGCCGTACCCGACCTCCAGCGCTGAGAACATGCTTTTGTAAGCCAGAGTTGAGACGGTTTCGGTACTGCCTGCCGGGCCGCCCCCGGTGAGGACGTAGGGCAGATCGAAGATGCGGAAGGCATCAAGGCATCGGACAAGAGCGGCGACCAGGATTGCCGGCATCAGCAGAGGTAAGCGAACGTAGAGGAACGTGCGGATCGGTCCGGCGCCATCCATCCGCGCGGATTCGACCAGCGAATCCGGGATCGTTTGGAGAGCGGCCAGCGTCAGGACGGCCATGAACGGGGTCGTTTTCCACACATCAGCTGCGATGAGCGTCCACATTGCGATGGCGGGCTCACCCAAGAAGTTGATGTAGGACGAGGTGAACCCGAACTTCTCGAGAAAGAAGTTGACGATACCGACCTGGCCATCAAACATCCGTTGAAAAATTTTGGATGTCACAACGGTCGGAATAGCCCAGGGGATCAGCACCATGGCTCGCAGGACTGCGCGGCCTTTGAATTTTTCGTGGAGGAAGATGGCAAAGCCGACCCCCAGGATGGTTTCCAGAACAGTGGAGGTCGACATGAACCAGATGGTCTGCAGCCACGCTCCTTGGAACTGGCCGTCGGTGATGAGTCGGACGAAGTTCTGGCCCCCGACAAAGGCATCGGAGAAGCCTGCCAGGGAGGTGTCCCTGAAGGACAGATACAGCGATTGGATCAGGGGGAACAGCGAGACGGCCAGAGTTGCGGCAAGGGCTGGAACGAGCAGCAGAACAGCCAGCAGGCTCCCCTGCGGTCCCTTCGACCGGCTGCGTTTCGTGACCGGCAGGGGCTGGACGCTCTGATCCCTGACAAGGGTGGTCATGAACCGAGGATCCGATCGATGTTGTCCTTGGCCACCTGCAGCTCAGCCTTGACGTTTCCGGAGGTGAGGGCCTTTGACAGTGCGCTCTGCAGGGCCAGGGATACCTGCGGGTACTTCGGCGTTACAGGTCGGGCGACGCCACCGGAGTGGATTTGCGCGTTCAGGGCTGCTGCCATCGGGTTGTCCTTCATGGCGGGCAGGTCAAAGAAGGCCTTGGTCCCGGGGGCGTATCCGAAGGAGTTGTAGTAGCTCAGAGAGGTTTCCGGCTTCATGACCCACTTCAGGAAGTCAACAGCGCCTTCCTTGTTCCGGGAGGATTCGGAAATTCCAACCTGGTAGCCGGCGAGGCATGATGCGCTGGACCCTCCGGCAAAGTGAGGGAGGTTCGCCAAGGCCACCTTGCCGGCCACCTTGGAGGTGGCGGGATCCTGGGTCGCTTTCCAGGAATGGGACCACATGCGCAGGAACGGCGCGTTGCCGGCCCAGAAGGCCTGTCGGCTGGGCGACTCGTCCCAGGACAATGTGTCTCGTGGTGAGATCTTCGTGGTGTTGATGCTGTCGTAGAGGAACTGGACCGCCTCGACGGCCGGGTCCTCGGTAATCGTGGCTTTCTTGCCGTCTTCGCTCAGGATGCTTCCGCCAGCGGATGCAATGACTTCAACCAGATCGCAGATTGAGGCTTCGGCCTGCTTGCCCTGCCACAGGTAGCCCTGGGGTGCGGCGCCACTGGCAATGATGGAGCTTGACGTCCGGGTGAGGTCCTCCCACGTTTGTGGGACACTGGCGCCTGCGCCTTGGAGGAGGTCCGTACGGTGGTACAGCAGACCCGCGGACGTGTTGAACGGGAGAGCGGTGTATTTTCCGTTATAGGTTCCGCCGGCGACCGTGGAAGGGAAGAAAGCGTCCCGGTCAGCCTGGTTCCAGTCTTTGCCCAGATCCATTGTCCAGCCCGCGGCAGCGAACTCGGCGACCCAGATGATGTCCATCATGAGAACGTCGATGCTGCCGTCCTTGCGGCTGAGTTGCTGGACCAGCTGCTGGTGGACTTCGGTGCTGGAGGACTGGGACGGGAGGGAGCGGACACTCACCTCGTACTTGTCCTGGGACTCGTTGTAAGCCTTGACGTAGTCCTCCATGGACGACGTTCCGGAGACTGCTGTCGTGACGAAGGTGATGTTCTTACGACCCGTCGATGTCGTTGAAGTGCCGGCGCCGGTGCCACATGCTGCTAGGAGCGGTGCGGCCGCGGCCGCCGCGCCCCATAGCTTCAGGTGCTGGCGCCGGGACATCGGGGCGGAGAATGCATTTCCAGAATTCATAGTCTTTCCTCCTTGAAAGAGTCCTAACAAAGCCCAACCGTCAAAATCAGGTCAACATGGCTTTGAGGAAACCGCTGTTGGCAACAATGTGACTGGTAGCAGAAAGCCACCAGAAAATCCGGCAGGAGTCTCGCTAAGCGAGGAGCCCTCACGAATGCTAGGACAGTTTGGGGACCAAGAAGAGGTGGTCTTTTGAATTCAGAGAAAGTTATTACTGGGTGGGACGGGACAACCAAGGAGGTCCCAAAGAGTGAGCCTGATCACGTAACAACTGCGGGTTATTCTCATCGCCAGCTGGGATCTCGCCCGCTTTCTCACGAGCGCGCGGGAGTCTGCCCGCCTCGCAACCTCCAGGGTCACGGGTGACGGGAGAATCGGACTGAGCAGGTCGGTTAGTTCGTTGCCGGTTCCTGGCTCGCGGCTGATCGCGGCGCCGCTGTCAGATGACGACCTGGAGTCGACGCGGAATCCCATGTGCCGGGTTTTCTGTCCCGGCTGGTTTTGGAGAGAGGCGGGTGAGGATCGCAGGCGAGGAGTCGTGTCAGCAGGTTCCGGTACCGCCAAAGCTGACGCGGTCCGCAGTCCATGCCCGGGCTTGTTCGCTGAGTGAGATGCCAAGTCCGGGTCGGGCGGGAACGATCATTCGGCCTCCTACTATTTGCAGCCGCTCGTTGAAGAGCGGTTCCAGCCATTCGAAGTGTTCTACCCATGGATCTATTTCGTAGGCTGCGGCGAGGTGGAGGTGGATTTCCATGGCGAAGTGAGGTGCCATGCCTGATTCCTGCCTCTTCGCCCAGGGCCATGATTTTCAGGAAGGGTGTGATGCCGCCGACCCGGGGAGCGTCCGGCTGCATGAAGTCTACTGAGCCGGCGCGGATCAGGGTTTTATGCTCGGCTGTGCTGGTGAGCATTTCCCCTGTAGCTATCGGGGTGACCAGTTCCCTGGCGAGGGCGGCGTGGCCCTCGGCGTCGTAGGCGTCGAGGGGCTCTTCGATCCAGGTGAGATCGAATTCTTCGAGCCTTAGGCCAGCGCGAAGGGCTGTGGTGCGGTTCCATTGTTGGTTTGCGTCCACCATCAGGGGAAAGTTGTCCCCGAGAAGACCACGCATCGCACGCACTCGTCGGATGTCCAGGGATGTGTCGGGCTGGCCTACTTTGATTTTGATGCCGCCGATGCCTCGTTCGACTGATGCCTGGGCGTTGGCTTGGATTTCGTCGATGGACATTGAGAGGTATCCGCCGGAGGTGTTGTAGCACTGGACGGTGTCCCGGTGGGCGCCCAGTAGCTTGGCCAGGGGAAGGCTGGCGCGTTTCGCTTTCAGATCCCAGAGGGCTATGTCCATGGCGGCGATGGCTTGTGTGGCGAGGCCGCTGCGGCCCACGGACGCGCCGGCCCAGATCAGTTTTGTCCACAGGCGCTGGATGTCGCTGGGGTCTTCGCCCAGCAGTTTGGGTGCGATCTCCTTGGCGTGCGCGAAGAGGCCTTGGCCGCCTGCGCGTTTGGAGTAGCTGTAGCCGATGCCGGAGAGTCCGGTTTCGGTCTGAATTTCGGCGAAGAGGAAGGCGATTTCGGTCAGGGGCTCCTGTCGGCCGGTCAGGACTTTGGCGTCGCTGATGGGAGCCGCAAGCGGAAGGATGACCAGCGACAGGTCGATTCCTGTTATCCGGTCTACAGATGCTTCCCCGGGAAGAAGCCCGGCGAAATGTCGGTCGTTTATCCGACTGTCTTCTGTGGCAGGTGTTTCGTGCAGGGGAGTTCTGGCAGTCATGGCGTCGATTCGGTTGCTGTGGATGGTGCCAGGTGCCATGGCATAGGAACCGGCGCTGCCGCTACCGGATTGATGAGGCTGCCTATTCCTTGAACTTCGACTTTGGTTTCGTCGCCCGGCGAGAGGAACCTGGGTGGAGTCATGAATCCGCCGCATCCTGATGGGGTGCCGCTGAGTATCACGTCCCCGGGGCGCAGGGTGAAGTGCCTACTGAGGTAAGAGATGAGTGCTTTCACCCCGAAAAGCATGTCCGCAGTATTTCCGTCCTGAACGATTTCTCCGTTGACCCAGGTCCTGATGCGGAGATCCTGGGGATCGGGAATTTCGTCCGCCGTGACGATGACAGGGCCAATGGGACAAAAGGTGTCCAGGCCCTTACCGCGTACCCATTGGGGATCGGCGCGCTGGACGTCCCGGGCGGAGATGTCGTTTGCTGCGGTGTATCCGAAAACAAAATCGAGCGCACTTTCTTCAGGGACGTTTCGGGCCGTTTTGCCGATGATGACTGCTAGCTCACCCTCCCAGTCCGGCTCCACCGTTACGTCTGGGTCAATGACAATGGGCTCGCCTGGGCCTACGACGCTGGATGAAAGTTTCGGGAAGAGGTAGGGCGTCGCCGGCGTGGGGAATCCCATGTCGGTGATGGTGTCTTTGTAGTTGAGGCCGATCCCGAAGATGGTTCCTCCCGGATACGGTGCTAGCAGGTTGGGGTGGGTCTGAGGCTCTACCGTCGAATCGATCTGTTGCTCTCCTCCTGCTACAACACCAGCCAGGTCAGTCTGGATCAGAATGTTCCAGACACCGTGATCTTCTACTGCGAGACGGCTGTGGCCCTGATGTGCGATTCGTGCAATTTTCAAGCTATCCTCGTTTTCCCGTTGTGGCGGCGGTGTAGTTGATTGCCGGGTCGTATCCGAGGCGGCGGGAGATGGCTTCGGCGGTGCTGGCGACCACGGCGCCGATCCTGGATAGTTCAGGGCTGATTCGGTCGGTGACGCCGGCGACGCTGATGGCGGCAACCGGGCGGCCCATGTTGTCGCGGATAGCAGCGCCGCAGCAGGTGCTTGAGGGGTCGATTTCGCCGTGGTCCTCGGACCAGCCGCGGTCGATGGTGCGCTGGATTTCTTCCTCCAAAGCCGCCCTCGTGGTGATCGTCTTCGGGGTGAAGGCGTGATAGACCATTTTCGACAGGATTTGGTCCCGTTCCCCCTGTGGCAGCGCTGCGAGGTATGCCTTTCCGACCGAGGTGCAGTGCATGGGGCGCCGTGCGCCCACGTCGCCGTGGACGGCTACCGTTTGTGGGCCTTTGTCCCGATAGATGAACACCATCTCCGTGCCGCGGGGGACGCCGAGATTTACTGACTCCCGTGTCTGCTGGACGAGCATCCGCAGGTACTCGGGCGCTACCTGAGCGACATCGCTGGACTGCACGGCAGCCAGGGCCAGCCGTGCGGCGGCCGGGCCCAAGTGCCATACCCCTGTGTGGCCGATGTCGTCCACGTAGCCGCGCTGCCTCAGCCGTTCCACCAGCCTGTAGGTGGTACTCCGGCTCACCCGGACAGCTGCCGCAATCTCGCCGGTGGTCGCCCCGCGGGTGGTAGCGAGGAAATCAAGAATTGACAGGCTGCGGTCAAGGGCTGAAGCCGCAACCTGTTCTTTTGGCACCTCAACCCCCTCCCCTGTCCCACTCATTGAGACGCCATCCGTGGTCTTGTCCCGCTCACCGATAACTTCAGTCATTTCAGTGCTTCACCTCACATTCCGCTAGGTATTTCCCGATCATCTGACCTAGCATCGAGTGTATCAGGAGTCCCAATCAGCGAGACGCCTTCCTAGAGAATGAAACTTGCACAAGCGAATGAGGAGCAGGAATTGGGTACTAATTCCCAGCAGGTCGAGGTGGACCCGCAGGTCCTGGAGACTTTGAAAAAGGTAAGCACCGCAACACTGGCAACACAGTTGTTCAAGCACGGGCTGCGGCAGCAGTTCCTGGTCGGCGTGGCACCCGTGGGCCAGGTCAAGGAACCGTTCGCCGGAGAGGCGTTCACAATGCGGTTCATCCCGGCCCGGGAGGATCTGGACACCCTTGAGGGACTGGCCGACGATGACAACCTTCAGTGGGCGGGCGTGGAACGGCTTCAGGCAGGCCACGTCATGATCATTGACAGCCGCAGTGATATCAGCGCCGCGTCTGCTGGTGACATGCTGGTGACCCGTGCGATGCACCGCGGGGCAAAGGCGTTTATCACGGACGGCGCGTTCCGGGACGGATCAGTGCTTGAGACCCTTGATATCCCGACCTACGCCAGGGCTATAACAGCCACGACGCGCCTGACCAGCTTCCATGTCGCGGACCTGCAGGTCCCCGTCGGTTGTGCAGGGGTAGCCGTCTATCCCGGCGATATCGTTGTAGGCGATGCCGACGGCGTGATCATCGTTCCGCGTTCACTCGCTCCAGTCATCGCCGATGACGCCTTGGAGCAGGAAAACCGAGAGGCTTACCTTCATACCCGCGTCCATAACGGAGAGTCACTTCTGGGTGTGTATCCCCCCAATGAGAAGACCATGGCCGAGTATCAGGAATGGAAGGCCTCACGGTGACTGCAAACGAATCCCAGACAGCTGCCGGATATGAAGCCCTGATCCGGACCTACTTCGACGGCTGCAATGAGGCTGACGTGGAAAAGATGGCCGCATGCTTCACAGAGGATGCCGTTCATTACTTTCCTCCCAGCATGTACGGCGGGGCATGGCACGGCGGCCGCCTCATCGCCGAACGGTGGGCCCACTTTGTGGCCACGAAAGGCTCAGCCTGGACCATTGACCGCCTCGTCGTAGCGCCGGACTCCCATCAGGCAGTGATCGAGTGGACCCACTACAAGACCCAGGAGGGAACCATCCTCCGCGGGGACGAATGGTACGTCTTCGACGAGGAAACGGGCCTGATCAAAGAAATCCGCGCATATTATGCCGCGGCCCAGCACCCCGGGGTGACCGTCACCGAGCTCGAAGGGTTCGACTACGCCGGCCGCGGATATCACCTCGAATGCCCCATCCCCCGCCCCACAGCCAGCGAAACCGCTGACGCCTGAACTCACTTCAGCCCGCCACAACGGCGGGCACGAGACAACGGAGACTCCATTGAAGTATTTGAAGACCCTGGCAGCCATTTCCATGGCAGGCGCCATGCTGGTGACCGGCTGCAGTGCCCCCAAAGCCCCGGGCGCCGCGGATACCCCTGCCGGTGAAGTTGTCCTGCCCAGCGAGCCGCTGACGATCAACGTCGTCGACGTCGCCGGAAACCTCCAACTCAGCCAGAAGATCTTTGACAATTACCAGAAAGAACATCCGGAGCTTGTCAAGGAGTTCACCTTCCAGAAGGTCAACGCCCCCGAACTGGTCGGAAAGCTTCAGGCGCAGCAGAAGGCCGGCCGGCTGGACATCGACCTCGTCCTGACTGGTTCTGATGGGATGGCCTCGGGCCTGAAGCAGGACGTCTGGTACGACCTTCTCGGCCAGCAGAAAGACAACCTTCCGGACCCCAGCGAGATTTACGACGAAAACGTCAGCAAGTTCCAGGAGCTCGCCCAGGGCAAGGGCCTGTCCTTTGTCTTCTACCCGGGCGGCCCGCTGCTGGAGTTCGACCCGGCCAAGGTGCCCAACCCGCCCAAGACACCACAGGAACTTCTCGACTGGGCAAAAGCCAACCCCAACAAGTTCTTCTACGCCCGTCCGGCCAACTCCGGCATCGGACGCGCGTTCCTGATGGGCCTGCCATACATGCTCGGCGACAAGGACCCCAAGGACCCGGTCAACGGTTGGGAAAAGACGTGGGCCTACCTGGCGGAACTGAATCAGTACATCGACTACTACCCCACCGGCACGGCGCAGACCATGACGGAGCTGGCGCAGGGGAACCGCTGGATGATTCCGACCACTACCGGCTGGGACATCAACCCGCGCGCCATCGGTCAGGTCCCGGCGGAAATGGAAGTCAGCGCGTTCGAGGACTTCACCTGGGTCGGTGACGGACACTTCATGACCGCCCCCAAAGGCATTGAGGGACAACGGCTCGCCGTGGTCATGGACTTCATGAAGTACGCACTGGAACCGGAGCAGCAGGCCTACACCTACGACTCCGGATACCTTTACCCCGGACCTGCCGTGAAGGATGTTCCCTTGAGCATGGCCCCGCAGGAGAGCCAGGACCTGATCAAGGAATTCGGCCGCCCGATCTACGACGAGCTCATCAAGAGCCAGCCGCTGGAGATCCCCCTCGAAGCTGATGCCATGGTTTCCGCGTTTGATCTGTGGGACCGCAACATCGGCGGCGCCAAAGTACAGCAAAAGTAGCCGGCTCAAGCATTAGTCAAAGGAGACAACGAACGTGAACAGCACTAACGCAAAACCCGAATTGGGCCAGCTCCGGCTCCAAGGGGTCACCAGAAAATTCGGCCCCATAACAGCCCTGGATCACCTTGACCTGACCATCGAAGGCGGTGAGTTCATCGCCCTCCTGGGACCCTCAGGCTGCGGAAAATCCACAGCACTGAGCTGCCTGGCCGGCCTGCTTCCGCTCAGCGAAGGCGCCATCTGGGCCGATGACGTCAGGATCGACACCCTGCCTTCCGAAAAGCGCGAGTTCGGCATGGTATTCCAGAACTACGCCCTCTTCCCCCACCTGAGCATCCGCGACAACGTCGGCTTCGGCCTCAAGGTCCGGGGCGTGAACAAGCAGGAAATGCGTGCCCGGGTCGATGAGGCGCTGGCCATGGTAGACCTGCAGGAGCACGCCTCCAAACTCCCCGGCCAGCTCTCCGGCGGCCAGCAGCAGCGCGTGGCCATCGCACGCGCCGTGGTCCTCCGCCCCCGTCTGGTCCTGATGGATGAACCGCTATCGAATCTGGACGCAAAGCTTCGGCTGCAGATGCGCACGGAAATCCGCAGGCTGCACCAGAGCCTGAAGCTCACCACCATCTACGTGACACATGATCAGGAAGAAGCGCTGGCCCTGGCAGACCGCGTTGTTGTCCTGCGCCGATCAAAAGTGGACCAGGTTGGACCCCCCGAAGAGGTTTACAACAGGCCCATCAACACCTATGTCGCATCCTTCATGGGCTTCCGGAACCTGTTCTCTGTAGAGACCACGTCCTCGGCTGGTGAACAGGGAATCGTCGGAGTCCGCTCGCACGGCAATTCCTTCCAGGTCACCGCGCAGCGTCCCATCCAGAACGGAAGGGCCATCATGGCCGTCCGGCCGGAGGATTTCCAGCTCGGCTCCGTGGACGGCAATTCACTGCGGGTCCGTGCGGTCGTCGTTGAATTCTCGGGACACACGTTCGTGGTGGAGGGCGTCACCGAAGCCGGGGAAGTAATCCACTTGCGGCTCAAAGACCGCGTCCGTGCCGGCGATACCTTCGAGGTGGGCTTCTCCCATTACAGCGCCCTGCTGTTCACCGGGGACGAATGCTCCGATGACGTCGTCCAGGCCGCTGCCGCGGTGCAAGAAGAGGTCTTCTCGTGACCACCCTGACCAACCGCAACGATGCTCCCAAGCTGAACTTCCGGCACAAACTGGCAGACCGCGGCATCGACCCGTTGCTGGCCCTGCTGCTGCCGGCCGTCCTGATCCTCGGAGCCCTGTTCGTCTACCCCATGTTCTACGGCGTCAGCATCTCGATGGACCCCTTGGAAGGCGGCGGACCGTTCGCGAACTACGTGAACTTCTTCACGGACCCGTTCCAGTCCTCCACCATATGGAAGACGCTGGCCCTGGCACTGCCGGCCGCGCTGATCAACGTCGGAGCCTCCGTTCCGATCGCGATGCAGATGCGCCGCAAGTTCAAGGGAAAGCGGCTCCTGACGGCCATCCTCGTGCTGCCGGTGAGTCTGGGTACGGTCCTCGTGGCCGACGGTCTGCTGCGCTACTTCTCCCCCACAGGCTGGTTCAACCAGGTGCTCCTGGGCATCGGGCTTGTCGATGAACCCGTCCGGCTTATCTACAACTACGCCGGGGTTCTGTTCTCCCTGATCATCACCGGATTCCCGTTCGCATTCCTGCTGACGCTGTCCTACCTTTCCGGCATCGACCCGACACTGGAACGGGCGGCCGCAACCCTGGGCGCTACGAAGTGGCAGCGGACAAAGTACATCGTGATGCCCCTGCTCGCACCCGGTCTGGCAATGACGTTCTGCCTGACCTTCGTCCTGGCATTCGGCGTCTTCCCCTCGGCAAACCTCGTGGGCGAACCAACCGGGTCCACCCGCGTCCTGTCCATCGCCGCGTACCAGGCAGCGTTCGAACAATATGACTTTTCCCTCGCTTCCACGATCGCGGTCATCATGGGCGTAGTGGAAATGGTCATCATCGGCGCGGTCCTGGTCCTGCGCAGCCGCTTCTACGAAGGATCCACAGCAGGAGGTAAGGGCTGATCATGACAACCACAACCGCTCCCCCATCAACGTCCCGGCGGTCAACCGACAACCCGGCCGCCCCGACAAAGAACAAACGCTCACTTCTCCAGGTCGCAGTCTGGGTAGCTGTCGGATTCTTCCTCCTCAATCTGGCCGGAATCATCCTCTCGGTCATCGTCAATGCTTTCGGAACCACCTGGTTCAGGGGGCCGCTGCCTGAAGGCTTCACGGTCGAGTGGTTCGGTCAGGCCTGGCAGGAATTCAACCTCGCCGACGTCCTCATCACCACCCTCCAGGTGACCTTCAGTGTCCTGGCGCTGTCGCTCGCCCTCGGCGTTCCCGCGGCCTACGCCCTGGCCCGGCGGGACTTCCCCGGCAAAAAGCTGGTCATGCTCCTCATGCTGTTGCCCGTGATGCTCCCTCCGATCACGTACGGCGTGCCGCTGGCAACACTGATGTACCAGCTCCAGCTCGCCGGATCCCTCACCGGCGTCATCCTGGTGAACCTGGTGCCTGCCCTGCCGTTCGTCATCCTGGTGATGACCCCGTTCATCGGCCAGCTGGACCGGAACCTCGAGTCGGCGGCCCGCATGTGCGGTGCGAACACCTGGAAAATGTTCCGCATGGTCCTGGTGCCGCTGCTCACCCCCGGAATACTGGCCGCCGGCGTGCTGATCCTGGTCCGCACCGTCGCCATGTTCGAACTGACGTTCCTCGTGGCAGGACCCAAGAGCGAAACCCTCATCGTCGCCCTGTACTCCGCCGCGTTCTCCACCGGAATCCGCAGCGCCCAAACCATTGACGCCATGGCCGTGATCTACACGGTAATGACCTCGGTACTGCTGATGATCGCCCTGCGCTTCGTCAACCCCACCCAGATCGTCGGACAAGTGAAGGGCGCCGCAGATGACGACTAGCCCGGCCACCATCCGCCGGATCGAAACCTTCCCCCTGGAGCACAAGCTGCAGGACGGAGGCTTTGGCCCCTCCAAGGTCCGGGTGACCGCCAGAACAGCGACCCTGGTGAAGGTGACAACCTCCGACGGCATCATCGGATGGGGTGAGTCCTTCGGGCCGCCGCGGATCGTCGCGGCGTACCTGGAAGATCTGGCCCGTGCGGTGATTGGGCAGCCCCTGGAGCTTCGGGAAGGCACCTGGCTGAACCGGCTCAGCACCGGCTACCACCTGACCACGGGCGGCCTGCACGTCGCCGCGATCAGCGGCCTGGACACCGCCATGTGGGACGCCGCCGCCAGAACCTACGGGGTCCCGGTCTCAGCCCTGCTGGGCGGGCGGGTGCGTGAGGAAGTTACCGCCTACGCCTCCACGGGCTACTACCACGGGAAAGGTGACAGCGGTCCCCTCCGTGCTTACATCGAAGAAGCTGTCGAAGAAGGCTTCACAGCAGCGAAAATCAAAATCGGCTCCGGCGTCAGCGACGATGTGGAACGCACCGGCATCACCCGGGACCTCCTGGGCCCTGGAGGCCTCGTGATGGTGGACTACAACGCCAATGCAACCGTCGATACGGCACTTTCGTCGATGCGTGAAATTGCCAGCTTCAACCCGTACTGGATCGAGGAACCACTTCCCCCGGACGAAATACGGGGCTGGGCGATGCTCCGGGCCACCGGGCTCCCGCTGGCCGCCGGCGAGGCTCTCTACACCCGGTTCGGTTTCCGTGACTATATCGCCGAAAAGCGCATCGACATTGTCCAGCCCAACCTGTCGGTCTGCGGCGGATTCACCGAAGCCAAAGTCATCGCCCAGATGGCCACCGCATGGAACCTCCGCGTCGCACCCCATGTCTGGGGAACCGGCGTCCTCATTGCCGCGACTTTGCAACTGCTGTCCACCCTCCCGACCTCGCCTTTTGGTGACCGGAACGCCTACCAGCCCTTGCTTGAATACGACCGGGGCGAAAACCCTTTCCGGGAAGGGGTCCTGAAAGAACCGATAGTGGCCCGGAACGGCCGCGTCCGGATTCCGACAGGAAACGGTCTCGGCGTCGAAATCAACGAAGATGCAGTACGGATGTGGGCATTGCCCACGCACACACTGGACATCACCTCCCCGTGAAAGAGAAGGCATGAACTACCAGCCAGCCAACACCACCTGGACATCCCCCGACATCACTTCCGGCCACGGCGCCCTCACGGGCCGGACAGCGTTCGTCACCGGTGCCGGGCGGAACATCGGCCGTGCCATCGCCATCCGCTGCGGGTCTGAAGGGGCGCGCGTTGCCGTCAACGACGTTGACGCCGCGGCCGCCAAGACCGTCGTCGAGGAGCTGCTGGACGCCGGCGTGGAAGCATATGCCGCTGTCGGGGACATGTCCGACTTCACCCAGGTTGACCGGGTATTCGCTGAGACCGAGGAAGCCCTAGGCACCGTCGACATCCTGGTCAACAACGCCTACGTCCGGTGCGGCGAGACCGCCTGGGGGAACTTCCTGGCGGTCGAGCCCTCCGACTGGGAACTGTTCGTCA
Organism: Arthrobacter sp. AB6; assembly: GCF_031844545.1. Taxonomy (NCBI): domain Bacteria; kingdom Bacillati; phylum Actinomycetota; class Actinomycetes; order Micrococcales; family Micrococcaceae; genus Arthrobacter; species Arthrobacter sp. AB6. The sequence goes on from NZ_JAUZVL010000022.1 coordinate 25,224, forward strand.
CCAAGAACATGAACATGCTCTACGGCTGCACCCAGCGAACAGCGCGCGCCCTGGCCGCCCAGGACAAAAAGGGATCGATCATCAACATCAGCTCCCACGGGGCCGAACGCGCCCACCGCAACCACATCCCCTACGACTCCGTCAAAGGCGCGATGGAATCCTTCACCCGCGCCGTCGCCGTCGACCTCGCCCCCTGGGGCATCCGGGTCAACGCCCTGCGCCCGGGCGCAATCGCGGTCGAGGGAGAACCGCCAATGTGGGACGGCAAAAAAGACCTGCGCGCCGCACAGATCCCGCTCGGCCGCGCAGGAACACCCGAAGACATCGCAGCCGGCGTCATCTTCCTGGCCTCCGCTGAATCAGCGTTCGTCACCGGACAGACCTTCAACATCGACGGCGGCATGCTTGCCCAGGGCCGCGCACCCCAGGTCGAAGGCGTGCCGGTAATGCACCCGGGAAACGCCGCACCAGTTCCCGCCACACTCTTTCACTGACCTCCTCCCCCAAGAGCCAAGGACCCCAAGCATCATGACCACCATTGCAGGCACCAACCCCTACACCGGAGCCCGCCTGGACCCGGTAGCAGAAGAAAGCACTCCCGCAGACGTTGACCGCATCGTCGAAAACGCAGGCAAGGCCTTCGCCTACCTGGAGAACATCGGCAGAACCGGCCGTGCCGGGCTGCTCCAGGTAATCGCGGACAGCCTGGACCTGAACGCGGAAGAGCTCATTAAGGCCGCCGACGAAGAAACCGGAATCGGCCCGGCCCGCCTGACCGGCGAACTCAAAAGGGCGAGCTACCAAATGCGGTTCTTTGCCGAAGTCCTCCTGGAGGGCAGCTACCTCGAAGCGGCCATCGACACCGCCGGCGAGACTCCCATGGGGCCGCGCCCGGACCTGCGCAGGATGCTCCAGCCCATCGGCCCCGTGGCCGTCTTCGGATCCAGCAACTTTCCCTTCGCCTTCTCCGTCATCGGCGGCGACACCGCGTCAGCACTGGCCACAGGCTGCCCTGTCGTGCTCAAAGCGCACAGCTCACACCCCCGCACCTCCAAAATCTCCTACGACATCATGGCCGCCGCGGCCACCAACTACGGGGCACCCGAAGGAATACTGGGAATAGTCTTCGGCCAGAAAGCCGGAACCGCCCTGGTCAGCCACCCCCTCATTCAGGCAGTCGGCTTCACAGGCTCCCTTGGCGGCGGCGCCGCGCTCATGGAAGCGATCAGCCGCCGGGCACAACCCATCCCCTTCTACGGCGAGCTCAGCAGCCTCAACCCCCTCGTTGTCACCGCCAATGCCGCCTCCGAGCGGGGCTCCGACATCGGTGCCGGCCTTGCAGCCTCCATCACGACCTCCGCCGGGCAGCTGTGCACCAAACCCGGCGTCGTCTTCGTGCCCCAAGGACCCGAAGGCGACAGCCTCGTTGCAAAGCTCAGCCACGAACTGTCCTCCAGCAGCGTTTCACCCCTGCTGAACCGCCGAATTTTCGAGAGCTACGCTGCCATCACCGGCGCCCTGGATGATCAGGAGGACGTTGAGCGGGTCGCCACCGGGAAGGCCCCGGACGAGGGGGGATTCCGCGTTACCCCCGCCGTTTACAGCATCGACGCTTCCCGGCTGCGGCGGGAGACCGTTGAGGAATGCTTCGGCCCCTCCGCCATCATCGTCCGCTACGGGGCGCTGCCCGAACTCGAACAGGCACTGTCGATGATCGAGGACTCCCTGACCCTGACCATCCACCTCGGTGAAGACGATGACGACCTGGCACACCGGCTCACGGAACTCGGAAAGGCTCGAGCCGGCCGGATCATCTACAACGGCTACCCCACCGGCGTGAGTGTTAGCTGGGCCCAGACACACGGTGGGCCCTGGCCATCGACCAACTCCCTGCACACCTCCGTCGGAGCAACCGCCGTCCGCCGGTTTCTGCGCCCGGTCACCTACCAGGATGCCCCGGCCACCGTCCTCCCGGACGAGCTCAAGGACGGAAACCTCACCGTTCCCACCCGGATCAACGGGCAGCTGAACCTTCCACAACCATCGGCATGACCATGACCACAGAACTCCTGCTCATCCGGCAAGAAGACAGCGCCTACCAAACACCGCAATGGCAATGCCCGGACAACTGCGACTTCTGCACCAGCCCGGAAACGGACTGATGAAAGTCCACCTCCAGACCGACCAGCTCCGCGCCGTACTGGACTCCCACGGCGCGGAGCTGGTCTCCCTCCAAAACAGCACCGGCAAGGAACTGCTCTGGTCAGCAGGAACGCAATGGCCGCGACACGCCCCCGTACTGTTCCCGATCATCGGACGGCTCGCCAATGACGTCCTGCACCACGACGGCCGGAACTACCCGATGACGCAGCACGGATTCGCACGGGACAACCAATTCGGCGTCCTGGAAACCACTGCCCGCACGGCCCGCTTCCTGCTCCGCAGCAGCCCGGCAACAGAAGCAATGTTCCCGTTTCCCTTTTCGTTGGAAACCAGCTGGTCGGCCAACGGGCCCGCACTAGACCTCACCTTCACACTCACCAATACGGGCCCCGCACCCATGCCTGCAGCCCTCGGATGGCACCCGGCCTTCCAGTGGGACCCGTCCCCGGGATGGCAGCTCCTGTTTGCCGAGGAGGAAACCGCCACCATCCGGCGCGTCAATGCCCAGATGCAGCTCACCGCCGCCCGCCACCCCACACCGGTGCATCAAAAGGTCCTTACTCTGACTGAAGACCTTTTCGCTGACGGAGCGATCATTTTTGAGTCAGTGAAAAGCCGTACCGTCCGCTACGTCTCGCCGGACGGGCCGCTACTGGACCTGGCCTTCGGCGACTTTATGCAGTTCACAGTGTGGAAGCAGCCAGGGGCGGACTTCGTGTGCCTTGAGCCGTGGGCAGGCCTGCCCGTACCCGCGACACATCGCGGGGAAGTACTGACAAGCCCCGGACAAATGCTTGTCCAACCGGGTGACGAACGAAATTTCAGCTGCCGGATTACCGCCCATCCCTAACATCGCCCTGGAAGCACGCCCACCACCGCTGCAGCAAGAGAGAAGAAAACCATGGAAGGCCCGCCACAACAATGACTCTCGATATGTCCCATTGGAGAGGCCTCAGCCGCGGCGAGGAAATTGAAGTCCTCGACAACGACCTCGTCATCGCACGCGGCGTCGTCGACGACTACACACACGATCGACGCGTCCTCTGGCTTCACCTGACCTACGGAGGCGGCAGACGAATGTTCCACCACGAGGACGGCTGGCACGTCCGTGCTGTACGCCGAAATCAATAGCATCCGTTGGTCTCTCTATAAAGGGCCCTCTTTAGAGTGCGCTATGGTTTTTCGACCCGCGCCAGGCACCAAGACCATATTGACCCCGTCCTCACAGACCAGTCCCTGGTACCGCCGACCCTCCTTGGGGCGGGGACGCCACCAGGCTGAGGAAGGCGATAACAGCGTTGCGCTCGGCGGAACCAACCAGGTCACTTTAAACATAACCGCCAGCACAGTGGGCCGGTTGCCTCGGCCTACGGGCACCGAACTCCTGCCGGCCCTGAAATGGACCCCACTTCGATGGACCAACACCACCCCACGAAAGTTAAACAGCGCGCGCCTAGGCCGTGGTATTTCGCGGTTCATATCCCAGCTGGCGGGAAATGGCGGCCGCAGTTGCCGAGACCAGGGGAACGGCCGGGAACACGGCAGTGGTCCAGTTTCCGTTGGCGGGCGTTAGGTACACCCCAATCTGACGACGTACAACCCGGGTCTGGGCTGCGTCAAGGAGAACTATGCTTCATCATGGCGCCATAGTGCGCACGGCCATGCACCTCGGGACCGGGGTACGCACCCCTTAGTGGCAGTCCCACCAAAGGATCTGCACAGGAATTAGCGATGACTACTGATGGCGGTACGCAGTGCGGAGATGCTTTCGGCGCTGGAGAAAGCCGATCCGACGGCAACCGCTTTGCAGCCAGCATTAAGAAACTCTGGCGCATTTGAGGTTCCGATTCCGCCGGTGGCCACGAAGTTTACTTGTGGGAAAGGCGCGAGTTGGGCGCGAATCCAGCTAGCGCCCAACTCTGAAGCTGGGAATGCTTTAAGCCATGTGAGTCCAAGCCGCAAAGCTGTTGCAATTTCTGTAGATGTCGCCACGCCGGGCAGATACGGCACGCCGCGGCGGATGCATTCCTCGGCTACGTCCGTGTGCAGGCCTGGAGAGACGATGAAGGCTGCTCCAAGCGCGAGGACGGATTCGAGCTGTTCAACTGATGTAACCGTTCCTGCACCGACGATGCCCTGGTGTTCTTCCGCTGCTGCAAGAGCCATGCGAAGAGATGGCAGGGCGTCGGGGTGCTGGACGGGGACTTCGACGAGCCTGACGTCTTCTGCCCACGCCCGGCGGCACAGTTCAACGGTTTCGGATGGTTCGAAACCGCGGAATATCCCCAGTAGAGGGAGGGCTGTCAGCTGGTTTTCAAAAAATTCTGTGCTGTCCATTGTTGGCCTTTCCAGCCGAGGTTTTGGGATATTTTTTCGGCTACCTTCCTATAGAGGGGAAGGTCTTTCCGTAGTTGTTCAAGTGTTGAGACGGCCCGCAGGGCTGTGACGGATATGCCGTATGTAACTTTGCCTCTGGCGTCATGGACCGGCAACGCGACGCAGTTGATGTAGTCCTCGTGTTCACCGTCGTCCTCGGCCCAGCCACGTGAGCGGATGGCTTTGAGGTCGTCAAGGAATTGCTGCTTGCTGGTCAGAGTTGTGGCCGTGTATCGCTCAAATGCCGAATCGCCGATAAGCCTTTCCACGTCTTCAGGGCTTTGGAAGGCGGCGATGACTTTGGCGACGGCCGCGGTGTGGATTTTGGCGGTGAGTCCAATTCGGGAGCCCATCGCCACGGTTCCGCGTCCGTCGATTTTGTCCACGTAAATAATTTGGTTGCCGACGAGTTGGCCCAAGTGGATGGTGTGACCGACCTTATCGGACAGTTCCTGCAGTTCCGCGTGGGCGATACTGCGTGCTTCCACCTGGTCAAGGGCTATTTGTCCGAGGGCGATAAGTTCAAAGCCCATGCCGTACCGTCCGTCTGCGAGACGGCGGACAAATCCGCCCTCCTCCAGGGTTTGAAGGAGGCGGAGAGCTGTGGACTTGTGTACGCCCAGGTGTAGGGCGACCTCGCTGAGTGACCTGCTGTTGAGTGAGACGTAGCTGACCACGTCGATAGCTCGGGCGACTGTTTGCGACACGATTTGGTTCCTTCTCAGCGGTGCGGCGGTGCAGTAAGTGTACTGCCGGGCTGGTTGGTGTCCCCTGCCAGCTCCTGGGCTGACGGGAGATCAGCGGCGTCCGATGTGGAAAGTATGACCCGTGATGCGACGCTGTGGCCCATCCGGAGACGGACGTCCTGAGGGACGTTTTGAAGCATGCCGCTGAGCCATCCGGCCGCGTAACCGTCCCCCGCCCCGACAACATCGACGACCTCTACCTTCAGGGCAGGCTCACGGAACGTACCTTCCGGAGTGAACCCCACTGCCTCATGTGCGCCGTCCTTGACTATCAGGTGGCCGGGCCGGCCGATCAGGCTACGCACCGACTCTGCGTTCGTGGTGCCCCAGATGCGTTCGGCTTCATCCCTTCCTACGAACACAATGTCGCTCGCCTGCGCCAGGTCCAGCAGCTCATCGCCTCCCTGCCCGCCCCATAGGCTGGCGCGGTGATTCACATCGAAGCTGATGAGAGCATCACCGAAAGGGCGGTCAAAGATAATGTGCCGGGTCAGTGCGCGGCACGATTCTGACAGTGCCGGGGTTATCCCTGAAAGGTGCACAATCCTGGGAGCACGGCGGAGCCAGGCCGGCACGTCTTGAACGGACATGCTGCTGGCGGCTGAGCCCTTGCGGTAGTAGTAGACCGTCGTCTCGGTACCGGTTGGGTCCTTGAAGTACACGGCGGTGGGCCGATCCGGGTGCCTCATTACCGACGCGGTGTCTACCCCGTCGGAGTTAAGAGTGTCGATGATGATGTCGCCCAGGGGATCGGAGCCCAGGACGCTGGCCCAACCGACGTGGTGTCCCATCTTTGCCAGATGGGAGGCGACGTTGGACTCGGCCCCTCCTGGGCGGAGTATGTATGTTCCATGGCCGGCAAGCCTGCCTCCCTGCTCAGGTGAGACCATGACCATGGTTTCCCCGATGGCCAGGAGTTCGAGATTTTCAGGCACGTCCTCCGCCTCCGGTGGTCGTGGTGACGCGGCGCGAAACCGGCAGCCCGTTGAGTGCCTCGAAGAGCGAGATACGGACATCCTGTCCGCGTTCCCGGTAGGTGTCGGTGGCCGTAGCTGAGTAGTGCGGGGTCATCACGATGTTGTCCAGTTCGGCAAATGGCAGTTCTGAGGGCGCGGAAGCCTGTGTGGAGACGGGCCGGTACCACACGTCGATAGCGGCTCCGGCGATGTTGTGGTCCTTTAATGCCTCATACAGCGCTACTTCATCGACGACAGGGCCCCGTGCGACATTGACGAGTACTCCGGCAGGGCCGAGGGTCCTCAGTTCTGTGGTGCCAATAAGACCCTTGGTGCTGTCCGTGAGGGGGCACGCAAGGACGAGGGTGTCCGCTTGTTCCAGCAGTTCGGGTAATGCGTCCATCGCTTTTACCCAGTCCGCGTCGGGGTCACCGGATGCGGGAGTCCTGTTAACGGCGATAACGCGCATTCCGACGGCGCGGCAAAGACGCGCGATGGCCCTTCCTGTGTGTCCAAAGCCAACGATGCCGACAACGGATCCTTCGAGAGTGGTAAATGCCGGAGCTGCGGCAGGGTTCACGATTTTGTTGGCCCACTGGCCCGCCCTGAGTCCTCTGTCGACATTCAGGAGTTGGCGTCTGACGGCGAGCGTCACCATGAGGACGTGTTCGGCAATCGATTTTCCGTGGCCTGCGGCGTTGGCGACGGTCACTCCCGCCGGCAGGAATCGGGACGCGATGTGCTCGGTTCCGGCGGCGCAGATCTGGGCGAGTTCGAAGTTGGGTCCGACGCTGCGGGCGTGCTGTTCGTCAAGGAACACCCCGACGTATGCCCAGGCGTCCGCCAGTTCCCGGTTAAGCTCTTCGGTATCGTCCAAGGGGATAAACACGAGCCGGAGCCGGTCGTCCATATCCTGAAGCCATGGCCAGACGTCGGGATCTGTGACGACTACCTTTTTCACTGCGGGCTCCGGTCGTCGGAGGCCGGCTCAGGGGTGCCGGCATACGCGGAGTTCTGTGCATAGATGCGGTTGTGCGTGGGAGAGATGACGAGCTCGTTGATGCAGACCTCCGCGGGCAGGGCGGTGATGTAGGCTACGGCGTCTGCTACCTGCTCGGGGGCGAGCATCCGGAAGAGTTCCTGCTCCGACGGTGGAACCGGGCGCGTCAGCAGTATCGGAGTCCGCACTTCGCCGGGGCAAAAGTGTGTGGCCCGGATGCCATAACGGCCTTGCTGATCGTTTAGGGACTCGACCAAGGAGGCGAGGGCCGTCTTGGAAGCCGCGTAAGCGGCGCCGGCGACGGACATGTAGCGCCATCCTGCCCAGGATGAGACGACGATAATCTGACCGTCGCCGCGTTCACGCATGTTGGGCAGGACTTTGAGGACGCATCTGGTCACCGATGTCAGGTTTGTCTCCACGACACGCGAAAAGTCGTCCGGATCCAGGCTGCTCCACCATCGCTGGGCAACATTGGTTCCTGCAGAGCAGACCAGTACCGTGACCGGGCCAAGTTTGTCCTCGATGCGGCTGTGTGCGGCGTCAACGGCCGTCTGGTCTGTGGCGTCCATGACGACAGCGAGGGCTGTGCCTCCGGCCTGTTCCACCAGCCTCACGGTTTCTTCAAGTTGTTCGGCCCGTCGCCCGGATAAGGCTACGGCGTACCCTTCGGCTGCTAGCCGCACTGCGGCGGCTTGGCCGATGCCGGAGCCTGCTCCGGTGATCCAGGCGACTTTTTCCGTTGTGGTCCGGTTTTCAGGCATGCGTTGAGTCCTCAAGTGTAGGGAGGGGTGTTTGGAGTCCTTCTGCCGTTGTTTCCGATGCTGAGGAACCGGGAGTAATGAAGACTTTCATCGCGTCATTTCCCCGTGCCGCAGCCTGAAACGCTTCGGTTGCTCCAAGCAGGGGAAATGACAGGGTCGGCAGTGCAGCAAGGCCCAGCGTGTCGTTGGCGAGCAGGTTCAGCGCTTCCTGAAAATCCGCTTTCCGGTAAACACGGGTCCCCACTATCTGCTGCTCTCCGAAGTTAACCGTCCGCAGGTCAATGGCCGCAGGTTCCTTGTAAACGCCCACGATCATGATCGTTCCCTGGATGCGGGTTGCACCGGTCAGCACGGCGGCAACGGAGGGATGGCCAGCGGAGTCGAAAACGATGTCTGCTCCGTCTCCCCCGGTTCTCCGAAGAACTTCTTCGACAGGATCGGCACCGGAATCTGCGACGTCGAGGCCGTAGGACTTCGCCACTTCCTGGCGCCACGTATTTGGTTCAATGACCACCACTTTGGCTGCTCCCTGCTGGCGGGCAACAAGGGCAACGAGCAGTCCAATGGGTCCCCCACCGAAGACCGCCACCGACGATCCTGGCCTCAGGCCAGAACGTGATACGGCGTGCACGGCGACAGCCAGGGGCTCCGCCAGTCCCTCCAGCCCTTCGGGCGTCTGCGCAGGGACAGGATGGATACTTTCAGACCTCACGAGCACGTAGGGCGCCAGGGCTCCGGGCTCGTCGACGCCATAGAGTCCGAGCTTGGCGCATACATGTTCGTTGTCCGTCCGGCAGGCCACACAAAGCTGTTCTTCCGCGCGGTCCCGGCAAGAAATAAGTGGCCTGATGGCTACCCGGGTTCCTGCGGCGTAGTGCTCACCGGGATCCTCTGCCACGGTCCCGCAGAACTCGTGTCCGAGGACAGTCCCGGGAAGTGCTCGTGCGTGGTGGCCCCTGAGGATGGCCAGGTCCGAACCGCAAATTCCGACCTTGGACACACGTACAAGGGCCTCACCCTTCGCGGGCTGTGGAACGGGAATGCTGGGGTAAATCAGCTGATCGGGGCCGTTCCAGACGACAGCGGTCATGGCAGGCACGGGCAACTCCTTTGTTATTGCAACATGTGCAACCTCTTTGCTTTATTTGCAAAATTTTCCCGGCTCTGGCGTACGATGTCAACTGAGCCCCATCAACGACGCTGAAAGGCAGACACATGGAAATCACAAAAGTAGAAGCGCGCCACGTCCCGCAGTCGATGTGGGGCAACTTCTGGCAGCAGCAGCGCAGCGTACGCGGGCCTGGCCCCATGAGCCAGTATCCGTACCGCGGGGAAGGCTGGTCCTGGTACACCTGGCCACAGGGAATTGTCGTGGTACGGGTGACGCTGTCCGATGGAACCACGGGCCTTGGGTACTCCGAAGACGGCATCGGGGCAGCGACGCTTATGGTCAATGAGCACCTTGGGCGTATAGCCGTCGGTCTGGATGCCCACGCCACAGAGCTCGTCTGGGAACAGCTTTACCGGTCCTCCATCGTCTACGGCCGCAAGGGCGCCGCGATTGAGGCCATCAGCGCTATCGACATAGCGTTGTGGGATGCACTCGGCAAGGTCGCCGAACTGCCCGTGTACAAGCTCCTCGGCGGCCACAACGGCAAGCGCATCAACGCTTACGCGAGCAAGGTTCAACCGGATGATGACCTGAAAATCGTGAAAAAAATGGCCAGGGACTACGTCGACCGCGGGTACATGGGCGTCAAAGCCAACTGGCCCTACGGGCCCGCCGACGGCAGAGCGGGCCTAATGAAGAACCTGCGATACATCGAGGCCGTGCGCGAGGAAATCGGCGACGACATCGAGCTTATGACCGATGCATACATGGGATGGGACCGACCTTTCGCCAAGGAGATGATCCGACACCTGGAACCCTACCGGCTGCGCTGGGTTGAGGAGCCGCTGATCCCGGACGACATCGCCGGCCATGCCGAACTCCGGAACATGGGGCTCGTCCAGATCGCGACAGGAGAACACGAATTCACACGATACGGCTTCCAGCAGCTCCTGGACGCCGGCGCCGCCGACGTCCTGCAACCGGATGTCCATCGCGTCGGAGGCATCACCGAGCTCCGCCGGGTAAGCCAAATGGCGTCCGGGTCAGGCATCGAGGTCATCCCCCACGTCTACTCCGCTGCCACCCTGCACGTTGTGCTGTCACAACCGAACTGCACCTGGATCGAGCACCTCACCAACCCGTCCTTCTGGGGACTGGACCAAAGGGTACAGCCCCTCTTCACCGGTGAGCCGGAAGTCATCAACGGCAGCCCCGAACTGCCCACAGAACCGGGCATCGGTCTGCGCGCTAATGTCGAAGCGGTGCCGGAGCTGGCCGACTGGGCCGAGTAAGCGCGCGGAAGATGAACAACCTCATCCTGGGCGCCTATGCGGCCGCCCCACCCGGGCTCGAATCAGATACCCAGGCCGAAAACCGCTGGTACAGCCTGCTCCGCGATAGCCAGAACATCGGCGGGCTGGAACTACCCTTCTACGCCACCCTACACAGCCGCGGCGTCAAGAGACTGGCCTCACTGCTCGATCAGCAGTGGAGCTGCGTCGTTACCACCATCCCCGGAACGGTCCAACGCATGAAGGAGAATCCCGCCTACGGCTTAGCCTCGGACAACAGCCCGGGCAGGGAAGCTGCTGTGGGTGACCTCCACCGGGCATACGAACAGATCCGGGAGCTGCGCGCTATTGCCGGACCGACATCCGTACAGGCCATCCAGATCCTCTCAGCCCCATCGCAACCAAAAGCTTCATCGTCAGTACTGTCCTTCACGCGATCACTGACTGAAATTGCTTCCTGGGATTGGGAAGGAGTCCGGCTGACCGTTGAACACTGCGACGCTGCACGCGAAGACACCGAGCCCCAGAAGGGATTCCTCTCCCTTGCAGGGGAGATCGAAGCCGCCCAGGAGGCGGGCCGGGAATCCGGCAGGCAGATCGGCCACACCATCAATTGGGCCCGCTCGGCAATTGAACTCAGGGACATCGAGGCACCTGCAGCACACCTCGCACTACTTAACGCACGGCAGGTGCTGACAGGGCTTATGTTCTCCGGCGTCTCAGCGATTGCCACAAATCACGGCGAAGCATGGGCCGACATGCACCTTCCCGTGGACACTGGCGGCCAACCAAGCTCCCTCCTGTCTGCAGAGCAGATCCGAACCTGCACCGGCCTAGCCGGCACGGCATCGTATGTCGGAGTCAAAGTCGCGGCAGATCCGCGAAAATGCGCAGTCCAGGAGCAGCGCCTGGCGCCGGCCCTCGCAACAGTGGCCGAAGTGGTTTCTGCCCTTCAACCGCCGGCCACCCCGGTGAAGATGACCGATGAAGAGAGCCCGGGCAACCGGCAGCGCCTGGAGCGCACTCCTTACAAGCAGACACACCCCTAGCGCGCAAGCAAGAATCCGTCAAGGCAATTCTGCAGGGTGACGCTTGACACGCAAATCAATACATCCCTACGATTGTAACTATCGCATCGCCATTGCATTATTTGCAACGGCTTGGCACCCTCAACCCCGTTCGCATGGAAACAAAGGAGTTTTATCATGTCCACAGTGACTAACCCCCGCGCGCGCCGCATGGTTCTCGCCGGAGCCGTGCTTTCCTCCGCAGCCCTCGCACTCACGGCCTGCTCTTCAGGCTCACAGGGCGGCTCTGAAGGCCCGGTCAAACTCAGCTTTGCCCACACCGTAGAGGTCAAACACCCCGTTAACAGGTGCGGCGCCGAAATTTTCAAGGAATCCGTGGAGAAGGCCTCTGACGGAAACATCACCATCGAAATTTTCCCCGCAGGCCAGCTGGGCACAGAAGCTGCCCAGTCTGACAGCGCCATCGCCGGCGACGTCGACATCACCCAGCCCAGCGCCGGTCACCTCTCGGAGTACTACGAGCCGCTGTCCGTTCTTAACGCAGCTTTCCTCTTCGACAGCTACAGCAGCATGCTGGAAGTAGCCCGGGGTGACGCAGGGCAGGAACTGTGGAAGGGACTTGAAGACAAGACGGGCCTGGTGGTCCTGGATATCTACCCCCAAGGCATCCGCCAGGTGACGACCAAGGGTGTCGAGGTGCGCAAGCCCGAAGACCTTTCAGGCGTCTCGATGAGGGCCGCCGACGCACCAATCTGGATCACAAACGTTAGCGCCCTTGGTGCCACCCCGACCCCCATGGCGCTGGGTGAGGTCTACACAGGTTTGCAGCAGGGCGTCATTGACGCGCAGGAAAACCCGGTGAACCTGGTCGCCTCGAACAGCTTTGACGAGGTTCAGGACCACGTCAGCCTCACCAACCACGTTGTCCAAGGCAATCCCCTCGTCATCAACGGCGACCGCTGGGCCGGACTCTCCGAAGAACAGCAAAACATTCTCAAGGATGCTGCCAAGGAATCTTCCGCTTCCTTGCAGAAGTGCCTCGAAGACGACTTCACGACCATCGTCCAGGAATGGAAAGACAAAGGGACCATGAAGGTCACCGAAGACGTCGACATCGACGCTTTCCGCAAGCACGCTGAACCCGTCCTGATGAAGGAGTTCGGAGATGTCTGGGGCGATCAGTACAAGAAGATCCGTGACGCCCAGGGCTAAGCCGCGAATGCAAAGAGAGTCTTGAAGCACATGAACGCAATTGACCAAGCCGAGCGCGCAGTCGCTTTGGCCGTCCGGGCAGCGGGCATTTTGCTGCTGCTGGCCATCATCGCCATCATCGCAATACAGATCCTGTCCCGATCGATGTTTCACAACCCCGTCATCTGGACCGAAGAACTCGCCAGGTTCTCCCTGATCTGGCTAACGCTCCTCGGCTGCGGATGGCTTGCCTTCACCGGAAACCACATGGGGTTGGGCCTAAAGAGCCTCGGTGCGAGCATCCGGGACAAGGTATGGGGAATTGCCGTCCGGATCTTCACGATCATTATCGTGATCTGGTTCGGGATCGCCGCGCTCAACGCACTGGGCTCCTTTCCCACCTCATCGGCCGCACTGCGGGTCCCCACCTGGGCGGTCTACCTCAGCGTTCCCGTGGGCATGGGCCTCTGGGCGATCCACGAAATCCTCAGCCTCATCAGGATCGGCATGGGGCGGAACCCGCAGAATCCGACCGGGGCCGCGGATGACCACATGATCCCCGATACTGAGTGACCCCCCAGTGCCCGACCGTGAAGACGTGTGCTGGCAACGGCACCCTAAAAGACTGAGAACGAACCCATGACCCTCGTCCTGCTCCTCGCGGGCCTCATCATCCTGATCACCTTCCGCGTCCCGGTGGCAATTTCACTGCTGGCCACGTCCCTGCTGTACATTCTCTTCACTGGCACGGGGTCGATGCGCGTCGCGCTGCAGCAGACAGTCGGTGGCATGGACAGTTTTCCACTTCTGGCCATCCCGCTGTTCATCCTTCTCGGAAACCTTGCAGTAGCGACCGACATCGCTTCACGACTGTTCGCCCTGGCTGACGCAGTCCTGGGACGGGTCCGCGGTGGGCTCGGCTACGTCAACGTCGTCAGCAGCCTCCTGTTCTCGACCCTGAGTCACTCGGCCATTGCCGACAGCGCTGTTCTGGGCCGCATGCAAGTCCCGGAAATGACACGCCGAGGATACGACAAGAACTGGAGCATCGGCCTCACAGCCGGCGCGGCGCTGATCGGGCCCATCCTGCCTCCGAGCGTTCCGGCGATCCTCTACGCCGTCACAGCCGGAGTCTCCATTGCAGGGTTGTTCGCCGCGAGCATTCTCCCCGTCGTCCTGGTATTCGTCACCCTGTGCGCAGTGGTGTTCGTTTACAGCCTTCGCAAGAAGAAGGAAAACGTCGACCTGCGCAGCGCCTGCACCTACACGCGTGCCGAAGTCGGGAAGATCGCGCTGGCCTCGGTTCCCGCCCTGCTCACACCAGTCCTGCTCATTGGAGGTATCCTCACCGGATACTTCACCCCCACGGAAGCGGCCTGCGTATCCGTCGCCTACCTCGCCGTCCTCGGCCTGGTCTACCGCAAGCTCAACTGGAAAACCAGCGTCAAGATACTCTCCGACTCGGCAGCCACATCCGGAAGCATCATGATCGTGCTCGGAGCTTCAGGACTATACGGTTGGATCCTCGCCCGTGAAGGAGCCGGCCGCATCATCTCCGACTGGGTAGGCGCGCTGGGAGACAACCCCATCCTCTTCCTCATCTTCGTGAACATCGTCCTGCTCCTGGTGGGTACATTTATGGAATCGGCACCGGCCATCCTGATCTTCGTACCTATACTTCAGCCCATCGCCACCGACCTCGGCATCGATCCGATGCACTTCGGCGTCATCGTCCTGCTGAACCTGGTCATCGGCCTACTGACGCCACCGGTGGGCATGGTTCTGTTCGTACTCGGAGATGTCACCAAGACCTCAGCCCGGGACGTATTCCGTGGCACCCTCCCCTTCCTCGGAATCCTCGTCGCAGCGCTCATGGTCATCACCTTCGTACCACCCATCACCGAGTTCCTGCCAGCAGTCCTCGGCTACTGAGGCAGGGACACGCCAGCCGCTACATCAAGGGAGCCTTCGAAACGCAACACTTGTGCTTCGAAGGCTCCCTAGCTTTTGCCAAGCAAGTTTCTGGGCTCCTCCACGGCGCAGAGGACACTTACGACCGAAGCCCGACTGCCGATATCGAGGGTATCCCTCCGACTCCGGCCGTCTTGAGAACGGGAGCAGCCCCGCGGATTCTCTGATCCAAGCTACTACCGCTCAGTTGTAATTGGTGCTTACTGACGTCGCCTATGTCGTTCCTGTCGAGGGCGGCCTTTAAGTGGCCAGGCCTGCTTGAAGTGAATCAAACTCGAAAGCAGCTTCTTGTGTAGCTGGCTCGATAAGTTCCGGACGAACTGCCTACGGATAGTGTCCGTCCGGTTGGGGCACACCCCAACCTGACGTCAGGCAGCAAGGAGAAGAGCGTCAGGTTAGGGTCCTGAAGTAAGTTCCTGCATGGGTCCCCTCCGGCAGTCTTAGATCCAAATCTGACAGCAGCCACAAATAAAAACTTGCTGGAGTGTCAGTTGCAGAGGTGCTCTTAATGTCACCTGGGAGTCAGTATGAGTGACTCCAGCGCTCTAAGTGAGAGCTTACGGTTGGCGCCCCTTTTGCCAATGCAGTCCGGTAATCGAGAGCCTTATCGCGTTGCAGTCTCCCAAGTACAACCACTGAATGCACTCCTATTCGCTGTGCAGTCGACTCAATCCACCCCCTACGAACGGCCGTCGGCGGGACTGGGAGGCCCCCCGGTATTTGCCATTCACCTGCCTTTTCGTCGGCAGCTAGCTCGGCCGGCTCGGTCGAAGAGTCTTCATCAATCACGAGACGCTCGGGCGTCACATGTCCTAGGAGGACATGCGCCACTTCGTGGAGAAGCGTGAATAGAACTACATCTAGTCGCTTACCTCTTCCCGACAATGCAATCACTGGCTTCTCAACGTCTTCGTCCAAAAGGAAGGACGCGCCGTTCAGCTTGCTTCCAGGGAACGCTTCGACATAGACAAGACGCACTCCTACAGCAGCAAATTCAGCAGGGAGCTTCGAAAAGTTTTCCGGATTTGCGACCAAGCGCGAGAGGCGCTCCGCTAGTTCCGTGAGCCCCACTGGGTCGTAGTTACCAACCTGAAGATCCTGCGCACGCTTGCGGGCGCACGCGAGCCATGCTTTTTGGGTTGGTGTTGGTTCTTCATCCTGATTGGAGCGTCGGGCTGCGGCCAGAAACCGCGGTGTGTCTTCAATGTGTTCGATTTGGAACAGCTTGATCAGCTCGTCTTTTTGCTCTGTCAACGACTGGCCGGTCAGGATTCCTCTTTTGAGAAGTAGCGATACTGGAGCCAATTCGTTCATCCTGGCCCGCAGCTTAACCTCGTCTAAGTCCTTGCGGGTCGCCTCATTCCGGGACTGGCTCCAGAGGAGATACGAATTCTGCAGGTTCAGCCAGTACTCCGGACCAGTACCAAGAGCTGCGCCGATCTGAGCTGCAGATTCACGAGTTATTTCCTTCTTCCCGGCGATTATTTCCGAGACGAACTGCGCCGGGCGCCCAAGGATCTGTGCAAAGTCGCTCTGGGACCAATGACGTGCTTCAAGCTCCTCCGTTAGAAAATCCCCGGGAGGGAAAGCTTCAGCGAGCTCGGGGGCCATGGAAATCAGTCCTTCAGTGGTAGTCAACGGCTTCAATGACGATGGCTATGCGCCCGCCATCCTGAGTTTGGAACCGCAGAATAAGCCTGTATTGGGTATCGATCCGGATCGACCACGTCCCAGCACGGTTACCTTTTAGCTTCTCAAGGTGGAGGGACTTCAGCGCTCTCAAATCCTGATCTGTGACCGCCGCGTGTAGCTGCTGGATTCGTCGTCGGTATGCCCGGGTGACGTTTGGAGCCCAACGTGATGTGCGATGGTCTGGCTCGTAGGCGAGTTTCCGGAGATCCTCATCCTCGTAGTCCACCTGCATTCTGTAAGCCGTCCTTCACCCCTGATGTGAACAACACGCTACAGGAAATGCTCAACTTCGTATGAAAACTATACCGCAGAACTCACAAGTTGTCTTCACCCTTGCACCGAAGGGCCGAGGCGATTAGAGTGAAAGCGTCGGAGGTCCGATACAAAAAAGGGCGGACCCGTTCCAGCGGGCCCGCCCAGCAACTCGAGGTCAGGACCGCAAGTTCCATGGTTAGTGGTACTAGCGATTCTAACGGAGCCACAGGCGCCCGCGAATGGGTGCCCTCCCCCCTCGGATGAGTGTTCTGAGGAGGACACTATGGCACGATCAGTTAGCCGCAGCGCGCGAACCGGACGTTTTGTAACCAAAGCGACTGCCGCCAGATCTCCACGGACGACAACCACTGAACGTGTTGGTTCCGGGACCGGAAATAGCCGAAGTGTCAATCGTTCGGCATCAACGGGACGGTTCGTCACAGATGCGACAGTTCGGCGTAACCCCGGCGGGACCATAACCCAGCAGGTCTGATCCCCTCAGCAAGGAGATCAGGGTAACGCGGGAACACGTAGAGGCAGTCAAATAACTAGGAGTAATCCATGGCGGTAAGAATTACCCACGTGCGGGTTGAAGGATTCCCAGAGGATCATCAACACATCACGAGCTACAAGTGGGTCAATGAAGCAGATAACGGCAGCGGAACCAGCACGAAGCCGGCAATGGTCGAATTTATCGATGTAAAGAAGGGCCGGGCGTACGTAGGATCTGGCTCCTCAAGAGTGGAGGTCGGCGTAGTTCGCCCCCAATCTGCAGCTCCGTATCTTCGGACCTATGCTGATCAGCAATGGACTAACAACCTTCTGTCATTGCCCAGATTCTAGAATCCATTGCCAGCGCCAAGACCCCCGGGGAAACTCCTCGGGGGAGTTGGCGTTGGAGTGACACGAGTTCGCTGACCACAGCCGGGGACAATCCTGATAGGTTATCCACCGCTACTGCGGCTGAGGGAGCTTTCCCGATGGCTCCCGATTCCAGCCGTGGATAACCCGGATTGACCCCAACTATGGACAGCCCGCGTCGTCACCTCGAGCGTTGGCTAACAACAGCCGGCTTAGAAGAGCCCGGCGGGCGGTTCCTCGCAGGGTAGTGGGGCGAGTTTGGCGCGGTGGCCGTCGTCCGGAGTGCAGCCCTTGAATGGCCCATCTGTTGAAAGCAGTACGGACATGTGGTGGTCTGCGTGGTCGCGCCACCAGACGCTCATGCCCGTGGTGCCGTCCAGGCGCAGGAACTCCCAGGCCCGCCAGAGCGCTTCGAGGCGGCTGATCGCTTCGGCGTGTTTCCACCATTGCGGGCACCAGGTCACGCCGCCCTGCACGTTGAGTTGCCGGCGGTAGGTGGTGGCCAGTTTGCCGCTGACGAATTCGGCCACGTTCGGGTAGAACAGTTCAGGGGCGTCCGAGTCCTCCTGGGTTAGCTCCGTGGGGGCTGCGGCCTCCTCCAGTTCGTCGTCCCACTCCCCCAGGCCCTCACTCATTAGAGGCACCCGCGGTGACCCACCGGTTCCCGACCGCGGCCGCGGGCTTGTTCGCAGGGTCGTGTGCGGCGATGGAGGCACGCACCGCTTCAGCCTGCGGTCCGCTCATCCAAGGCACCGTTTCCAGCAATGCCGCTGGGGCGCCGGAGGCGAACATGATGGCCCGGCCGCGAGGGAAGGCGGCCAAGTCCGAGACGTCCAGTGTGCGTTCTTTTCGGTCGTCGTCGTGGCTGTAGGAAGTGCCTTGTTTGGAGCGGCTTCTGGTCATGTTGGAGTACCGGTATTCGCCCACGAGCTGTGCGAGCTCGTTCAGGAACTCTGCTTCGGCTACGCCGCCGCCGTAGACCTTGATGTTGGAGGCGCTCCAGAGCTTGCGCATGCCGTCGCGGCCCCACACTTCAACGCCTTGTGACCAGGACTGGAGGATGGTCATCAGGACGATGCCGCGGGAGCCGTAGTGGCTGTAGAGGTTCGGCAGCTCGCGCCAGCGGCAGACGTTGGCTGCTTCGTCCAGGACACCGACCATGGGTGTGGCCAGGCGGCCTCCGGGCGAGTGGACGGCGAGTTCTTCGGCGGCCTCGACCGTGGCCACGGTCAGCGCCGTCACCAGCGGGCCGGCGGTGCCTTTGCCTTCCTTGGAGAGGCTGTACAGCGTGCCTTTGGAGCGGACGAAGGCTGCCGGGTCGAACTGTGGCCGCTCGTCCTTGTCACCCTGGGGTGTCACCCAGCGGGCGACCTGGCGGTTTGTGAGGCAGGAGGCCATTTGCAGCGCCGTGCCGTACACTCCGCCGCGTTGCTTCTCGGGGGCGTTGATGACGCCGCCGACGGCGTTGGAGGTCTGGGTGAAGCCGTGGGCCTTGAGGATGTCCACTGCTTCGTCGTCGGCGGGACGGGTCAGCCAGGTGTGAACTTGCGTGATCGGGCGGCCGTCGAGGGCTGCGGCGAGCAGGAGGCCGGCGAGTAGGTCCTGGCCGGCGGGGTCGAAGTAGGCGTCGGTTTTGGCATCCGGGCCGCGGGAGCCTGCTGCGAAGTGGTCGGCCAGGCGTGCCGCTTTCACTTCATCGGTGACGTAGGACAGGGGGTTCCACCACCAAGTGGGTTCCTCGAGGGCGACGGACTGCGGGTCGAAGACCCAGACAGGGCCCTCGCCGGCGCGCACGTCGCGGGTTCCGTCAACGATGTCCCGCTTGTTCGAGGTCACCAAAGCTGCTCCCGGGGCGGCGAGGATCGCCGGGATCGCCCGGGATGTCGTCTTGCCTGTCCGGGGTCCCCAGATGTCGATGTGCATGTCTTCCCAGGAGCCATAGACCATCTGCCCGCCGAGGACCGTCTTGCCGACCGGCACGCCGGGTGAGCCTTTCACTCCGAGACGTTCCGCGGTGGCCGTGGCGCCGCGCAGGCTCAGGGCGCGCAGGTCCTTAGCCTTGGCCATGTGCTGGGCGGCGGCGTCTACGCGGGAACGCTTGGACCGTTTCCGCAGCACCGTACGGACCGCCAGAACGGCCACAAGGATGATGAGGACGCCGAAGCCGATCAGTACCCAAGTGGCGGCCGCGGGCCACGTGACCTTCTGCGAGAGCAGGCTGAAGACCAGTTCAAACGGGTTCGCTGGCAGTGTCTGGCCGTCATTGGACAGCAGCGAGCCCAGGTGCACGGCTCCGGCCACCGAGCCGACCCCGAGCACCACGACGGTGATGAAGACCCAGAGCAGGATGGTTTCGCCATCCATCCTGGAGCGCTTGCCGCTGCTTGGTGCACCCATCAGTTCTCCCCTTCGCCGTTCCTGCTGATCGTCCAGCGCTTGTTCGTGTCGTGCAGTGATTCCTCGACGCTGGTCAGCTTGAGGGCGACCGGGATCCCGGGGCGGCCGCCGACTTTGAAGAGGAACTTGCCCAGACCCGGGCGTACCCGTTTGCGGGATCCACCGGCGTCGGTCCATGACCCCGGGTCAGCCCACGAGATGAGGCGGGCTTGTTCGGCCCGGGAGAGGGTAACGGCTTTGTTGAGTTTTTCCATTTCGGCTCCGGGGAGCGCGCCGCAGACGACCATGCCGGAGCGTTCGACGAATCCGCGCGCTTTCATCCGTTCGGATTCGGTTGGCAGAGCTTCGAGGTCACTCATGGTGTGCGTGATCATGGCCTGCCCGACGCCCTCGGTGCGGTTCAGGCGGGTCAGCGAGTCAACCCGGTCGACCATGCCCTCGCCGGAGCGCAGGGCCCGCCACAGTTCGTCCATGACGACGAAGTAGTTCCGGCGCGGCTCCAGGCCGGCGTCTGCCAGCGTGTGGGCGACCTGGACGGTGGCAAACCCTGTTGACCAGCAGGCCAGCAGGCAGGCCGCCTGGATGTCCCGCTGCGTGTCGGAGATCCCTGACAGGTCAAAGACCACGGGTTTGGTCAGGTCCATCGGCTGATCGGTCGGCTGGGAGAACATGTCCGAGAACCGGCCCGAGCCGTCGAGGGAGTACAGCGACTGGCGCAGCTGGTCGGTAGCGTCGAGGTAGCGGCTCATATCGCCGCGGTCCAAGGCTATCGCCCGCAGCTCGTCTGGGGCGTCTTTAATGACCTCGATAAGATCCCCTATCAGGGGAACGCGGTCCAAGCGCTCGTCCAGGATGTGCAGGGCCCGGTCAATCAGGGATTCCTCGTGCGCGCTGGGCTTGGCATTCCGCACGATGGTGATCAGCGCCGTGATCATGTTCAGGCGCCGGTTGTGCGAGTCGGCCATCAGCTGTTCGGCCAGCTTCTCCGCCTTCACCGCTGCACCGAGCAGCTGCGCGGCCGCGGCCTGGTCGCCATCTGGATCGTTTAGGGTCCGGTTCGCCTTGGCCCGGTGTTCCTCGGCCGAGGCGAGCAGCCTGACGGCGGCTCCCGTGGCTTCACCGGGGTCCAGGACGTTCAAATGGCCACGGCCAGGACCCAGACTGATGACCTGCCCGCCGAGGGCTTCGATCAGGTCAACGTAGTCCGGCTTCAGGTCACCGAGGATCAACGGGTTGATGCTCCGGCCCGCCAGGCCCAGGACAATGTGCCGGACCAGGGTGGACTTGCCGTAGTGCGGCAGACCGAGGACGAACATGGAGGGGTTGTTGATCATGCCGTGCATGAACCAGCTGATCGGATCCGCCCCGAAGGGCGCTCCGGTGTCGGTGTGAACGCCGATCGGCACTCCCAGGATCGGGGTCCCACTGCCACCCACGAACGGCCAGAGACCGCAGACCTGGACCGAGGTTCCGCGCCATTCGTCGGCTGCCGTGACATAGACGGCCTCGCCCTGTCCACGGCCGCGCCAGCCCCGCAGGCCGGGGCGGCGGGCGACCGCGGCCGCGAGCTTCGTGGCAGGGGCCTGTGTGCGCTGGTGCTTGGTCTTGCTGCCGAACATCACATGGCCTCGCGGATCTCTTCGGGAACCTTCAAGTGCTTGGGCAGGACCAGCCCCAGGGGCAGGGACGCGGCAAAGGCAGAATCCTGCGAGCCGTGAGCGCGCCGCAACAGCAGACGTGCCGACGGGCCGAGGTTGCCTTCCACGACGGCGGCGGCGTCCTCAAGGTCCCGGGAGGACAGCACCGTGGCCGTGACCACCATGCCGAAGTTGACCAACCCGGCCCCCTTGGCTTCCTCCGCTGCGGTGGCCTGCGCCGCACGCGCATCGACCAGGGCGCGGGCAGTGGGCCGGTTGGTCGAGGAGGCCCGGGTCAATGCGCTTGTTTGGTCCGACTCCACGATGGCGGCCGCGCGGCCGGCTTCGATCGGCCGGTACAGCAAGGTGACGCGCTTGCGGTCGATCTCCCCGTGCGGTGCGACGAGGCGGCCCAGCGCTGATGCCAGGATGTGTCCGCGCGGGGCGCCCGTCATCGTCCAGGACACCGAGTGCCCGGAATCGTGGCGGTAGCCGTCCCAGTTGGATTGATGGGCAGACGGTCCGACGTCGCCCCAGTCCAGGTCAACGGGTGTGCCCTGGTAGTGGGCTTCGTCAATGAGCCGGGCCGCTGCAGGGTCGTACGCCACCCGAACGACCTCACACAGTTCCTGCGCGTTCAACGGCGCGCATGCCCCGGCCCCGGTGGATTCCAGACGCTCGGTCAGGCTGGGAAGCCGCGACGCGAGATCCCTTGCGATCTCCTCTGCAGTGCGTCGCTTGCCGCCTGCCCGGGCAGCGGCACTGAACGTCAACGCGACCCACGCACGGATCGTGGCCGACCCCTGCGGATAGGTCTCCAACGCCTCCCGGAGCATGGCCTTGGCAATGTCAGGGGCATCGTCATGGATGTTCGATTCAACTTCCCGGCGCAGCCGTGCCCCGGAATCGGGAGCGGTTTCGACCGTGACGGATGCAGCCACGACGGCAGGTTCATTCGACAACGAAGCCAGCCAGCCGCCCCAGTTAGCCACCCAGGCATTAATCTGCTCGGGATCAACCAGGGACGCACCGTCAGGCTGGGTGCCGAAGACAACGGTGTAATGCGCGGTGGAGGGAAGGTGGATCAGTGCGAACGGGCGGCCATAGGAGTCGATGAACTCGTAAAGCTTGGAACCGGCGGAAATCCCCGGCAGCTGGAACTCACCCCAAGGCGTCAGCCCCAACGGACCAGAGCGGTAGATGTTGGCCTTCTTGCGCCGCGCCGAGCGGAACGCCAAACGAGCGAAAATCCGCTCCCCCACGGACTTGTTGTGCTTGTCGGTCACCGAGACGACCGCCAACGCCACCCCAAGGACGAGCAGGGCAACGAGCCCGGCGAACCAGCCGCCGACAAAGAGACAAATCACCGTGATGATGAGGCCAACAAACAAACCAGCTGTTGCCAGCCCACCAAGGGTGCCGATGCCTGCCTTACGCGGACGCCGCCAGTTGCCGTAGGTCGGTTCCCTATATGTGTTCTCAATCGCTGCCATCTCAGGCACCCCCCGTGGATTCTTCGCTCATGTCTTTGATGGCCCCGGAAGCGGCCTGGCCTGCTTCAACGCCCTTCTGCGCAGCCAGTACGGCGACTCCGCCGGCACCCGCGGCCACAGCGCCACCGCTAGCGGCCGCTCCGCCGCCTGAAGCAGCACTCCCGGCACCGGTAGATGCAGCGCCAGTGGCTCCGGCGCTCCGGGTACCTGTCTTCCCCGCCGTGCCGGACGTTCCTGCCGTTCCCTGGCTGCCGGTCCCCGACGGGCCTCCCGCTCCAGGGTTCTGGCTCGAGGTGCTGCTGGTTGTCGTCGAGCTGGTGGATGACCCGCCGCCTCGCCCGGCGCTGCCCATGCTGATCGCGCCGGAAGCCAGTGCGCCGACCGCTCCCGCAGCCAGACCGCCACCGCCGCCAGCAACAGCACCAACCATCGGGGTAACGAACCGCATGAGGGCCGGCATGGCGAACAAGGCAATGATCATCAGCGCCAGCCCGGTGACCGTGCTCAGGAGCGCGGAACCAAAGTCCTTGCCGTCACCAACGTTCCCGAAGATCTTGCTGCCACTGAGCTGGAAGGCCGTCGCGTAGACAATGGCGGACGCGGGCTTGTAGAGAATGAAAGCGATCAGCCAGGCTGTGCACTTCTGGAACCAACCCCTGCCGGCCTCGGTGTTGCTAAAAGCTGCAGCCGTAGGGAAGATCCCCGTCAGAACCACGAGCAGGCCACCGCGGACGATCATGAGCACGATCTGCATCACCGAGGCCAGAATCGCGATCAGCCCCAAGAGAATGATCATGATCGACCCGATCGGGCTGGTGGCCGAAAGCGCCAACAAGACCGTGATGTTCTCGTTGAACGAGGTCGCGTTCGTGGAGTTAGTGATGATCCAGGCAGAAAACTGATCAGCCGCGACGGTCAGCAGTCCCACTGCTGCGACACCAGCGCCGGAGACGACGATCAGGGTCGCCAGCGAACGCACCAGATCCCGCAAGGGTGCACCCCTGCGCTCGATCGTCATCTTGGCTGCACCCACGAGGACAGACATCACAGCCAGGGAAGCCGTCCAGAAGTAGAGACTGTTCTGTAGGAACAGCACCGGGTCACTCGCGGTGGACCCTCCCGGGGTTGCGGTTAAAGCGGGGGTTCCCACGTTCACCCAAAATGTCCCGAGTGTTTGGACTGTTTGTCCAACGGCATCGGCAATAGCTTTCGCCATGTTCTTGACCGCATCATTGGCGACATCTTCGATGGCCGCCCCTGCCTGGCAAAAGGGATTTATCGCATTCAAGCCGGAGCAGTCAGCCATTAGACACCGGCCCACTCAACGTAACCACTGAGGTCACTGAGCTGCCGCGCCCCAGTGTCCCCCGTAGCCGGCACAACGAACTTCCAGTCGCCCTCGTACCACTGGAGCGGAACCGGAATGGAGACGAAAGTTCCGTTTGCACCCTTAAAGGCGAGATCAATGACGGCTCGGTCAGCCTCATAAGAGCGGAACGTGAAGCCAGCCAATTGGGCGGTTACGGAGTTTGGGGCAGCTGTTGGCGATGACTTCAGCACCGCATCTCGCTCCGGGCTTGGTACCGCCAACTGCTGATAAACGAGGTCCGCTTTTCCAGCTGAGGACAACGCGGTCATGTTTGCCGCGGCGTACAGGGCTCCCATGGGTGAGTGTGCGAAGCAGGAGCGGAGTCCGTTGGCTTCGGTCTTGCCGGGGCCGAATTGCATGGGCGATGTTGGTGCAGCGATCTTGCCGACCAACTCCCATTTGGCATCGGTGGGTGTAGTGGCTGGTTTGGCCTGGTCGCCGGATGGCAGGCCGCACACGCTGTCTGCCGACGTCGCGGTAGGTTGGCCGCTGCTGGTGCTCGTGCTGGTGGTGCCCGCTTCAGGGGACGTCGTCCCGCCGCCTCTGGGAACCAGGGCCAGGATTATCCCAAGCGCGACAATGATCGCCACGACAACGGCCGAGATGATGAACTTAGGTTTGGTCAGCGGATTCTGGTCTTCGTTCACGGTCGGTTCAGTCATGGCTCGGCTCCTTAGACCAGGGCGCCTACGACGCCGCCAGCGGAGGCTGCCAGGATGCAGCCGCCGAGGACCCATGCCAGACGGCCGGCATGCTCGCCGCCCTCGCCGCGTCGGTTGTTGATCATCATTACCCCGGCGGTGATCAGGATGCCCGCGATGGCCAAGCCGAAGACGATCCATGCGAGCCACTTGAGGATCGTCAGTAAGCCCTCAGAGCCGGGAGGCGCTTCACCTGTGCCAGGGTTCGGAATCTCGGTGATGGCAAAGCTTGACCATTCCATGGCCTTGGAGAACAACATGAGTTTCTACTTTCTACTTGGCCGGGAGTCCGGCGATGGAAGTTACTGCGATATGCACCTGCTCAAGAGTGGTGCGGGCTTCTTTGGGAAGTTCCTCGGTGGCGACGTCATGGCCGTAACGCCACCCGTCTACCCACGGGAAATGCCACATGTGGGGCACTCCCCCACCGACGACGCGAGAGAAGTCGCGGATCTCTTTGGGGAGCCGTCCGGGGGCGTCAGCCATGACCACGAGGCCAGCGACGTGGATCCCGGGAAGAGAACCGGAAGCCCATTCAGTTGCCGCCAACCGTGCTGCACGAAGGCCTGGGATATTGGACCGGGCAACCAAGACGATCACTGATCCGGCGGCCGTCAAAGGCCACTGATGCTCGGCGGCCCTGGTTCTCTTGTCCAGGCGTGCAAGCGACGTTTCGCCGGCGCCGCCATGGACGCCAAGCCACCAAAAGCTCGGTTCCCTTCCCGCAGCGTTCCTTCGGGGAAGCCGGTCCGCTTGGTTCGGCTGCGGAACACTCAGCTGTGGCCTGGTCGCACCCGTAGGGATGAAAGGCGGCTCTTCCGGGATGGCTGGAACGGGTTCGTCGATAGTTTCTGCGCCGAGCGTCACCCAGCGATTCTTTGAGACCGGCATTTCACTTCCCCTAGTAATGTCCGCAAAGATCGTATCGGTACCATCCGACACGAAAGGCCAAAAGTGACCGCCAACAACAGCTTTAGTACCTTTCAGTCACGTCTAGTACATCACAGTACCAATTTGTGGTCTACGATGACTCTATGCGGTGGGACGGACTGAGCGTGGACCCCAAGTACCTGGAAGCACTCTTCGCCAAGTACCCGGAGCGTCTTACGCCGCAGGACCTCGAAGAGATCTTTGGGTTGTCCCGAAACACCGTCTACCGCTGGCTCCAAACCGGAGTGATTCCTGCTTACCAAGTCGAGAAGACATGGTTGATCGCCAGAGATCAAGTCAAGGACTGGGTCTGGGAGAACCGGAACACGCTCAGGAAGGGCCAGACACCAGAAGTGAACGACGAGGACCAGCCCTAGGGCGAAGCAGCCGAGCAGATGTGAGGGGGACACATGCAATCACGAACGAGCGCTCCTGCGCTGGCCGCCGGTGCCGTCCTTGCACCCGTCGGCTTGGTACTGTCCATCATCCTGTTCGGCGGGGGCTCTCAGGCCGCTGCCGATGTTTGCTCACCGACCGGGTCCAGCGTCAGCGTTGACGCAAGCCAGCTGCCCAAGGTGGCTGTGGCCGGCTACGAGGGCGAACAGCTGAAGAACGCGGCCCTGATCATCAACGCAGGCAAAACCCTTGGCCTGTCGGCCCGGGGGCAGACGATCGGTGTCATGACGGCCATGGGCGAATCCGGGCTCCGGGTCCTGGACTACGGCGACGGCCCGGGACCTGACTCCCGGGGACTGTTCCAGCAGCGCGACAACGGCGCGTGGGGGACCTACCCGGACCGTATGAACCCGACGGCCTCAGCCACAAACTTCTTCACCGCCCTGCAGAAGGTCAGCGGGTGGGAACAGCTCGAACCCACCACAGCCGCGCACAGGGTCCAGCGCAACGCCGACCCGTTCCACTACCAGTCCTACTGGGTGCCCGCCGTCGAGGTCGTCGCCGCCCTGGCCGACGTGCAGATCACCGATGCCGGCGGGGAAAGCTCCTGCGGGATCCCTGGCCGATCCGGCAAAGACGATGACTTGCCGTGGCGCACGGCCAAGATCTACGAGCCATCCCCGCTCGGCATGTACAACCGCGAATGCGTCGACTTCGCCCTCTGGCGTGTCAATCAGCAGCTTGGCAGCACCATGGCCCCCTACAAGGTCCTGAACGGCACCTTCCGGTCCGACGGTGCCGTGCTCGGCTCGGCCCTTACCTGGAAGGACGGCTGGGACGCCAAGGGCTGGCCCACCGGTGGAACGCCACGTGTCGGCGCTGTCGTCTGGTACTCCCCCGGCACCGGGGGCGCAGACGGCACCTTTGGCCACGTCGCCATCGTCAAAGCCGTCAACGGAGACGGAAGCTTCCTCGAAGAGGGCTACAACGGAAACCCCGCCCCGAATGACCACACCTACTACACCCGCACTGTAGAGAACGGCACTCCCAGCGCCTTTCTCTACCTGCCCGGCAGCAACTCACCGGAGGAACCATGAAACGCGCTCTAACAGCCCTTGCGGCCCTGCTCGTCTGCACGGCCTGCGCGCCGGTATCCAGCACAACACCCGCGGAACCATCGCCCAGTGTCTCCGCCGCCAGGTCAGCCACTCTCAGCGCAGGCGGTAAGCCCCAAGCTCCCGGCGGCACAGCACCGGCCACCCTGGGTATCCCCTGGGACGAGGCAAGCAAAACAGCCGCGCTGGAAACCGCGACCAAGGCCATGACGCTTTACGCCCGTCCCACGGTCACGGACAAGCAATGGATCCAGGAGCTCGGGCAGCTGCTGACCGCCCAAGCAACCGCTGATTACCAATACGTTGACCCGGCCAACATCCCGGTCACCCGGATCACCGGGCCGGGCCAGCTCAGGATCGATGAGAACAATGGTTTCGGCTGCCATGTCGTTTTTCCCACCGATGCCGGCGACTACGACGTGCAGTTGCTCCGCAGCGCAGCCAACAAGCCCTGGCAGGTCAACCGTTTCACGCCCCCGAACGGCACAAAGTAAGGACAGATGATGGAAACTCAAGCGCTCGACTTCCCCAAGATCAACGCCGTTCTGCGGACCAACGGAACCGGCGAAGTCACCATCAACGGGACCTCCCAAGCGATCGAGGCCGCCGACGAAGCCGCCGTCCTTAGCGAGGCACTACGAATCATCGCTGAAACCGCTGCTCAGCTCGGCCGACCCGTCCGCGTCAGCACCACTGACCCGGACGGGCAGGGCCTCATCATCGTCTCCCCCGAGGGCGTCGTCAGCGAGGCCGCTCCGATCAAGCCCACCTCCCGTCGGGAGCAGGACCCTCTGCCCGTTACGGCAGCCCCTTCGCTGGAAACGGCCAAGGCCACGACCACGGCCGCGCCTGCACCTACGCCTGTTTCGGTCCCTGCTTCCTCTCCGTCCGAGGAGGCGCCGGCACAAGCTGCCGACGCTGCGCCGGTGACCTTCAGTGCAGCCGTTACAGCCGCTCCCGCCGGGGCGCCCGCACGGGCTGCCAGAGCAGCCGCTTTGGAGCCTGCCACTCGGCGCAGCCTCAAAGACACTTCGTTCCTCATTAGCGCGCCAGTGCTCCAGCCGGCCACGCGCGGCTGGCGGGGCGTTCTCAGCCGCTTGGGCTTCCGCATGGACCCATCAGCCGAGGAACTGGCCGAACGGGAAGATATCCGCACAGTGAGCCAGCACTGGCCCGGCCCCCGCACCGTAGCAGTCGTCAACCGCAAGGGCGGAGCGAACAAGACCCCCACCGTCGTGATGCTCAGTGCGATCCTGGCCCGCTACAGCGGCGCAGCGACCGTCGCCTGGGACAACAACGAATCACAGGGCACGCTCGGCTGGCGCACCGAAAAGGGCGGCCACAACAACAGCGTCCTGGATCTCATCGACTCATCAAAGGCGCTGCTCTCCCCCAGCGCCCAAGCAGCAGAAATCGCCCAGTTCGTCCACCACCAGACCTCGGACAAGTTCGACGTCCTGCGCTCAGACGAGAACGAGGAGGGCGACCACGAAGTGACCGCAGAGGAGGTGGACATCGCCCACCAGGTACTCACCCGCTACTACCGTCTGATCGTCATGGACTCCGGAAACACGGCCCGCGCCGCAAATTGGCGGCGAATGATCCACCACACTAACCAGCTCGTGGTCCCCGTGACAGCCATCGAAGACCGCGCCGAGGCCGCGCGCCTGACTCTCCAAACCCTGGAATCCCGCGGCGGCCACGACGCCGAGCTGGCCCGCAACGCCGTCGTCATCGTGTCCGAATCCACCGACGCCAAGCGCAGCATGAGCGGCGACGCCCTCAAACGCGCCAAGGACGAGGCCCGACGGATCGCTGACGGC
Source organism: Arthrobacter sp. AB6 (assembly GCF_031844545.1). NCBI lineage: Bacteria > Bacillati > Actinomycetota > Actinomycetes > Micrococcales > Micrococcaceae > Arthrobacter > Arthrobacter sp. AB6. The sequence continues at coordinate 54,491 of NZ_JAUZVL010000022.1, forward strand.
TTCGCCCCCCATGTACGAGCCGTGGTCCGAATCCCCTACGACCCCGCACTGGTCAATGGCCCCATCCGCTACGACGCCCTCCAACCAGCTACCCAGCGCGCGTGGCTTGCCGCAGCCGCCGCCGTCGCAAAAGGTTTCTAAGAGCGATGAAACCGACACGCCGTACTTTATGTCCAGTCCCCAGCGTTTCAGAAACTAACGTGAGGGGCATGGCAATTCAGAAACGCGCACGCGGAGGACGCCCTTCCAAAGGGGACCGTCATGTTCTGACTACCCGGCTCCCCGTTGCAGACGCAGAAAAGTTGTTCGCTGTAGCAGATCACCAAGGGCAGTCGGCTAGTGAGTTCATCGCACATGCCGTTGCTGAAAAGCTCGCCGCCATCGACATGACATTCGTTGCCGGCCAGGGGGAACTGCCTATCGGCCGTATCGCCTCTTAAAAGAGGAAGGCCCGCACTAGGCGGGCCTTCTCGAAGCATTAAGTCCAGATCCAGTTCTTGGCGGGACACGATCTGAACTTTTACAACACCCACGCTGTGGGTGCCATTTGTGTTACCTCGAAAGGAACTACTGCACACCATGGTACCGGAACCGGTATCGGCGTCAACGCATGCCCTTATGGGTGTCGCGCCGTACGTGAAGCCAGAAGATGCATGGAGCCTTGCTCCGATGATTGCTGGCGCCCCTTCTTACCGATTTGGTCGTTGGATTGGCTCGCGGTTTCAGTACCCCCGGCCGAGCAACGCACCGAAAATCACTCGGGTACTGCCGGAACGTCCTGCGGCGGTAATGGTGCATGGCCCGGATGGCAGTGTTGCCACGCTGTGCCTGGACTTTGACACGTCCAAGGCCCTCAAAGGTGTGGTTGACGCGGACGCTGCCCGGGTGGGGCGGTTGTTGTCGGCGTGCGGGTTGGTTTTTGTTGAGGACTTTTCCCCTAGTGGCGGCCGCCACCTGTACATCCCGCTGCGGGACCGTATCGGCGCAACTGAAGCCAGGGAACTGGTCGAAGCACTCGCACTGATGGCGAGGAGTCTGGATCCGAGTCCGCACCAAAACATCACGGATGGATGTATCCGCGTCCCTGGATCGGTGCACAAGGCTGGCGGGCACCAAACCCTAATCACTCCACTCTCCCAGGCCTACGACATCCTGCGGCGACGCAACCCAGCCTCTGCGCTGATGGAGCTTCGGTCCGCGCTGGCTCCGGAGCTAACCCGGAAGCGCGCACTCAAAGCCCGGGCAGCCAAGACTGTTGCCGGACAGCGAACCGGGATTCTGCCAGCACTACCGCTAAACGCTGGTAGTGAAGCGCCGCTGCGCAAGGTCGCCCGAACTGGCCTGTACGACACGGCCAGGTACAAGGGCCCATCCGAGGCTCGCATGGCCGTGCTGAACCACTTCAGCGCCTGCGGCTGGTCCCTGCAAGACGTCGAGAACGAACTCACCGGCCAGTTCCCGGGGCTGGCCGCCCTATACGGAACCCCGCAACGCCAGGCGCGACTCCTGCCCTACGAGTGGACCAAAGCCCAGTCCCTCACTTCCAACCAAACCCTTCAGAAACGACTCCCCCGTAAACACAGGAAAAAGAGTGCCCCTATTAACAACACAAGCCCAACTTTAACCACAGGGGGGGCAGGGAAACTTAGCAGCGCTGGTGTGCAGCAGCTCGTAAACGATCTGGAAAATGTCCTTTACGCAGTCCTCGATCACAGACTGCAAGCCAGAGGCCGGCAAGGCCTCAGCCTCCGCCTGCTCATTCGTGGGCTATTGGGCTACATGAGAGCCAAGGAAACTGATGTTCTTGATGTTGGATGTCGAACTCTTGCTGTGGCGATGGGAAAACACCACGTCACCATTGCGCGGCTTCTGCCCGTCCTGGTTGCTGCCTCCGATGGAATCCTGACTAAAGTCATGGACGCACGTCACAAAGCCGCCGACGTGTACCTCATCCAGCTCCCCGAGCAGTACCAACAACTAGCCCGCGAACTAGCTTGGCGAAAAGGAAAGATTCATGCCATTCGGCCTGTTTTTCGGGCACTCGGGGATGCTACAGCGCTGGTGTACGAAGCCATCGAACGCGGCCGCCACTCCCCCAAAACTGCGGATCTCGTGCGGGCCACCGGTGTCAGCCGGAATGCATGCTCGGCCGCGTTGGCCGAGATGGAAGCCTTGGGTATGGTCCAACGCCAGGGACACGCGTGGAAGACCACCACAGTCAACTTACGCATGCTCGCGGCACGACTCGGTGTGATGGATGACTACCTTGATCAGATCAGCCGTAACCGGAATGAACGAGCTGCTTGGCACGCCTACCTAGACCGGTTTCGTACCCCCAAGGTCGAAGAGACTGACCTGTTTGATCTAGAACGGGACGAGTACTGGATACCACCCGACGATGCGGCAATTTGGCATGCAGCTTGAGGCCGGAATGACAGGAAAGACTTAGGACTGCATTACGGTGAAGGCCTGCAAGCAAGTCGAGGAGGATCTTCACGATCTCGGGCGTGAATCTCATTGGCTGGCACCCCCCATTGTCTCTGCCTTATGGAAAGCGGCCTAAGACTCTCTTAGTTCTTGCCGCCTGTCGTGAACCCCGCGGTCGGACAAAGGAGCATGCGGAGAGAATCAATCTTGACGTATTTATTATTGTGGCGTTCTACTGTTGCTGGTGGGGCGGCTCTTCTGCGGAACTCTGTGCACCCTCAGGCTTTGGGCCTGGAAGTGTCTTCGGTTAGAAGGGCTGGTAACTCCAGAGTGTCCCCGGCTCAAACGAGTCGGCCCCAATGTTGGCGCTATGAAGACGTCATCGTCACGCAATAGCCCTTGAGTCTTGTGCCCTAGAGTACGGGTGTGTGCCCAGCCCTCTTGGGACTAGCGACATATGAAATAAATCCAGACGTATTTATCGCGTTCTCATGCGGTGGCCGCTAAAGGCGCGACCATGCAGTGCTAGTGGAAGTCCTTGAGGGCCACTCCCGGGCTTTTTTCTGGCGAGCAGCTGGTGGCCCATGTGACGCCCCAGGGATAGTTCTCCGTCGCCTCCTGGAGCCAAGGCGTTGGATCTTGGGAACCGCCCCTCTTCCTCTATAGCTTCGCTTTTATGTAGCGACGCGCCGAGATAAATACGTCATGACGTAAAGATAGACGGATAGATTGATAGCCAGATGTCCAGTTTGAGCTTGGGGCGGACGTGTACCGCCTCGGCACTAATAAATACGTCATGACATAAAGATAGATTGATTGACGGATTGATAGATGGGCAGACAGCCAGATTTATTAATTGCAATTGAGGTGACACGTGAAAGTAACTGCGATAGGGAACCGAAAGGGCGGAGTCGGTAAGACCTCTGTGACATTGGGTCTTGCCACCGGCCTGAAGTTGATTGGCAAAAAAGTGCTGGTGATCGACCTGGATCCTCAGGCAAACGTCACCGAAGCACTTGAAGGTTCCGGTGAGTTCGACGTTTTCGACGTGTTGTATGGGGGAGATGCCGGCACTTTGGGTCAGGCCATCACCGAGACCTCTTGGCCTGGCATTGATCTCATTCCGAGCTCCGAATCGCTTGCGCGGCTGGAATCGGAAAGCATCATGACACCAGAGTTGCGGTTGAAGACCGCCGCCTGGGGCGCTGAGGAATTGATGGCATACGATCACATTCTTCTGGATCTTCCTCCCGCGTTGGGTCGTCTTACGCTCAATGGCCTTATTTGGGCTGATCGAGTCCTTGCCATAACGGAGCCTGCGGCCTTCTCGGTGAAAGGCGTCACCGAATTCCTGGAGACAGTGAAGAAAGTGCAGTCGTTACCGCACCTGAATCCGGCACTTGAGTTCCTAGGAATCATCATCAACAAGACCAGTTCGCCCCTGACAGGGGAGCATGCCTTCCAAATCGGCGAACTGGAGGCTGCCTATGGGCAAGACGTAAGGAGTCCTCACCTTCCGCTCAGGACCGCCATGCAGGACTCTGTCAGTTCGAGAGCCCCTCTTACAAAGCTCAACAGCAGGGGAGCTGTAATCATGACCGAAAAGTTCATCGAGCATGCTCGCTTTATCGATGGAGTCAACTGATGCCAGTAGAGAGAAAATCAGCGATCCGCAAGGCACCCGCTGCGGACGTAGTCGATGTTCTGACCTCCCGAAGCGACAGTAGGCAAGAGCGGTCTACGGAACCTTCGCGTGCACAGTCACCTGACCCGCTAGAGGTTGCTCCTCGAGCATCGACAAACAGGCGGCCTGGACCCGGCCGTCCTCGAAGCAAACGTCGGATGGAACCTTTCTCCTCAAAGATCGAAATCGAACTCAGAGACGAGATGGATGACTATGTGGCCGAGCACGGACTTTCGATCATCGACTTCCTGGATGAGGCGGTCAGGGACCGCCTCAAAAAATAATTACGTCTTGACGTAATTATTAGCCACTAACTGCCGTGTCCGAGGGTAGTCAATAACAACCGTTTCTGACCCGCCTCCGGCATGCCTACTGTCGTTTTCACAAGTCGGCTGCACAAACGCCCGCGGAATTCCGGGGTTGTGCAGACGAGTAGGGATATTGAAATTTCAGAAGGGCCTGCACGAGAGCGCACTCTGCTCAACAGTCCTCTGCACCAAGCTGCCGGACCTACTTCTTTGGCGCCTGTGTCTCTCCTGTTGCCGGGACCCATCGGTAGAGGGTGGGGACGGAGACTCCTAGGGTGTCGGCGACCTCCCGCGGCGGTGTTCCTTGTTTGAGGAGTTTGCGGGCTGAGCGGATCTTGGCATCTGTCATGATGCGTTTGCGGCCGCCGACCCGTCCTTGTTGGCGTGCGGCCTGTAGGCCGGCCTGCGTGCGTTCGACCATGAGTTCCCGTTCCATCTGGGCGAGGGACGCCATGACGTTGAAAAAGAAGCGTCCGGAGGCCGTTGTGGTGTCGATGGCGTCAGTGAGGCTGACGAATCCTACGCCGCGGTCGTTCAGTCCGCCGGCGAAGTCCAGGAGGTCTTTCACGCTCCGGCCCAGGCGCTCCAGCTTCCACACCACCAGAGTGTCACCGTGGCGCAGGTTGTCCAGAGCCTGGTCGAGGCCGGGGCGTTGGGACTTGGTGCCGCTGATGGTGTCTTTGTAGATCTTGTCGCATCCGGCCTTATTCAGGGCTTCGACCTGCAGGTCCAGGTTCTGGTCCCGGTTGGAGACCCGGGCGTAGCCGATGCGGTGTGTGGCCATAGGGGTGTTTTCTTCTCAAAACTCGGTTCGGCGTCTTAGTTCGACTGTACCGTTTCGAGAACTATTTGTGAGAACACACGCGGGGGTTGCCCGGTTGGCGCTAGAGCACAGGCGTCAGGAAGCCGAGCCGGTGGCGATGTCGGTCATCGACCGGCTGACTTGGCGCGGTGGCGCTGGTGACCAGCTGCTGGCGGAGGGACTTGCTGGCAGGTTTGCACCGCGTGCCGCTGACTGGCCGGGTAGTGCCGGTAGACCTGGACATGCTCACCACCGTGCTGGAAGGGGATCTCGACCTGTCGACGGGCGGCTACGTTGACCTGCACACCGGGCAGGTATACGACGACAGCGCCACTGATCAGATGTTGGTCGAGGAGGGCGCCGCCATCGACGTGGAGGAGGAGCCGGACCGTTGGCTTCGAGTCCTTCGCGCCGGTTCCCGGAATGCCTGGCAGGACATGGCTGCATTCGCCGAGCGGCAGCATGACCAGGCCATCCGACAGCGGCTGGAGCGTGTTATCGAAGGCAAAGGTGCCTTCTCGAGGTTCCGCGACCTCGTCCACGGTGAGAATCTTAACGAACAGTGGTATGCCTTTTCCACAGACCGCCAGGTGGGCCGTGCCCGCGAGTTCCTCGGTGAAAATGGTGTTCGTGTTGGCTGACGAACTGGGGTCCGTCTGGGGGCAGTGAGACCCCCGGGCTGCCCGCCTGCTTGAAATGCGGGATCAGTCATCTGGGCTTCTTTGCCCACCATGGATTCTGTCTGCTGGAACGACTTGCGGAGGTCAGGTGCCATGCGTTGCAAACATTGCATGGATAGGCACGGACAGGCAGCTTTTCCGCGTCTTTCAAGGATGGTTTTCAGCGCACGGCGTGCTGCTCCAGAGTTGGGATACGGCCTTTTTGAGCCGGCATGAAGTTCCTCCCTTACCGTGGCCGATGGATTGACCGGAGAAGATACTGCTGGCAAGCAGCACTCCAGTCGCAGCCATGAGCAGGCCACCCAGGCTCAGTATTCCGGAACCTGTGTTGTGGAGGGCACTGGCCTCAGCGAGCAAGACGTCCTTGTCTCTTACCTCAACCCCGGACGGCCAATTAGGTTGCTGAAGGAGCAGGTCAGCGCATCCCGGCGGCCCGGTTGGCGTGCACTCAGTGTTGTAGGTGGCTCGGGCAAACCATCGTCCCGCTTCTTCATAGGCAAGGCTCGCGCTAAAAAAGCAGAGACGACCTGCAAGGAAGGCAATCGTCACGGCGGTGCCTGCAATCCATCGAAGAATCCTTTTCATGCCGGGTCCTCCAAGGGTTTTAGCCTCGGCCGGTTGCAAGTTTGAAAATTGCTTTCTCGACCTGAACTCGGGTGCGTCCGTACTGGTCTCCCCAGTCGGTGAGTAATTCCAGATAGTCCGCGTACGAGGGTGACTTGTCTGCATCCAGAGAAATGTCGGCGTGCTCACGCAGCCAGTCAACTATCCGCTTATCGAGGATGGGAGCTGCAGCAGCGTCGTCGGGCCCCTGCAAGGCCGAACTGAAGTAAAGCCATTTGGTGAAGTACGACGGGCCGAGGTGTTTTATTCGTCCGGCATTGTTCATCAGCCTGAATGCGCCGAGGGGACCGTCTTTACGGACCGCCCGGGCGCCGGCGTCCAAGCGCTCGGCGACAGTCGGATCTACTGGCAATTGCAGGGCGTCATCGCTCCTGTTGTCGATTTGCGTGAGCGCCCACCTGGTACGCACGGGACCCAGGCCTGTCGTACCCCATCCCCAAACCATTGCAGGTATAAATGCGGATAGCACTCGCCCCTGGGCGAGTTCGGACAGGACGACGGCCCGCGTGGACTGACGGTCGACCCTGTCCGGAAGCTGATCCAGGGTTCTAAGGACGTCGGGCAAATCGTGCATGTGTTCCCGCCACTTGTCCCGAATCCAAGGAAAGGACCCTTGTGTTGCAGGCTCTTCTCCCAGTGGTCCGACGAGGAGAGGGGGAACATTTGGACTCATGGTGCCAGTGTCGCGTAGAGCAACTCAGAACGGCATTAACGCCACGGAGTTGGGTCTGATAGTTAGGGAGCCACTTCGACCGAGCGAGTGCCCTGGCCGGCTCGCTTTCACTCCAAGGAAGTGGGACACTGCCCCTCGTGCAACTGCTTATAGCTTGATCAAACCTAAGCTGGGTGCATGCCAGATCCCGGCTCATTGCCTTCACCTTTCCCGATGCATATCCCGGGAATTCGAACATATGCAACGGCCTCCGAATTACTAGGAGAACGTGCACCCCTAGAGATTCGGATCGCATTCTGGGAGCAACTTTCCAGTGGGCAGGCGTTATCCCTCATTGCTCAGATCCTCACGGATATTGAGGTTCGCGCAACCCTCTCAGATGGAACGAACGCGGAGCTGGACCGGAAGTGGGCTGCAAAGGTTCGAAACCCTCGATTGCGGACCTACCTTGAAATCGGCTCGACCTTTGGCGTTACGTTGTTTGCTCCGCAGATGCTTCTGCTCGCTGCCAAGGAAGCTCTCTTGTACTGCCCGGAAGGTCCGGCCAAAGAGTCTGTGGACGGACTCGACATGCTGGTGATCTGCTTGCTCGGTATAGCAGACGACAATGATCAAGGACCAAAGGACGCAGGTGGGGCGACGTGGGGCGGCATGGATGTGTCGCTGGCTAGCGAGCTGATCGCAAACTATCACTTCAATCGAACTCTTTGGGTTGGTCGCCAGTTAGTTTGGTTTGAACGAACGTGGTTTCGAAACTGGCCAAAGCGAACGAAAACGGCCGAGACTGTGGGGGGCGAACCTCAGGAGCTTTTTCATGAAGCGACCGGGGTTGAATTAGTTGATTTCGCTGCTGTCGCGTTCAACATCTATGCACAGGCATCCGTTCACGGGCATGTACGTTTCCCGGATAAGTTCTTTACGACACTGGGTTTGCCACTGGAAGCGATCGAACACTTCCTGGCCGTGACATCTTATCCAGTGGCCGAGATCCGAAAGCTGATCCGTAATGATGCGGCCGCGCCGGGGTCGTCTAGGTTTCAGTTCGATGCATTCCGGCGCTACCCTCTCATCCGGTTGGAGTCGGGAGAGCTACTTATGCTGAGCCCGAACTTCGTGATGCAGCGTGCCTTGAGTGAGACCACGTTTTGGGATGTCCGTCAGTATCTCAGGAATGTTGACCGGAAACGCGAAGAGGCTTTCCATCAGTGCACCAGGGACATCCTCGAATATGAGGCAGGTGCTGCTCTACGCAGGATCTTTTTCAAGAGAAAGCTGCAGGTCTTTGATGAAGAACGCCTGCGGAAGAGGCTCGCGGAGGGCAGGAAAGATTTGCCCCGTATTTGCGACTACGCGGTTCGATCGGGCCACACTTGGTTGCTGATCGAAGTCACCGAGAGGGCGATGCCCCGTCCCGTTGTCTTTGCCAATGCATCCAGCCTCGCGCTGGACGATGAACTTGATAAGGTCCTGACCGCACGCAAAGCGCAGCAACTGTCGTCCACCATCAGCTTGCTCGAGGAAGAGGCCCGCCTCCACGGTGAAGGGCACTATACCTGTGTCCCGTTAGTGCTGACGGGTGAAACGGGGCTGCCCTGGACCATACCGGTTCAACGACGGGCTCAGGAACGCCTACTGTCCCTGGGGCATTCCGAGGAGTTCAGCGCTGCGGTCGCCATGATCACTCTCAAAGACCTGATCATGTTGGAGAATGCCGCCGACCTTGGCCATGACATCCTCGAGATTTTGGTTTCGTGGAGAAGGGATAGCCCTTCGTTCCCGCTGGACCAGCACCTCCAACAGAGGGGGGTCCCTCTCAACTCCCCTGGATGGGAGAGGAACCGTGTTTCAAAGGTTGTTAGAAGCTTTGCGAAGAGGATGGGTTCGTCAAATGTGGGTTGAAGTGAGCATCTGCTGGCTACCTAGAGGGCTGTCCCGGGTTCAAGGAAATGGGACACCTCGGTGTGTACCGGTTTAGCAGCCACTCTGCATGTAAGCCCCGAAAAACCTAGGATCATTGACCGGCTCTCCTCACGCTGTTGGGCGGTAGTCGTCCGCAGCGGAGGTTGTCTGTCCCCTCCTATTGCCCCTAGGAAAGGTAGCCTCCGTGTTCTTCGTATGTGGAGAGTACGTTCTCTCCATAGTTGGCTTCCACTGCTTCTCTGACAGTCGGAGACTTCAGATCGAGGGCGACGAGGCGTCCTTCTTGGTCCTCAATGACCGACTCAATGCGTGCAAACAGTTCTCCGTGTGCTTCCGCATAACGGGCGAGCCCTTTCAGCTTCGCCGCTGCGTCTTGATAGTTGTATCCATGCGGGTCGACTATCGAGGGACGGATTCCCCCATCTGTGGAGTGGAAGAAGATGAAATCTGGATACATTGGTCTGTCGTGATGGGGTCCAGGATAAGGAACCCTTAGTGCAGCATCCGTCCCGGTGGGGTTCCGATACCAGCCAACGAGGTCTTGGTCAGCTAGTTCAAGATTTAGAACGGCTGCTTCCCATCCCCTAAATTCCTTGGGATATGCTCCCCTGCTGTCGGATAGGAGGTGCTTCCGCCAGTTGTGGGTGGTTTCCTGGACAACGTCATTATTCGGCGGAACGAGTATAGATAGCTCAGAGTCTCGGGCTTCACGTCGGATCGGTTCATACTGAGCGCGCAGCCGATCTGGCAAACGCGATATTGAGCCATGGTGCTCCCGCAACCACTCGCGAACCAAACTTTCGGCGGCCGACTCGACTCCTGCTATGACCTCAGGGTGGAGAGCGAGGGCTGCGACCTCGGCTTTCGCGGCCAGAGGATCCCAGTCGTCACCCTGACTATCTACCAACCTGTTCCAGTAGGCGAGGGCGATGCCCTCCGGCAGCTTCCGCTTGGCCACCCTAAATAGATCCTCGACATTGTTGCTGTCGAGATTCATCTCGTAAGTTCCCTCGAAGAGGGTCAAGTCCGCGATGGACTCTGCGGCCAACAGCGCCACCGATCGCTCAACTCGTAGACTCCGGATCTGGCGAAGACTTCTTTCAAAGGTTCCGTCCGCTTCCAACCGCAGTCTGTGTGCCTCCAGCGTTCCAACAAGGTGGAGACGGACATGATTGATGGCGTCTTCGACCACATGGTCGCCCACCAAAAGCGCGGCTAAACGGAAAAGCCTGGACACTTGGGTGCGGTAAATCTTCCCGGGGACTATGTAGGTGGGGATAGAGGCAAGGATTTCAGCCACCACCGCTGGTACTTCGCTGTTCCGCTGCAGGTACACCGGGTTGGAAATCATCGGGACGGGCGGCTCATCATTCTGACCAGAGGCGAATGAGTCAACGATGGATTGCACTTGGTCTCTGTTGAAGTAGGGCAAAAATATGTTGACTGTGTTCAACACTTTGTTTGCCGCTATGCGCCTCGCCAAGGGAGTGCGAACCATACGCCCGATCAATTGCGTGATGTACGTATGGTCCTGGGCGCGGCGGAAAGAGACCAGCACTTCAGCGCGGGGGCAGTCCCACCCGGTTGAGATGGCATCCTTGCAAAGAACCACCCGCACCTCAGTGTTGTCCTGTATGTCCTGCGGAAGCATATAGCGAATTGTGCGCGATCCAATGCTCAGCGATGACCGCTCGCCAAAAGTGTTCACGACGTTCTGCTCTAGAAGCCCTGGCCAAGAGCCAAAGACCGAATCCAACAATTCTTCCAGTTCGGCGTCCGTAGGGCTGTTGCCGATCTGAACGACCAGTACCGGCAAAACGGCAGTGTCACTCTCTGATGTAGCGTGTTGCTCCCACGCCGCCGCAAAGTCCAGAGTTTTCCCGACAGCCGCTCGAACCAAAGTGGTATCGCCTGTTGGCTGCGATGCCGCAGGGTTGTCGAGCAAGATCAAATCTTTGAGCAAGCCAGAGGACCTGACATCAGCAATAGCTACCGAAACCTTTTTTGAGTTCCGCTGCGCCATTGCTGCGTCAAATCGGTGAGGAGTGGCAGAGATACCCCACACAATAGGTGCCGGCCTCGTGCCATTCTGACCATTCAGGATCCGGGAAACGATGGTTTCCCTATCACCCTCTGCTCTCATCCCGCGGTGTGCCTCGTCAATCACTACGTAGAAGCGGGACCCTCGACCGGCAATAGTCCCAGCGATTGTGTCCCACAGCGAGGTAGTGCGGCCATTGATGTTGCTGCGTGTCAGAGGATTAGATCTGGCCAACTTCTGGATGTTGAGGAAGTAAACCTTGCCTGGATCAAAAGTCTGCTGATCGAAGGATGAATCGATGGTTACCAGCTGGGCGGGTCCCAAGTCGGAGGCAGACAACATTTTTTGTTTGGTCTGTTCATTCAGTGCAGGATCATCGGTCACCCATAGAACAGTCGCTTCAGGATCCTCTGCAACCAGGTCTGATCCGTTAAAAAGGGCTTCAATGACGGCAGAAGCTATAACGGTCTTACCAGCTCCGGTCGGAGCTGAAAGAGTTACAGCGTACTGTTCATCGGGGTCCTCGCTGTGATCACGAGTCGCTTTTCGCAGGGCCTTAACCACGTCGCGGAAAGCCGCTTCCTGGTAGTCCTTAAGGGTGAACCTCACGCCCGTACCTCCGTATTGATGCGGAATGTTCGAAGATAGTCTTCATACAACTGGGTAGCTTCCACATGGTCCGGCAGCTCGGTATGAACCTGCTGGTAGACGGATTTGCTGTCGGTAACGACAAACACGTGGGTCAATGTCGATCTGCTGGAAACCTCAAGAACGAAATCGCGCCACTTCTCTTCGTCGAAGAGAATTCCGTACGTTCCGTTCTCCGAAATCGCCCAAGCCTCAGATGGGGTATCAATGCGTTGACCGCAAGCTCCCGCCCTGAGCCACAGAAGCGGAGCCACCATTTCAAACTTCCGCCCCATGCTGATGAGATCAGGATCTTCATAAGTCAGGTCAAAAAATTCAATGTTTTCATCGAACCCCGCTGCTAAGGCAGTTCCGTTGAGATAGCTTCCTGGGGCTGGGTCTCCCGTGTGCGTGAGGCCGGTGAATGCGGCTTCCAACCGTGGACGCGTTACATGCTCGAAGATTCCCAGGGCCTCCCATTCCGGATCGCCGGGTACGTGCCCGGCTTCCCTTAGCTGTCGGGCCTCGTCAGGGGATACTTCGTTGTTAGTCACCACTATTGAGCGCCGCCGCCCACCATCTTCAGCATTGAGGTAGGCCGTTGCGTGAGCAGTGGTTCCGGAGCCGCCGAAGAAGTCGAGAATCAGAGCGTTCGGTTTGGATCCAACCATCAGGCGCAGCGTGTCTACTACCGCGTACAGGGATTTCGGGAATGGAAATGATCGGCCTGGGATCAGAGCACGAAGAAGTCCGCTCCCGTAGCTCCCGGCGTTATGTCGGGATCTGTTCCACATTGTTTTGCCGCTTACTACTCGCTGTTGGCGCTCAGACAGCAGGACGGCACCGTTCTCGTCCCTGCCTGTAATCTCCAGCGCCCCGGATTCAATGCGCTCCCGTTGCCCTTTGAATAGGTACTTAATAGCCCACTGGTCCCGGCGGCGGTTATACGCTCCAAGTTTCAGATAGCCCTGGTCAAGGAGATCCTGTGACCCGATCTTGCCTGTTTGCCATCTTCCCTCACTGCCGTCTGTACGGAGGGGCCATACGGCTACTAGCCCGGCAGGAGCTTCAACATCTGTACGGGATTCACTTGCTTCCAGGGGTCGCCCAATTTCGACCACTCGCTTGAGTGCTGGATCCACAAAAAAGGGGTAGAACATCCCCGGCCGGTCGTACCTGCTCGCATCTGTGCCGCGCCGAAGGAGGCTGGCCCAATGATCCGCTTCTCCGGTTGACGTTGTTTCTTGCTCGTCGTTAAACAGATTGTCAGCTACGGGGCTTGGTTTAGCCGACCCAAAGTAGACGAAGAAGGCGTATTCTTCAACGCTAGACAGCTGCCCGTTTTTGGAGACTCCCTTCCCGTTGATGGCGATGGTGACCATTTGCCGCGTGGTCTCCGGGAAGAGCTGTTCCAAGAGGACGCCGAGGTGATGCACCTCGTTCTCATCGATGGTGATCACTAGAACAGAGTCCGCAGGATTCAGCAGACGCTCGGCAAGCTCCAGCCGGCGTTGCATGAACGCAAGCCATTTGCTGTGGCGGTAGTCATCGATGCCATCTACATAGTCGTTGTTGTACTTCCAGTCTCTCGCACCAGTGTTGTACGGGGGATCGATGTAAATCGCATCCACTTTTTTCTCGTATGCGTACAGCAGGGTTTCCAGGGCATGAAAGTTCTCGGAGTTGATGACGCTATGGAATGGCTTGTCAGAGCTTTTCGAAACGAGGCCGCGGGATTGAAGTCCCGGGTAGATTGCCTCACCGAATTCACGAATGACCACGAGGTCCTTCACTAAAGCGGTTGACGAATTTTCACCTGACTCCAGTGAGGCAACCTCGCCCCTTACCGCTGTTACCCGCCATTCGGAGGTGTCGGTCGCGACGATGGGCCGAACGGTGCAACCGGGACGAATTCTGTAGTTGGGAAGCTCGACTACTTCCGGCTTGTGCTCTTGGAAGACGAGTCCGAAATCTCTACGTTGTAGGAGGCCGTCCACCTGTTCGCGAAGTAGACGCTTCAACTCTGGATCGGACACCTTGTCGATCAGCGCGTCAATATGTGCCATGCTCCACCCCTCAAATTTCGGCGCACTCCTGTACCAGGGCGCGTCTCGCTTCTTGTTGCCGAGGGGTTAGAACCAGAAGCTTTTCCCTCCAAGCTCGGTCCCTAATATATGTCGAATGGCAGGCCCCCTTCTCATCGACCCTTGATGGGTCTCCTCGGTCTCAGGATCGTAGTGGTCCCTGCTTCAGACAGCCGGCTCCGCCGGCCGCGGCGCAGAAGTTCCACCGTTGGACCGGAATCGACTGTAGCGACAGGACCAGACCCGGATATTCGACTGGAAGCTCCCCGACGAGGATTCGAACCTCGACTATCGGCTCCAAAGGCCAGTGTGCTGCCATTACACCATCGGGGAAAGCAGCCGCTTGACAAAGAAACTGAGTGTCAGCTGGTACGAGAATAGCGGCAAGCTAGGATTCTTTACGTGAGCGATAGCCCGGGCCTCTTTGATCTTCCAAGTCAGCCAGCCTTTGCGGCATTGCAAGAAATGCTAATTCGGCCCGAACAGGTCCAGCAGATCCGGGACGCCTGGTATGACCGACCAAGGGGAGCGGAAGGCGCTAGTCGATTCCATCCTTACTCGTGACGTCAGCTCTCTTCGCGAGCTACATGCTGTTGAGGCACGGCGAATCCTGACAGTTATCGAACAACGAGGATCGTATAAGCCAAAGTCTTCCCGTTCCGCTTGGGACGATCGGGAAGAGGAAACCTGGATAGACAAGCTCTAGTCGTAGCTCGTTATAGCCATTGATGAAGCCTCAGCCGCTGCTCGACAGGACCCCTTCAAGCCCCGGTCGGTTTGGAGGGGTCTTTAAGCACTAGATCCGAGCCAGGACGCAACTGGCCGATGGGGGGGGGATTAGTCGTCAGTGATGGTCTCCAGCAGCCACTGCTCCGACAGCGGGTCCCGCCGCAGCTCGAAGGTCCGCAGGACTGAGTTGGATGAGAGTTTCACCTGGACCCTCCAGAACTCGATGTCCACGACGTTTCCGACGCCGACCGGAACAGTTCGCTGGGTCTCCCACCAGGAGTCCCTGGTGAACCAGTGCAGCGGCTCCGCTGCGACCGCCCACACCCGTCCGTCGTAGCGGACTGCCAGGGGAGTGCCGGCCGCCGTGAAGCGGACGTCCACGGGGGCGTCTATGGGTGTTTCACTTACTGTTGCTGTCACGGTTGGTCCGCTCTCCCAAATTCCTGTTCATCATGTCTTCCCGGCGGGTGACCGCCGAGCTCCACACCCAGGTCCGGTACGTCACCGGGCCGTCCTTCCAAGTCACTTCGGCCGCTTTCGCTGTCCATGCGAAGACTTCCCCGTCCACGAGCTCCGCGCAGTTCGGGAACCGGATCCACGCCTTCACCGGGATCCCGGGGTACCCGTTTTTAGCGGGGAAGTGCTCGAAATCGAGCTCTTCCACGGTCAGCCCGATCGGGCCGGCGCGGCGCGCGTACTGCGCCTGCAGCGCGGCAGCTTGCTCCGGTCCCATAACACAACCTTAGAACATACATTCGAATAGACACGCCAATAAAAAGCGGCCGTCCAAGCCGCAGGTTTCATTGTGGGGGGAGGGGTACGACAAAGAACGGTTCTTGAGCAATCGCACCGTGGAAACCGGAGCGGGTTATGCCCATTGTGGGCAGGTGGAGACCGGAGGATGAATCTCAAAGCTGTCCACACTGGGTGTAACCCGCCGCGGCGCCGTCGTCAGCGGTGCCTGTTGTTGAGTTCAGGGGGAACGCTGACTTCTGCAGGGTTCAGCTCGGGCCTGACACGCTTCAAAGTGACGGGGTGTCGAAAGGACGTGCCGGACCAGGCGACGTCGGCTGAGACCTCGACCACGACTGGTTCGATCAGTGTCAGCCGGACGGGACCTTTGTCCTTGCTGAATCTGTTCAGGGAGGATTCGCTGATCTCTTCGGGCCAGGGGTGCCTGGGTCCGGCGGGGTGGAGGTGGCGGCCCAGTTCACGACCGGCCTTCGTGGACAGGAGGGTCGAGCGGCCGACAATCTTCAGTTCGCCGCCGATGGGCAGGCCGGCGATGATGGCCTGTGGTTGGGTCACGGACCCGATCACGGCCGAGCACACCACGTCCCAAATATCTTTGTGCTTGAGCTTCAGCCAGATCCTGGCGGCCTCGTAGGGCTGGGAGCCTTTGAACACGAGTCCTTCGATTCCTGTCGCGGGAAGATCCGGCAGCCAGGTCTTTGCCAGGTCCATGTCTCTGGTGATGGGGGAGAGGTGCAATGGTGGGGCCCAGTCCCGGGCGAGCTCCTCGAGCAGCTGCCGGCGCCCGGTGAATGGCACACCCCGGGTGTCTTGCCCTGCTACGGCCAGAACATCGAAGGCCACGAACGACGCGGGCATCTCATTGGCCAGGGCTGGAAGCGCGGCCCTGGAGGTGACCATGCGCTGCTGCAGCGCATCGAAATCCAGCCGGTCCCGGTTCCAAATGACGGCTTCACCATCCAGGACCACACCGGGAGGCAACTGCTCTGCGAGAGCGGCAGCTGCGTCCGGCAGGATTCGGGTAAGTTCCTTGCCCTGTCTGGACCACAGCGTCACCTTGCCGCCGTCATTAAAGGCGGTAGTGCGGAAACCGTCGAATTTGGGTTCGGCGTTCAGGCCGCCGGGCAGTGCGTTGGGGCCGGGGAAGGCCTTGACGAGTTTCGCCAGGGCCACCGCGACCGGTGGGTGCAGTGCCGGCGGAAGGGACTCGGCCATGGGCCCAGCTTAAAGGAGAAACCAGCACGAACGTCCCTGCTGGCTTTTACTTGGCCGTAGGACCTTCCGTAGCAGCGTCCTCCGCGTCAACGCGGCGGAGTAACGCCGCCATGCTCCGCACAGCTGCCGGATCTTCCTGCCAGGGCTTCCCGCCCCGTGAGCAGGCATGAAAACCGGTGGCAGCTGACTCTTTCGCCGCCTCGGCGAGTTCGGCCCACGCCGCTTTCAGATCTGCCACCTGCTCAGGAGTCAACGGCTCCTTCGGCTCAATGGCCGCTGCGAAGGCGGGGCTACCAGCAGCCGCTGCCGGCTTGCGCCGACGGGCGAACCAGCTCCACAGACCCATCGGCTTTCCCTTCGTATCAACACTCTAATGACCGCGCAGGTCGAAGCAGAGGGCCGCAACCGGTGGGAATGGGCCCTCTGCCCTGGGGTGTAAACATCCTGCTGCTTACGCCTTCGAGCATGCCATACCGGTAGTGATGGTGCATGCTCGCAGGGCTCGCACCTGTTTGGGCGTCCGCTGGCGCGGCCGGCTGTTGGGGCCAGGTGGCGCCGTCGCAGAGCTCCGGACCCCCTGGCCTGGCCCTGTGTGTCTGCGACGCTTTTTGGCTGCTGTCCTGACGGATTGTACGTGT
>NZ_JAUZVL010000023.1:0-69606 GCF_031844545.1 Arthrobacter sp. AB6
GTGGTCCGGGCCATCGCCGTTTGAGATTAGTCGGACAACCAGTCCTGCAGTGCCCGCAGGCAGGTCCGAATGGCTTCAGCGTCCACGTGCTCGTTGTCCTTATGCGCCAGCAGCGGGTCGCCGGGGCCGAAGTTCACTGCCGGGATCCCCAGTTCGCTGAAGCGAGCGACGTCGGTCCAGCCGTACTTGGGCTTAGGCTCGGCCCCAACCGCCGCAACGAAGGATGCCGCGGCGGGGTGGTGGAGGCCGGGCCGCGCCCCGGCGGCGGCATCGGTACGGACCACGTCGAATCCCTCAAGGAGTTCCCGCACCACGGCTTCGGCCTGGTCCGGCGTCTTGTCCGGGGCGAAGCGGTAGTTGATCTCCACAACGCAGCGGTCCGGAATGACGTTTCCGGCAGTGCCGCCGTTGATCTTTACGGCGTTGAGGCTTTCCCGGTACTCCAGTCCGTCCACGTTGACGGTTGCCGGCTGGTAGGCCGCAAGCCTCTCCAGGACGGGCGCTGCCGCGTGGATGGCATTGCTGCCCATCCACGCGCGAGCTGAATGGGCAGCTTCCCCCACCGTCGTTACCTCAAACCGGCTGGTGCCGTTGCAGCCGCCTTCCACCGTCCCGTGGGTTGGTTCCAGCAAGATCGCGAAGTCTCCGTCCAACAGGTGGCCGTGGTTCCGCACCAGCCGCCCAAGGCCGCTCTTGACGGCCTCGACTTCCTCGTGGTCGTAGAAGACAAAGGTGACGTCCCGCTTCGGCGAGGCGCCGTCGTCGAACATTGCGGCGGCCAGCGCAAGCTGCACCGCGACGCCGCCCTTCATGTCCGTCGCGCCGCGGCCGTACAGTATCCCTTTGCCGGGAACACCCGATGCCCAGGTGGAGGGTACGGTCCCTCTGGCACCGTCCGCCAGGGGCAGCGGAACGGTGTCCAGATGCCCCGCCAGGATGACCCGTTCCGGACAGCCCAACTCAGTACGGGCGATCATCGAATCCCCGTCCCGGAGCACGCTCAATTGGGGGATGCCCAGCAGCGCCGCTTCTATGGCGTCCGCCAGTTCCGTTTCATTCCCGGACACACTGTTGATGTCCATGATGGCGGCTGTAAGGAGCGCAACGTCCTGGCGGAGGTCGAGCGTCAGGGTGGAAGGGTCCGGAGTGGTTTCGGCAGTCACGAAGCCAGTCTAGTTCGGACCCTGCCGCTGCCCCTCGATAGACTGGGGCCATGACTGAGACTGCTTCTTCCGCCGTGCCCGAAACCTCGAACGCAACCACCGACGAACGCTCTGCCTACGGGTTCGGCGTGGCCACCATTTCCACCGGTGACGGCACCGTATTGGACGTGTGGTTTCCGGCACCGGCCCTGGGTGTTGCGGCCGAGAACCTGCGTTCCGTTGAAAACGCAGATGAGTCCCTCGCCCTGATCGCCGGGAACGGCGCCGACGAGGACCGCGGCACGGAACAGAAAGTGGTCTTTGTCCAGATCAACCTCGATGAGGCGCCGGCCGATACCGCCGATGCGTACCTGCGCCTGCACCTCCTCTCGCACCGCCTGGTCCAGCCCAACACCATCAACCTGGACGGCATCTTCGGCAACCTGCCCAACGTCGTGTGGACCAACTACGGCCCCGCCCCGGTGGAGGGGTTCGAGCTCACCCGCGCGCGGCTGCGGCGCCGTGGCGCCGTCACTGTTTACGGCATCGACAAGTTCCCGCGCATGGTGGACTACGTGGTGCCCACCGGTGTAAGGATTGCCGACGCCGACCGCGTGCGCCTGGGTGCCCACCTGGCCGAAGGCACCACCGTGATGCACGAAGGATTCGTCAACTTCAACGCGGGAACCCTGGGCACCTCCATGGTGGAGGGCCGTATCTCTGCCGGCGTCGTGACCGGCAACGGCAGCGACGTCGGCGGCGGCGCGTCCATCATGGGCACCCTCTCCGGCGGGGGCAAGGAAAAAATCACCATCGGCGAGCGGGTCCTGCTGGGCGCCAACTCAGGCGTCGGCATCAGCATCGGTGACGACTCCGTGGTTGAGGCCGGGCTCTACGTGACGGCGGGAACCCGCGTCCGCATCCCGGGACCAAAGGATGAGGTGGGGGAAGACACCACCAAGATCGTCAAGGCCGCGGAACTGTCCGGCGTGCCCAACCTGCTGTTCCGCCGCAACTCCACCACGGGCGCGGTGGAGGTCCTCCCCCGCCAGGGCCAGACCGTGGAGCTGAACGACGCCCTGCACGCCAACTGATCCATCCATGGCACGAAGACGCAGCCTGCGCACCCTCGCGGTACTGGTGCTCACCCTGGCACTGGTAGCCGGCGGCACCTACTCGGCCGTGTTTTTCCTGCAGCGTTCCGAAACCCTCGTTTCGGAACGCTGCAGGGCCGTCATCGGCGAACGGACATCCGAGCTGGCCCCGGACCAGGCCGTCTATGCCGCGCTGATCACCGCCGTTGCGGTGCAGCGCGGACTTCCGCCGCGGGCCGCGAGCATTGCGCTGGCCACCGCCATGCAGGAGTCCAAGCTGCGCAACATTGAGCATGGAGACCAGGCCGGCCCGGATTCCCGCGGGCTGTTCCAGCAGCGTCCTTCCCAAGGGTGGGGAACCGAGGCGCAGATCATGGATCCGTACTATGCGGCGAACGCCTTTTACGACGCCCTGGTAAAAATCCCCGGGTATGAGTCACTGGAAATTACCGAGGCAGCCCAGCGTGTGCAGCGCTCCGCCTATCCCGCGGCCTACGCGCAGCACGAGGAAATGGGACGGACTTTTGCCTCCGGCCTGACCGGCCAGACGCCCGAGGCCGTCCAATGCACCCTTCGGGCGGCCGGCACCGGCGGCGATGCCGCAGCAGTGTCCGCCGAGCTGGACCAGGCATATGGTCCGCTGGAAACAACTGTTGACGGTGAGACCCTGGTGGTCGAGGCCGCGGGAAGCCAGGCGTGGTCCGTGGCCCAATGGGCGGTCGCCAACGCCAAAGGCTTTGAGGTCACGCAGGTCGAGGTGGCGGGCAGAAGCTGGAACCGTGCAGCGCGGGACGGCTGGCAGGAAGCTGCGGATTCGGAGGGCGGGGTGCGGATCACGGTGGCTGCGGGAGACGCCCGCAGCTGAGGACCGGCGGCTCGGCCAGGCGGGAGGTGGAGACTCCCTAAACCAGGATCTCCACCACTGGCTGCACGTAGCTGCGGAAAAGCTCCGGCTCGCCCATCAGCTTGTTGCTCATGAGGATTTTGTCCGGCTCCATGTACCAGGCCCGTTGTTCGTTCAACGGCAGCTCGATGATGGTCAGCTTGAAGTCACGGGAATCACGGCCCACCTCCATGAGCCTGTCATCCACCATGTCCTCAAGAAGCTGGTCAGCGCCGGTTGCAGCCCGCTCCGCCTCAATCTCGGCGTACTCACTCCTGCGCTCCCGCGCCCAGGTAAGGGCAGCCCCGAAGTGTGCCTGCAGCACCCGCTGCAGCGCGGGTGAATTGCCGAAGGCCTCGAAGTTGGGCGGGGACAGTTCCGGGGACGTCTGGGGATGGGCTTTGAGCAGCTGTTCCCACCAGGCTTCCCACTCTGTCTTCAGGGCACTCAAACCACCAACATCCGCGGTCAGGTGCGAATGGTCGGCGCGGCGGACCTTGGGCGCTGCATGGGACAAGGATGGCTGGCCTGCCCCGTCAAGCCCTGCCGTATCCCGGACGTACAGGGCTATCATCATGGGCCCTGACGTGTCCGTGGTGATTTGCCACCTGGTACCGCTTGTCTGGTGCATCCGATGTCCTTCCGTGGCGTGCTCTTACCGGGGTTGGGTGATCGGGCAGCGCCCCCTGCTAATCAGTGTATTCCCCCCAATGCCCACGTTAGTGGCTGTCATCACATCCCGTCGAGGTGCCTTTCCAGGACGTCAACGCACATTTCGCGCGTCATCCATCCGGGTTGCAGCAGTGCATGCATGCACAGCCCGTCGAGCGTTGCCAGAAGCCGCTCCGCCTCCAGCACAAGGCTTTCCTGCGGCTCGCCCTCCGGCATCAAGGCGCTGACCACGCTTCCCACAATGACCGCAACCTCCCGGTGGCTCCGGTCTGCCTCAGCGGCGAGGAACGGCCGGACCCTGGCAGCATTCTTGAACGCCATCCAGGCGCACGCCTCCAGCGCCCGCTGCTCATCCAGGGGCAGGATTCCGCACAGCAGGGTTAAAACTGCCCCGCGGTGCCCGGCGGAGCCGGATACTGCATCGTGCACAGCGGGCAGCGATGCTCCAAGGCGGCCTACGATGCGGTCCACCACCGCAGTGAAGGAGAAGGAGAGCAATTCCTCGCTCCCGGAGAAATAGTGCCGTACGGAGCCGACAGCCAACCCGGCTTCATCGGCCACTTCCCGCAGCGAGGCCCGTTCCAGCCCGTCACCTGCAATGATCCGGAGAACTGCTTCAACCACGTCCTGGCGCCGGGCTTCGGCATCTACTATTTTGGGCACTACTTCTATTTAGCATGGATGTGCTCTATTGCGGGCCCCGGCATGCCGTGCATGCATGCATCGGACATGGCACCTGCTGCCCGGCATCCGGGACGAGGCGGCAGCGGCCGGGGAAGTTGGGATAGCGTTGAGGCATGAAAATTCTGGTCACCGGAGGCACCGGCTACATTGGTTCCCACACTGTTTTGTCCCTGCAGGAAGCCGGCCATGACGTCGTGGTCATCGACAACCTGGTCAACTCCAGTGAAGAGTCCCTCCGCCGGGTAGCCGAACTCAGCGGGAAGACGGCCGAATTCCATAATGTCGACCTCGTGGACGAGGCTGCCGTAGAGCGGGTCTTCGCCGCCGGAGCCATTGACGCCGTGATCCACTTTGCAGGGCTGAAAGCCGTGGGCGAGTCCGTCCGCGAGCCGCTCAAGTACTACTACAACAACCTGGTGGGGACCCTGAACCTCATCCGGGTGATGGACCGCCACGGTGTCCGGTCCATCGTGTTCAGCTCCTCAGCCACCGTCTACGGCGAACACAACCCCATCCCCTACGTCGAAAAGATGGAGATCGGGGCCAACAACCCTTACGGCCGCACCAAGGAGCAGATCGAGGACATCCTCTCGGACCTCGGGTCAGCCGACACCCGCTGGCACATTGCCCTGCTGCGCTACTTCAACCCGGTTGGCGCCCACCCCTCCGGCCGGATCGGCGAGGACCCCCAGGGCATTCCCAACAACCTGGTTCCGTTCATCGCGCAGGTGGCCGTGGGCCGCCGGGAAAAACTGATGGTGTTCGGCGGCGACTATGACACTCCCGACGGCACGTGCCTGCGCGACTACATCCACGTCGTCGACCTTGCCGAGGGCCACGTGGCCGCGCTGAACCACGTTGCGGACCGTGCCGGTGTGTTCCGCTGGAACCTTGGCTCCGGCAAGGGCTCCTCCGTCCTGGAGGTCCTCCGCTCGTTCGAGAAGGCGGTGGGCAGGCCTATCCCCTACGAGATCACCGGCCGCCGCGCGGGCGACCTCCCGGCCTTCTGGGCCGACGCCACCTCCGCCCTGGCCGACCTCAGCTGGGCCACCACCAAGACAGTGGACCAGATGTGCGAGGACCACTGGCGCTGGCAAAAGAACAACCCGAATGGCTACTTGGCTTAAAACCGCAACGCGGGGTCACTTAACGTCCTTCCAGGACGCTTTATCGGGCGTGGAGTGACCCCGCGTTGCTTTAAGTGGTGATGAACGACGGCGGCTGCCCACCTCGCAAGGTGGGCAGCCGCCGTCGTAATTGCAGTTATTGGTCCGGAGGCTAGCGGACCGGGTAGTCCCGCTCCGGCTCGCCGATGTACAGCTGGCGGGGGCGGCCGATCTTGGTGTTGGGGTCGCTGATCATCTCGCGCCACTGGGCAATCCAGCCCGGGAGGCGGCCGATGGCGAACAACACCGTGAACATCTTCTCCGGGAAGCCCATGGCCTTGTAGATCAGGCCGGTGTAGAAGTCCACGTTCGGGTAGAGCTTGCGCTGGATGAAGTAGTCGTCGTTCAACGCCTTCTCTTCCAGGCGCAAGGCGATGTCCAGCAGTTCGTCGTTGCCGCCGAGCTTGCTGAGGATCTCGTGGGCCGTGGCCTTGACGATCTTGGCGCGGGGATCGTAGTTCTTGTAGACGCGGTGCCCGAAGCCCATGAGGCGGACGCCGTCTTCCTTGTTCTTGACCTTCTCCATGTAGTCCTCGGGCTTGGTGCCGTCGGCCTGGATCTGGCGGAGCATCTTGAGCACGGCCTCGTTGGCGCCGCCGTGGGCCGGGCCGAAGAGCGCGTTGATCCCTGCGGATACTGAGGCGAAGAGATTGGCGTTGGAGGAGCCCACCAGCCGCACCGTGGAGGTGGAGCAGTTCTGTTCGTGGTCCGCGTGCAGGATGAGCAGCAGGTCCAGTGCCTTCGCGACGACGGGGTCCACTTCGTACTGTTCGGCCGGAAGCCCGAAGCTGAGGCGCAGGAAGTTCTCCACCAGGTTGTGGGAGTTGTCCGGGTACAGCATGGGCTGGCCGATGGACTTCTTGTGCGCGTACGCCGCGATGACCGGGAGCTTGGCCATCAGGCGGATCGTGGAAACTTCCACCTGTTCTGCGTTGAACGGGTCCAGCGAGTCCTGGTAGAAGGTGGACAGCGCGGAAACGGCCGAGGAGAGGACGGGCATGGGGTGCGCGTCACGGGGGAAGCCGCCGAAGAAGCCCTTGAGCTCCTCATGCAGCAGGGTGTGCCGCCGGATCTTCTGGTCGAACGCGTCCAGTTCCGTGGGCGTGGGCAGGTTGCCGTAGATCAGCAGGTAGGACACCTCGAGGAAGCTGGAGTGCTGCGCCAGCTGCTCGATGGGGTATCCGCGGTACCGCAGGATGCCCGCATCGCCATCGATGTAGGTGATGGCCGAGGTGGTGGCTGCGGTGTTCATGAAGCCAGGGTCAAAGGTGACTGCGCCCGTCTGCTTCAGCAGCTTGGAAACGTCGTAGCCTTCGTTCCCTTCAATAACCTGGATGCGCGGGAGCTTAAGCTCGCCTCCTGCGTGGAGCAGGGTCGCTGCGTTGTTGGTCTCAGTCATGGAGTCCCCTTCATGAGGCTTCTGGGCCTCTGTCGAAAGCTTGATCCAACATCAGGTGAGCCGCGCACTGACCCTGAGAACACAGGTTCCAACACCCGGGCTGCCTTCTTGTAGAGGGCCACCATTGATAGTCACTTAAAAAGTACCCGCTCCTTGGCGGGTGTCACTAATCCAAGACGCGGCCGAAGCCCCTAAAATAGGGCCCTTGTGGCGCGAGTCACACCATTGTTACGGTGCTGCTCTACTGCCGCGCCGGTGCCAGCCGGGACACTGCGGCATCGATGCGCTCATCCGAACCCGTCAAGGCCACGCGGATGTAGCCGTTGCCCGCCTCGCCGTAGAAAACCCCGGGGCCCACAACGATGCCGCGCTCTGCCAGCCGCCCCACTGTGTCCCACGTGCTCTCCCCCGCGGTGGACCAAAGGTACAGTCCGGCGTCGGAATCCTTGATCTCCAGGCCGAAGTCCAGCAGGGCCGGGACCAGCCGTTCGCGGCGCCCGCGGTACAGGTCCTTCTGCGCCTCTACGTGGGCGTCGTCGCCGAGCGCCACCCGCATGGCCTCCTGGACCGGGTAGGGGACAATCATGCCTGCGTGCTTGCGGCTGTTGACCAGGTTGGGCATCAAGTCAGGATCTCCGGCCACAAATGCCGCGCGGTAGCCTGCCACGTTGGACTGCTTGCTGAGGGAGTAGACGGCGAGGAGCCCCCGATGGGAGCCTCCTGCTACCCGGGGGTCCAGGATACTGGGAACGGCCTGGCCGCCGCGCTGGACGTCCCAATCGCCCCAGCCCAGCTCTGCGTAGCACTCGTCCGAAGCCACCACGGCGCCCAGCCCACGGGCGTGGTCCACGAGCGTTTTCAAGGATTCCACGCCCCGGACACTGCCTGTGGGGTTTCCGGGCGAGTTGACCCAGATGAGCCTTACCCGCGCCCGCGTGGCGTCGTCGAGTTCGTCCAGGTTGTCCGTCGCCACGGACGCGGCACCGGCGAGGGTGGCCCCGATGTCATAGGTGGGGTAGGCCACCTTGGGGCGCACGACGACGTCTCCGGGCTTAAGCCCCAACAGGAGCGGCAGCCATGCCACCAGTTCCTTGGAGCCCACGGTGGGCATGATGTTGCGGGGATCGAGGCCGGCAACCCCGCGGCGCCGCTCAAACCACCCGGCAATCGCTTCGCGGAGGGCCGGGGTGCCATGGACGGTGGGGTATCCCGGGGCGTCGGCGGCCGCCTTCAGCGCATCCTGGATCAGGGCGGGGGTGGGGTCAACGGGGGTGCCAATGGACAGATTGACCGCCCCGTCCGGGTGCTGCGCGGCCTTGGCGGCATACGGCGCCATGGCCTCCCACGGGTAATCAGGCAGGTCCAGGCCAAAGGTTCTTTCTGCTGCGGTCACGGTCCCTGCCCGGGTCAGTGGTCTTGGTTCTGCGGCGGCAGCGCGGCGATCATCGGGTGGTCCTTGCCCGTGTTGCCGATCTTCGCCGCGCCTCCAGGGGAACCGAGGTCATCAAAGAACTCCACGTTGGCCTTGTAGTAGTCCGCCCATTCCTCCGGGGTGTCATCCTCGTAGTAAATGGCTTCAACCGGGCATACCGGTTCACAGGCACCGCAGTCCACGCACTCGTCCGGATGGATGTACAGCGAACGCTCACCTTCGTAGATGCAGTCGACGGGGCACTCCTCAATACATGCCTTGTCCTTGACATCTACACACGGCTGCGCGATTACGTACGTCACGTCCCTGGCCTCTCCACGTTGGTTCCGGCGACCGCCGGTTCTTGCATCCGGCAACTGCGGCCGGACTCTTGACATCTGAGCCTATTATCTCCCAGCCCGTTCCCGCGAACCTAGCCGGGGCACCTAGTATGAACTGGTGAGTCAGCCTATACCCACTCCTTCCGGGTTCCTCTCATCCGCAACGCCTGGAACGAGGGTTGTGGTGCGCTACCGCATCGAGGACGGGCTCACGGATGCCCTCGGGCACCTCCTGGCCTGCGACGCCGGTGCGTGCACCATCCGCACGCGGCAGGCCGACGTCGTCATTCCCCTGGACCGTGTGGTGGCTGCCAAGGAAGTGCCGCCGGCACCGGAGCGCCGCCGGCCGCGCGCCTAGGCGGCCCACGCTGCGCAGGGACTGCCTCTGCAGCGCGCCATCGTCTCGATGCTGGGCGGATGGATACATGCCCCGCGCCACCCTGCGCACCGTGCCGTCAAGCACGCCCGCATCAATGGTCCGGCGGGAGACGCCCGCCTGCCGCAGGACGCGGGCGCCCGCTACTCCGAGGGCAATTCATTGCGCGGGGACTGCGCCCGCGCACCAAACCCGGGCCTTACTGCTCAGGGCGGAACGCAGAATGCCACCGGCACAGGGCCGGTGGCATTCTGGGGAACGCGGGGTTGCTAGACCTTGGCGCGGGCGCGGTTGGCCTTGGCACGCTCGTTGGTGTCCAGGATGACCTTGCGGATGCGGATTGCTTCCGGGGTAACCTCCACGCACTCGTCCTCGCGGGCGAACTCAAGGGACTCTTCGAGGGTCAGGTCGCGCGGCGGCGTCAGGTTCTCGAAGGTGTCGGAGGAGGCTGCACGCATGTTGGTGAGCTTCTTTTCCTTGGTGATGTTGACGTCCATATCGTCGGCGCGGGAGTTCTCGCCCACGATCATGCCCTCGTAGACCTCGGACGTGGGCTTCACGAAGAAGGAGCCGCGTTCCTGCAGGTTGATCATGGCGAACGGGGTCACAACGCCGGCGCGGTCAGCGATCATCGAGCCGTTGGTGCGGTACTCGATGGGGCCGGCCCACGGCTCGTAGCCCTCGGAAATTGAGGCTGCGATGCCTGCGCCGCGGGTGTCCGTGAGGAACTTGGTGCGGAAACCGATCAAGCCGCGGGCCGGGACGATGAACTCCATCCGGCACCAGCCGGTGCCGTGGTTGGCCATGTTGGTCATGCGGCCCTTGCGGGCTGCCATCAGCTGCGTGACGGCGCCGAGGTACTCTTCCGGCACGTCGATGGTCATGTGCTCCATCGGCTCGTGGACCTTGCCGTCGATGGTCTTTGTGACAACCTGCGGCTTGCCCACGGTCAGCTCGAAGCCTTCGCGGCGCATCTGCTCAACCAGGATGGCCAGCGCGAGCTCGCCACGGCCCTGGACTTCCCAGGCGTCGGGACGCTCGGTGGGCAGAACCTTGATGGAGACGTTACCGATCAGTTCCTTGTCCAGGCGGTCCTTCACCTGGCGGGCCGTGACCTTGGCACCCTTGACCTTGCCGGCCAGCGGCGAGGTGTTGATACCGATGGTCATGGAGATCGCGGGATCGTCCACGGTGATCAGCGGCAGCGGCTGCGGGTTCTCGGCATCGGTCAGGGTCTCACCGATGGTGATTTCCTCGATGCCGGCGACGGCGACAATCTCGCCCGGCCCGGCGGATTCTGCCGGAACGCGGTCCAGCGCCTTGGTGGCCAGGAGCTCGGTGATTTTGACGTTCTTGAGTTCACCGTTGGCGCGGGCCCAGGCAACTGTCTGGCCCTTGCGCAGGGTGCCGTTGTAGATGCGCAGCAGCGCCAGGCGGCCCAGGAACGGGGAAGCGTCCAGGTTCGTGACGTGCGCCTGCAGGACACCTTCGGGGTTGTAGGTGGGAGCCGGGATGTGCTCGATGATGGTCTTGAACAGCGGCTCAAGGTCCTCGTTGTCCGGGGCGGCACCATTGGCGGGCTGCTCCAGCGACGCGCGGCCAACCTTGGCGGCGGCGTAGACAACCGGAACCTCAAGGACCTTGTCCAAGTCCAGGTCCGGCACCTCATCGGCAAGGTCGGAGGCCAGGCCCAGGAGCAGGTCCATGGACTCGTGGACAACTTCGTCGATGCGGGCGTCGGGACGGTCGGTCTTGTTGACCAGCAGGATCACGGGAAGGTGCGCAGCCAGGGCCTTGCGCAGCACGAAGCGGGTCTGGGGCAGCGGGCCCTCAGAGGCATCAACGAGGAGGACAACGCCGTCAACCATGGACAGGCCGCGTTCCACCTCGCCACCGAAGTCGGCGTGGCCGGGGGTGTCAATGACGTTGATCGTGATGGTCTGGCCGTTGGAGGACGGACCGTTGTAGGCCACCGTGGTGTTCTTGGCCAGGATGGTGATGCCCTTTTCGCGCTCCAGGTCACCGGAGTCCATCACGCGGTCTTCGAGGTGGTTGTGCTCGGCAAAGGAGTTGGTCTGCTTGAGCATGGCGTCGACCAGCGTGGTCTTGCCGTGGTCAACGTGGGCCACAATCGCGACGTTGCGGAGGTCACTGCGTGATGCAGTGGCTACCGCGGTGTTGGTGGTGGTTTCAGACATGCGTAATGGCTCGATTCAGTGGGTCAGCTTTGAGGCATCGCGACATTTCCAACTGGAACGCACGACGGATCCGGCCCTTAGCACAGGGCACCTTCCCCAAGTCTAGCCGCACAGGCATTTATTGGCCTAAATTTTTCCGCTGTCCGCGGATCCGGCGGCCCGCCAACCGCCCCGCCACGGCGCATATTTGTGGGCAAGATCACTGGCGGATCCTGCGGCGATGCCACATGATTGCTCTGACATACCGCGCGAGCCTGAAAGACACCAGATGCGAAATGCCTTGGCCGCCGTGGCCTGGAACCGCCGCCGTACCGCGGCCGGCGCCGTTGCGGTTATCGCCGTGACCGGCGCCATTTTCCTCTCCGGCTGCGCCCTGCCCGCCCCGTCCGTCGAGGGCCCAGCGTTCGTGTCCGCGGGGGCTGCCGCTTCCGGCGTCCTCAACCCTGGCAACGGCCGGCTTGAGGCGGTGGTCCCGGAGATCGGCAGGACCGTCCTCCTGATCGGCGATTCACAATCCGAGCCGGCCGACGGCTGGCCGCGCCTGGGCCTGGCCGCTGCGGGATACCGGGTGTACTTCTGCGGCAGGGGCGGCACCGGCTTTGTCACGTCGAAAGGTGCCACCGGCAACTACATCGATGCGCTCCTGCGCGGTGACTGGCTGCTCCCGGCCGGCACGCCCGCGTTGATCGTGGTGCAGGGCGGCGGCAATGATGCCACCAGCGGGGCCAGTGACAGCGCCATCGTTGCCAATGCTGAGCGCCTGATCGGGGAGCTCCAAAGGCGGTACCCGGGCACGCGCCTGGCGATGATCGGAACACTGGCCCGCGGCGAAGGCCATGGCGGAGGCCGGCGAAGCGAAGTCGACGCCCTGCTCGGCTCCGTGGCGGCGGCCCACGGCCTGCCCTTTGTATCCGTGGGTGACTGGCTAACCAAATACGGCCTTGTTAAGGACCTCGCGGATTCCGTGCATATGAACCCGGGGGGCCGCCGGGCGCTGGGCACGCTCCTTGAGGGCCACCTCCGCGAGCTGGGCCTGGAGCGAAAGCCGACGGCGGACGCTGACCCGCTGCTGGATGCGCGCACCGGAGACGCGGGTCTGGGCCAGGACTGAAAACGGCAACGGCCGGCGCCGGAGTCTGATACCCCGGCGCCGGCCGTTCCGCGTTGCTGCCGCCTGGCTACGCCACTTCCGGCGGCAGCATCAGCTTGGCGCCGGGAATGGCATTGAGCAGGGCCTTGGTGTAGTCCTGCTGCGGCGATTCGAAGACGTCGTCCGTGGATCCGGTCTCAACCAGGCGCCCCTTTTCCATAACGCAGACGTGGTCCGCGATCTGGCGCACCACCGCAAGGTCGTGCGTGATGAAGAGGTACGTCAGGCCGAGGTTCGACTGCAGGTCCGCCAGGAGGTTCAGCACCTGCGCCTGGACCAGGACGTCCAGGGCGGACACCGCTTCATCACAGATGATCACTTCGGGATCCAGCGCCAGCGCACGGGCAATGGCCACGCGCTGCCGCTGCCCGCCTGAGAGCTCGTTCGGGTACCGCTGCATGGCGGACTGCGGAAGGGCCACCTGGTCCAGCAGTTCCCGGACCTTTTTCTCGCGGGTCGCGTTGTCGCCGATCTTGTGGACCCGCAACGGCTCTTCAATGGTGCGGAAGATGTTGTACATCGGGTCAAGGGAACCGTATGGGTCCTGGAAAATGGGCTGGACCCGGCGGCGGAACCTGAAGAGTTCCGCAGGCTTCAGGGCAGACGTGTCCAAGCCATCAAACAGGATCCTGCCCTCGGTCGGCTTCTCCAGCTGGAGCACCATCTTGGCCACGGTGGACTTGCCGGAACCCGACTCCCCCACGATCGCCGTCGTGGTTCCCCGCTTGACGTCGAAACTTACGCCGTCAACGGCGGCAAAGTCTGAAGCTTTCCCGAAACCCTGCCGGAGCCTGTAGACCTTGCGCAGGTCCTGGATCTGCAGGACGTTGTCCGCCGCTGCCGCTTCCGCAGCCGGGGCCAGGAGGTCCGCCGTTTCCACGCCCTGTTCCTTGGCGGCCTGGATACGCCGGCTGGCCAGCGAAGGAGCGGACTCGACGAGCCTCTTCGTGTAAGGGTGCTGCGGGTTGCGCAGCAGTTCCAGCGAAGGCCCCGCTTCCACAACCTGCCCCTGGTACATCACCACCACCTTGTCCGCCCGTTCTGCAGCCAGGCCCAGGTCGTGGGTAATGAGCAGCACCGAGGTGCCCAGTTCCGTGGTCATGGTGTCCAGGTGGTCGAGGATCTGCCGCTGCACGGTCACATCCAGGGCGGACGTCGGCTCATCGGCAATGAGCAGCCGCGGCTGGCAGGACAGTCCAATGGCAATAAGCGCGCGCTGCCGCATGCCGCCGGAGAACTCGTGCGGATACTGGTTGGCACGCCTGCGCGCATCCGGAAGCCCGGCTTGGGACAGTACCTTGGCAATGTCCTCCGGCCCGCTCGGCCTGCCGTTGGCGCGCAGGGTCTCCTTGACCTGGTATCCGATTTTCCAAACAGGGTTGAGGTTGGACATGGGGTCCTGCGGCACCATGCCGATGGTATTGCCGCGCAGTTCGATCATCCGCTGCTCTGTGGCGTGGGCGATGTCCTCGCCGTCGAGCAGGATCTGGCCGCCGGACACCCGGCCATTGTTGGGCAGCAACCCAATGGCTGCCAGCGCCGTCGTGGATTTGCCTGAACCCGACTCCCCAACGATGGCCACCGTCTCACCGGGCATGATAGTCAGGTGCGCATTGCGGACTGCCTGGACGTCCCCGCCGCTGGTCTTGAACGTTATGGCGAGGTCGCGGATTTCCAGCAGCGGCCTCACTCCGGTGGTGCCGGCCTCATCGATGCGGATTTTTGGAGTGGTCATCTCGTTATCTCTCATCGCTGACGGCTCTTGGGGTCGAGGGCGTCACGTACAGCATCGCCCAGCATGATGAAGCTCAGGACCGTAATGGACAGGGCCGCGGCCGGATAGAGCATGATTTCGGGCCTGGTTCGAATGGACGCCTGGGCGCCGGCGATGTCATTGCCCCAGGACATGATGCTCTGCGGCAGGCCTATGCCCAGGAAGGACAGGGTGGCTTCGGCCACGATGAACACGCCGAGTTCCAGTGTGGCAAGGACGATAATCGGGGCCAGTGCATTCGGCAGTACGTGCCGCACCAGGGCCCCGAACTTGGAGACGCCCAGGGCACGCGCCGCGGTGACGAAGTCAGCGTTGCGTACCTCAATGACGGCGCCGCGGGTGATGCGTGCCATCTGCGGCCACGCCAGCAGCGAAATCACAAAGACCACCGTCCAGACGCCCTTGTTCTCGCGGAAGAGGGGAAGCTGGGTGATGACCAGCGCGCCGAGGATCAGTGGCAGGGCGAAGAAGATATCACCCAGGCGTGCGAGCACGGCGTCAATCCAGCCGCCGTAGTAACCGGCCAGGGCACCCACGGTGACACCGATGACCAGGACGCACAGCACGGAGAGCAGGCCTACTGACAGCGAGGCCTGGGTCCCGTGGATGACGCGGGAGTACACGTCACAGCCCTGGAAAGTGAAGCCGAAGGGGTGGCCCAACGTGGGCCCGCCCTCGGAATTGGCCAGCTCGCAGCCCTCGTTGGGAGGCACGGAAGTAAAGAGTCCGGGGAACAGCGCAATCACGGTCAGCGCCACGATGAGCAGCGCCGAAATGATGAACAGCGGACGACGGCGGAGCTTGCGCCAGGCGTCGGACCACAGGCTGAGCGGGGCCTGGTCAGTCTTTACGGCATCCGTTGCCAGCAGAGGAGTTTCGTCGATGGGCGCCACAAAGTGGCTGTTATTACTGGTCATAGCGGATCCTCGGGTCAAGCCAGGCGTAAAGGAGATCGACAAGCAGGTTGGCCACTACGAAGACCAGCACCAGCACGCTGACGATGGAAACGATGGTGGGACCCTCGCTGCGGAGGACCGCCTGGTAGAGCTTGTTGCCGACGCCGGGCACGTTGAAGATACCCTCCGTCACGATCGCGCCGCCCATCAGGCCGCCGAGGTTGGCTCCAAGGTAGGTCACCACGGGAATCAGCGAGTTGCGCAGGATATGGGCCACGACCACCCGGGGCCGCGACAGGCCCTTGGCGGTGGCTGTGCGCACGTAGTCGGCGTTCATGTTTTCGCTGACCGAGGCGCGGGTGAGGCGGAGGACATAGGCGAAGGACACCAGACCCAGGACAACGGCGGGCAGCAGCAGGCTCCCCCAGTCGGCGTTGGCGCCGACGGTAGGTTTCGCCCAGCCGAGCTGGACGCCGAAGACGAGCTGGAAGACGAAGCCCAGCACGAATGTGGGCACGGCGATGACCACGAGCGAGGCCACCAGGACGGTGGAGTCGAACCATCCGCCGCGGCGCAGGCCTGCGAAAACACCGAATGCCACGCCGAAGATCGCTTGTATGGCCAAGGCCTCGACGGCCAGCATCGCGGTGACCGGGAAGACGCGGGCCAGGCTGGCCGCAATGGGCTGGCCCGTGAAGTCGTTGCCCAGGTTGAACGTAAAGAGGTTCTTCAGGAACAGTCCGTACTGGACCCAGAACGGTTCATCAAGGTGGTACTGGCTGCGGAGGGTGTCGATGACGGCCTGCGGGGGCTGACGGTCCCCGAAAAGCGCAGCGATAGGGTCACCCGGGAGGGCGAACACCATGTAATAGACCAAAAGGGTAGTGCCGATGAAGACAGGGATCACTTGCAGGAGTCGGCGCAGAATAAAGCGGACCACCGGATCACCAGCCTTCCGGTTGGGAAGAAAACAGGTTCATTGGTGCCTTCCTGCCGTGCAAGCCAATGGGGGCCCGGCGGTAGCCGGGCCCCCATGTGCTTACCGACAAGTTAGTTCTGGGACTACTTTGCGGTGATGCCGTAGTAGAGGATGCTGCCGTTCCAGCCGGTTTCAGCCTTGACGACGTTGTTGCTCCACACGATCGGCCGTGCCTGGTCCCAGAGCGGCAGGCCCGGAAGGTCCTCGAAGAGGATCTCCTGTGCCGCGTTGAACTTGGCGTTAGCCTCATCCGTGGTCTTGGCCGCCAGGCCCTCCTTGAGGAGCTTGTCGAACTCGGGGTTCGAGTACTTCTCGTAGTTGGAGGATGCGCCCGTGGCCCAGACCGGCCCCAGGAAGTTGTAGAGCGACGGGTAGTCGCCCTGCCAGCCTGCGCGGCTCAGGCCCGGGAGGGACTGGGACTTGCGCAGGTTCAGCACCTCGGCAAACTTGGCGAAGGGCTGGATTTCAGCCTGGATTCCCAGGTTGTTCTTGAAGCCGTTGGCGACGGCGTCGATCCATTCCTTGTTGCCGCCATCGGTGTTGGAAGCGATCTGCAGCGGCTTGGAATTGTCGTACGGCTGGATCTTCTCGGCCTGCGCCCACAGGTCCTTGGCCTTTGCGGCGTCGAACTTCAGGACCTCGCTGCCCTTGAGTCCTTCCTTGAAGCCGTCGATGACCGGCGGGGCGTAAGCCTTGGCCGGGGTACGGGTGCCGTTGAAGACGACCTTGGCGATTTCCTCGCGGTTGATGGCGTGGGAAAGTGCCTGGCGGCGGAGCTTGCCGGCTTCACCCTGGAAGTTCGGGTTGTAACCCGGGATGTTCAGGGTGGAGTTGGTGGCAACGGGCTTGGTGGCGTTACGGTCCGGGAAGTCCGAAACGTACGTCTTAAGCGCGTTCGAGGGGAGGACGTCGGTTACGTCCAGGTTGTCCGACTGCAGGTCGGTGTACGCGGGGCCCGGATCGGTGTAGAACTTGAACGTCACGCCGCCGTTCTTCGACTCGCGGGGGCCGCTGTAGTCCGGGTTCTTCACGAGGGAGATGGACTGGTCGTGAACCCAGGCGCCCTCCTTCTCCATCTTGTACGGGCCGTTGCCTACCGGGTTCTCACCGAATGCCTTCGGGTCTGCCAGCGCCGCGGAGGGGAGCGGGAAGAAAGCCGAGTAGCCGAGCCGCAGGGACCAGTCAGCTTCGGGCTGGGCCAGCTTGACCGTAAGGGTGGAGTCGTCCTTGGCCTCGAGGCCGGACATGGTTTCCGCGGTGGGCGCGGGAGTGGTGGTGGTCTTACCGTCTGCAGACTTTTCGGTGGTTACCGCCGAGACTTCCTCATAGCCGGCGATGGATTCAAAGAAGAACCCGTTGTTCTGCAGGTTCTTCGAGTTCGCCGCGAAGTTCCAGGAATCCACGAACGTCTTGGCAGTGATCTCTTCACCGTTGGTGAACTTCTGGCCCTGCTTGATCTTGATAGTCCAGTTCTGGGCGTCCGGCGACTCGATGGATTCTGCAAGCGCGTTTACCGGCTTGCCATCAGCGCCGTAGGTCCGCAGGCCCTCGAACAGAAGCTCGACGACGCGGCCGCCGTAGACTTCGTTGGTGTTGGCCGGCAGCAGCGGATTTTGTGGTTCGTTGCTGTAGGCAGTGATGACCTTGTTCGGGTCGCCGGCGGCGTTGCTGGCTCCATCAGTGCTGCCGCCTCCAGCGCCGCAGCCGGTCAGGGCAAGTGCTGCTATTGCCAGGATGCCCAGTGCTTTGGAAGTGCGCGTAAAACGCATTCCGCCTCCTATGAGTTGTGGGAGATAAAGAGGGGGAATCTTGTGCTCCCCCGCAGGCGAGACCCAGCTGTCCGCTGTGACGCAGCCTACATATACGAGTAGCCTAACCGCACGAAGTCCGAATACTGGGACCCCGTTGCTAAACCGTGACCGGCGGGTTTCTGAACGCTTGGTCGGTCAACAGAAGTTGTGCAGGTCACATGCTACTCGCCGGTAGCTGCGGCGGCCAATCGGGGAAGGAGGGAAGCTGCCACTCAGGTCTGCTGGCCTCACGACGGGGTGGCAAGCCGCCAGTCCCACACGTTCCACCAGACACCCAAGGGACCCGAGCTCGTTTTGACGCCGGCGACCCGGGCGTTGAAGGCAGTGGTACCGATCGTCTGGTACAGCGGGAGCCCATAGGCGCTCTCCCAGATCTGCCTGTCGATCTCGGCCAGGAGCTCGTCCTGCTTGCCCAGGTCGGTGGTGCCGGCCAACTGTTCCATCGCCTTGTCTGCATCGCCGTCGGAGAAGCCGTTGAAGTTGCTTCCCGCGCCGGTGCGGAAGATTTGGGGGACCCGGCTGACGCCGGCACCCGTGCCGATCCATCCGAGCAGCGCGGCTTCGTAGCCCCCACCCCCGAGCGACCGCGCCCAGTCCGCGCTTGCCTGCCCGCCGTCAACCACTTGGAAGCCTGCGCGCGCTGCCGAGTCGCGGATGAGGGCAAAGGCTTTGGCCCTGTTGGGGTTGTCGCGGTTGTAGAGGATCCGGACCGTGGGGGTTTTGCCGTCCAGGAGGGCCTTCGCCCCCTCAATGTCCACTTCCGCATAGTCGGCTGAGCCGTTGTTCTTCACGGTGTCGTTGTACTTGGGCTGGGCGGGCAGGAAAACGTGGGAATCCAGGGGCTTCGCGTCCGGCAGAAGGTCCCCCACCACGGCGTCAACGATGGCCTGCCGGGGAACCGCCTTGAGGAACGCCCGGCGGACGCTTTCGTCCAGGAAAGGCCCGGAGAAGTTGAGGTCCAGGTGGTCGTAGCCGGACTGGTTGTACCGCTCAACTGTGATGCCCTGGCCGGCCAGCCCCGCCAGGAGCTCCTCCGTTTCGGCCGATGGCTGCGGGGAAATGATGTCGGCCTGGCTGTTCCGGAGCGCATCGACTGCCGCGGGCACGGCGCCGGTGAATCGCACGTTGATTTCATCCAGCCAAGGTTCCTGTCCCCAGACGTAGTCACGGTTCCGGACGAGTTTCATGGAAACTTCCGGGATGATCTCCCGGACGATGTACGGGCCGCTGGAGAGGAACACGGCAGGATCCTCGGGAAGGCCCTTGGAGTCGAATCCGGAGTTCCAGAAGTCGCTGACCTGCTTCAGGGGTGCGTTCAAAGCCGGCTTCTCCGCGTCCCCGCGGGGTGAGTTCCTGATCAGGTCGATCAGGTCCTCTTCGTCGTTGAGCCCACCTTTGGCTGCAACCACGTGGGCCGGCAGCCCGACATCGAACGCCACTTCCCAGTCGGCGTACGGAACGGTGTACTCGAGGGTGATGGAGCGGCCGTCCGCCCCGACTTCGGGAAGTACGGTGCCGGCGAGGCCGCTGGTGTCGGAGGCAACGGAAAAGTACTTGGTGCCAGTCCCCGCCAGGGGGTCGGCATCGTCAAAGTACCCCGAGCCCGCGGCCCAACTGAGCAGGAGGTCGCCGGCGTCGATCGCTTCACCGTCGGACCACGTGACGCCCTCGTTGACGGTATACCGCACCTTCAGCGGCTGGTCTGAAACCTTCTCGAAGCGCCCGAACTTTTCGTTCCGCACCACCTTGGCGGCATCGTCCAGGTAGTAGAAGCCCGAATGGGTGATGTAGCCGATTTTTGTATTGATATCGGTGTTCCCATCGGCACTGTACGGGTTGAAGGACGAGAAGGCGTTAACCTCCGCGACGGTGGCGCTGCCGCCGCGTTTGGCCTCCCCCACCACCACGGGTGCAGTGTCTCCATTGCCGGAGCAGCCTGACAGGACCAGGGCAGACGCTACCGCCGCGGTGATGTACTGCATCAGGCGCCTGACCGGCATGCC
This sequence comes from Arthrobacter sp. AB6, assembly GCF_031844545.1. Lineage (NCBI taxonomy): Bacteria > Bacillati > Actinomycetota > Actinomycetes > Micrococcales > Micrococcaceae > Arthrobacter > Arthrobacter sp. AB6. Next base: position 19,980 of record NZ_JAUZVL010000023.1, read on the forward strand.
GCCTCCTTGTTTGTTTCTGCGGGAGGGGCTCCTGGAATCGCCAGGATCACGCCCTTTATTCAGGATAAGGCGTCCGCCGGATCAGACGTTGAAGCGGAACTCCACAACGTCGCCGTCGGCCATGACGTATTCCTTGCCCTCAATCCTGACCTTACCGCGGGACTTGGCCTCCGCCATGGATCCGGCTTCAATGAGGTCGTTGAAGGACACCACCTCGGCCTTGATAAATCCGCGCTGGAAGTCTGAGTGGATTACCCCTGCTGCCTGCGGTGCAGTGTCCCCCTGGCGGATGGTCCAGGCCCTGGTTTCCTTGGGGCCTGCCGTGAGGTACGTCTGCAATCCCAGGGTGTGGAAGCCGACGCGCGCCAACTGGTCCAGGCCGGATTCGTCCTGGCCATTCATCTCCAGCATTTCGCGGGCCTCTTCCTCATCGAGTTCCACGAGGTCGGCTTCGAGCTTGGCATCAAGGAAGACGGCGTCCGCCGGGGCAACCATGGCCCGCAGTTCTTCCTGCTTTTCCGGGCTGCCCAGGATGGCTTCGTCGGCGTTGAAGACGTAAATGAACGGCTTGGCCGTCAGGAGGCCGAGCTCCTTGAGGTGTTCCATTTCCAGCTTGTCGCTCTTAATGGAAGAGAAGATGGTGTCGCCGCGCTCCAGGACTACCTGGGCTGCCTTGATGGCGGCAAGCTCGGCGGCTTCCCGCTTCTTGATCTTGACTTCCTTTTCGATCCGCGGAATGGCGTTCTCGATGGTCTGCAGATCGGCGAGGATCAGTTCGGTGTTGATGGTTTCCATGTCGGAGCGGGGGTCCACCTTGCCGTCCACGTGGATGACATCCGGGTCATCGAACACCCGCACCACCTGGGCAATGGCTTCCGCCTCGCGGATGTTGGCCAGGAACTTGTTGCCGAGGCCCTCACCCTCGGACGCGCCCTTGACGATGCCGGCAATATCCACGAACGACACCGGCGCGGGCAGCAGCCGCTGCGAGCCGAAGATATCGGCCAGCTTCTGGAGGCGGGGGTCGGGCAGGTTCACGACGCCGACGTTGGGTTCGATGGTGGCGAACGGGTAGTTCGCGGCCAGGACCTGGTTGCGGGTGAGTGCGTTGAAGAGAGTTGATTTGCCGACGTTGGGCAGTCCGACGATGCCAATAGTAAGAGCCACGAGTATTGATTCTACCCGCAGGGCGTCCGCCCACCGTAACGGGCAGGGAGTCCCGTGCATGCCGGGGAAAATGTCGCTTCGGCAAAATGTCACAGCCCCGTGCAACAGTGAGGGCATGGATGCTTTCGCCTTGATTCTTGCCTTATTCATGCTGCTGCTGGGTGCCTTCGCGGGTGCGGCGGCTGCGTTCTTTGTGCTTCGGAAAAGCGCCAGGGGCCTGGAGGAGGATTTCGACGCCGTTTCGTCGCGGCTTTCAGAGGTCAGTGCGCAGTTCGCCGCGGCCGACGCCGAGCGGCGCCTTTTGGCGGCACAGAACAGGGAGCTGGGCGAAGCCAGGTCCCAGGACGGCAGCGTACTGCGGGCTCTGGCGCCGGTGGCCGAAAAGCTCACGGCTGTCCAGCAGCAGGTGGCGCTGCTGGAGCGTGACCGGGTGGAACAGTACGGCCAGCTGGCGCAGCAGCTTCAGGAAGCCAGGCTCTCGGATGAACAGCTGATCCGCTCCACCCACGCGCTTGAGTCCGCACTCCGGTCCAACAGCGCGCGGGGGCAGTGGGGTGAAGTCCAGCTCCGGCGCGTTGTGGAAGCGTCCGGCATGCTGCGCCACGTGGACTTCATCGAGCAGGTCCACACTGCCGGGAGCGATTCCAGCGTGCGGCCGGACCTGGTGGTCCAGCTGCCCGGTGAAAAACAGTTGGTGGTTGACGCCAAGGTTCCGCTGTCCTCCTACCTGGAAGCCCAGGAGCTGGGAGCGGACGTCCGCACCGCAGGTGGTTCCGGCACCCTCCCCGCCGGTCCTGCGCCAAGCAACGGCCACCGAAGCCAGCAGGCGCTGCTGGCGGCCCATGCCAAGGCACTGCGGGCACACGTGGATTCACTGGGAAGTAAGAAGTACTGGGACATTCCCGGCAACTCCCCCGAGCTGGTGATCTGTTTCATCCCGGCTGAGTCCATTCTCGCGGCGGCCCTCATGGCCGATGCCGGGCTCCTTGACCACGCACTGTCGAAGAACGTTGTCCTGGCCTCACCCAGCACGCTCCTGGCCGTCTTGAAGTCGGTGGCATTTACGTGGCGTCAGGATGTCCTGACAGACAGCGCCCGGGAACTGTTCGAACTGGCGCGGCAGCTCTACGACCGGATGGGAACGCTGGGCGAGAACGTCACCAAACTGGGGTCGTCGCTGAAGTCATCCGTGGACCGCTACAACGCCATGGTGGGAACACTGGAGGCGCGTATCCTTCCTACAGCCCGGAAACTGAACTCACTGGAAGAGTCCGGACTTGCCGCGCCGCCGGTGGTCGAAGCCACCCCGCGGGCCCTTGCCGCGCCGGAACTCCAAAGCGACGATGAAGCCGCGTGAGCAGGGGCTGCCCTGTGATCAGCTGCGCGCCCGGCGCCCGCCAAGGGCGCGGCTGACATCGCCGGCCTGCTTGAGGGTGGCACGGAGTTCCTTGGGCAGCGAGAAGAGCAGGTCCTCCTCCGCCGTGACAACTTCCTCCACGGTGCCGTAGCCGTAATCGGCCAACAGGCGCAGCACGTCCTGCACCAGCACTTCCGGGACGGACGCTCCGGACGTCACGCCAACGGTGGCAACCCCTTCAAACCAGGTTTCGTCGACCTCGTTGGCGAAATCGACCCGATAGGACGCCTTCGCACCGTACTCGAGGGCCACCTCCACCAGGCGGACGGAGTTTGAAGAGTTGGCCGAGCCCACCACAATGACCAGGTCTGCCTGCGGCGAGATCTTCTTGATGGCCACCTGCCGGTTGGTGGTGGCATAGCAGATGTCGTCGCTGGGCGGGTCCTGGAGCGTCGGAAACCGCTGCTTGAGCAACCGGACCGTCTCCATGGTTTCGTCAACGCTCAGTGTGGTCTGTGAGAGCCAGATAACCTTTTCCGGGTCCCGGACCGTCACCTTGTCCACCTCGTGCGGACCATTGATGATCTGGATGTGTTCCGGCGCTTCGCCGGCCGTGCCTTCAACTTCCTCATGGCCGTCATGGCCGATCAGCAGGATGTCGAAATCATCCTTGGCAAACCGGACGGCCTCCTTGTGCACCTTGGTCACGAGCGGGCAGGTGGCATCGATCGTGCGCAGGCCGCGGTCCTCGGCGGACTGGACCACGGCCGGGGAGACGCCGTGGGCGGAGAAGATGACCAGGGCACCCTCGGGCACTTCATCTGTTTCGTCGACGAAGATGGCTCCCTGTTCCTCCAGGGAGCTGACCACGTGGACGTTATGGACGATCTGCTTCCGCACATAGACGGGCGGACCGTAGTGCTCCAGGGCCTTCTCCACGGCGATGACGGCGCGGTCAACGCCGGCGCAGTAACCGCGGGGAGCAGCGAGCAGAACCTTCTTGGTTCCCGGTACCGGGGCCGCGGCAGCTACTTCCTCAGGTGAACGGCGCCGACGCGGGATTGTGGGCATCGAAAGGGAAACAGCTGAGGGGGTCATTCCTCCATGCTACCGGGTTGCCCGCGACCGCTTCCGCGAGGTGAACCCGGCCGCGACGCCCAGCACCAGCAGCACGCCGCCGGTGACCGCCGCAGCCACGGTCCAGGCCTGGAAATCCGCCGCGGAGGCGGCCACAAATTCGTCCCGGAACATGTTGGCAACGTCATTTCCGCTGTCCGCGGACACGATGGCGGCTGACGCAGCCTGTAAGCCCGCCGCCCAGACAGCGGCGAGGAGCAGCGCGCCGGCTCCCGCCCCGGCCAGCACTGTCCAGCGGCGGCGTGCAGCCACCAGGGCAAGGAGCAGCGCTACGGCAGACCCACCAGCCAGCAGGTAGCCTGCAGGCGCGTAGGTGGCGAGCCGTTCAGTCCACTCCTTATGCACAGGCTGCCCTACGTTGATGAGGGTCTGTTCAGGCGGGTCCAGGGGCAGCCTGGTGGTGCGCGAAATCTCCTCCGCGCCCAGCGCCACCAAGGGAGCGACGTCCAGGGTGAGGGACGAAGCTGAGGCTGCTCCGGCGTCGTCCGTTGCAGGGCCGGCGAAGCTGAGACGGTGGCTCCTGCGCAGCGTTTCCTCCCATGCGGCTGGATAGCCCGGCAGGCCTGTCAGTGAGGAAGCCGCGTCTTCAAGCACCGGCTTGACGAGGTCGGAAAGGAAACCGGGAACGGCGCTCGTGTCGATGGTGCCCACCGCCGCTACCGCCAGCTCCTGCTGGAACCCTGAATTTGTTGCCAGCGGGGCTGCCAACTCCACGAAGCCCTGTTCCTGGACGATGTTGCGGTCCAGCCAGATGGCCGGCACTGCCACGGCTGCCAGCAGGACTGCCAGCACGGTGGCGGCAGCAGAAACAAAAGTTCGCACGGCGGTTCCTAAGTCGTTGGTGGGGTCAATCCATCCTAGGCAGGCCTGGCGGCCGGTTCTTGTCAGCCCCGGGTGGTACAGCTTATGGATAAGGTTGAATGACCGCCGACCTCAGCCCATAGCCCACAGCCCATAGCCCACAGCCCGCAAAAGACCGTACAGCCCGACACCAGGCAGCCAAACACCGGACGAAGGACCCCATGCCCGCAGCTCCAGCCCCGCGAGGGCGTTCGCATGTCTGAACAGGCGTCACTTCCGGGCACCGGCCAGCAACTCACCGCGCCCACCACGCTGCCCGCCACGGCCGCCGAAACAACTCCTGACAATCCGTGGCCGCTCCAGCTGCTGTCGCAGAAGCTCAAAGCCCACATCGACCGCACGCCCTCTGCCTGGGTTGAGGGCCAGGTCATCGAGCTGAACCGCCGGGGCACCAACGCGTACCTCACGTTGCGGGACGTGGACGCGGAAGTTTCGCTGCCCGCCTCGGTCTGGACCAAGGTACTGGAACGCCAGGACCTGCCGCTGGAGCGCGGGTCCCGTGTGGTTGCCCTGTTGAAACCGGAGTTCTGGATCAAGACCGGCCGGCTGAACATGCTGGTCCGCGACATCAGGCCGGTGGGCCTGGGCGATCTCCTTGCCCGGATTGAACGGCTGCGCCAGGCGCTCTCGGCCGAGGGCCTTTTCGCTGACTCCCGCAAGAAACCCCTTCCCCTGCTGCCGCACCGCATTGGCCTCATCACGGGGCGCGATTCGGATGCCAAGAAGGACATCCTGCGCAACGCCGCCCTGCGCTGGCCCGCGGTTGAGTTTGAGATCAGGGAGGTGGCCGTCCAGGGGAACACCGCCGTCGCCCAGGTGGTCCGCGCGCTCCGCGACCTGGACGCCCTGCCGGAGGTGGACGTCATTGTTATCGCCCGCGGCGGCGGCGCCCTGGAGGACCTCCTGCCGTTCAACAGTGAAGAACTGATCCGCGCCGTCGCAGCAGCCGTTACCCCTGTGGTGAGTGCCATCGGCCACGAGGCGGACAGGCCACTGCTCGACGACGTCGCGGACCTGCGTGCCTCTACCCCCACGGATGCCGCCAAAAGGATTGTCCCGGAAGTTTCCGAGGAACTGGCGGGGGTCCGCCAGGCCCGGGAGCAGCTGCGCCGGTGCATTGAGCGGCTGGTGGACCGGGAATCGGACCGGCTGGCCTCCCTTCATTCACGGCCCGTGCTGGCTGCGCCGGAAGGACTGGTGACCATCCGCTCGGAAGAAATCGAGCGGCTGCTGAGGAGGTCCTCGGCCGCAGTCAGTTCCACCGTGGTCCGCGCGGCTGACCAACTGGACCACCTGAAGGCCCAGGTGCGGGCACTGTCGCCGCAGAAAACCCTGGACCGGGGGTACGCCGTCGTCGAACTCGCCGGGAAGCTTGCGGCGCAATCAGGCGCCGCGGGCCACGCGGTGGTCCGCCGCCCGGCTGAGGCTCCCGCCGGCGCCCCGCTGTCCATTCGCGTGGCGGAGGGCCGGTTCGGCGCAACCTCCACCGGAACACCTGAAGAGACCACAACGGAAACCGGAGTATCAAAATGACGGAGCAGACGGCAGGGACCGGGATCGCGGCCCTGAGCTACGAAGAGGCCCGCGAGCAGCTCATCGCCGTGGTGGGGAAGCTCGAAGCCGGCGGGGCCAGCCTCGAGGAATCCCTGGCGCTGTGGGAACGGGGCGAAGCCCTGGCGGCCCGGTGCGAGGAGTGGCTGGAAGGTGCCAGGAAGCGGCTCGCAGCCGCCCGCGACCAGCCGCTCTAACCGCCAAGGCTCAGGACCGGGCCGCGAGTTCCCTTTCCATCGCGACGTCGAACTCCGCTTTGGGCCATTCAAGGTTAAGGTCAGTGAGCACCCCCAGCAACAGTTGCTGGACTGCAATCCTGGCGAACCATTTCTTGTTGGCCGGGACAACGTGCCAGGGAGCGGCCGCCGTGCTGGTTTCCTCGATCGCCGCTTGGTAGGCGCTCATGTAGTCATCCCAAAAGGCGCGTTCCTCCAGGTCTCCCCGGCTGTATTTCCAGTGCTTGGCGGGGTTGTCCAGCCGGGCCAGCAGCCGCTCCTTCTGCTCCTCCCCGCTGATGTGCAGCATGACTTTGACCACCTTCGTCCCGGAGTCGGTCAGCCGCGCCTCGAACTCGTTGATGGCCACGTACCGCCGTTTGATTTCCGCGGGGGTCGCCCAGGCACGCACCCGGTGGATCAGGACGTCCTCGTAGTGTGAGCGGTCAAAAACACCCACCATCCCGGCGGCCGGCACCTCCTTTTCGATGCGCCACAGGAAGTCGTAGGACTTTTCCTCCTCCGTGGGCGCCTTGAAGGCTTTGAACTGGACGCCCTGGGGGTTCATCGCGGCCATCACGTGGCTGACGATCCCGCCCTTGCCCGCGGTGTCCATGGCCTGGAGGATCAGCAGGATCCGCTTCCGTCCGCCGAACCGCGACTCGGCGAACAGCTTTTCCTGCAGTTCCGTCAGTTCGTTGTCCATTTCGGCGAGCAGGGCCTGGCCGTCCTCCTTGGTGCCGCTGTAACCGGGGGTGGCGTCAGGATCGACATTGCTCAACAGGAACCCTTTCCCCGCCCGCAGCGTTTCAGAGGGGTGCTTGTCGAAGCCAACGGCGTCGGGCATGGGAATCCTTTCCGCGAAGTTCCACGGGTCCGAGGTGCCCGTGGACACAGGCTAGTTCCCCTGGTACCTGCTTAGGAAGTCCCCCATCCGGCCCACGGCTTCCTCGATGTCCTTGACGTTGGGCAGGGTCACCATGCGGAAGTGGTCCGGGCGCACCCAGTTGAACGCCCGGCCGTGGGAGACCAGGATTTTTTGCTCCCTGAGGAGGTCCAGGACGAACTTCTCGTCGTCACGGATGTGGTAAACCTCCGGGTCGAGCTTCGGAAAGAGGTACAGGGCGCCGCGGGCCTGCTGGGTACTCACGCCCGGGATGGCGTTGAGCATGTCGTACGCCTTGTTGCGCTGCTCCAGCAGCCGCCCGCCCGGCAGGATCAGGTCGTTGATGCTCTGGTAGCCGCCCAGTGCGGTCTGGATGGCGTGCTGGGCCGGCACGTTGGCGCAGAGGCGCATGTTGGCAAGGAGGCTGATGCCCTCAAGGTAGTCGGCGGCATCCTTCTTCGGCCCCGAAATGGCCATCCACCCGGCCCGGTACCCGCACACCCGGTAGGCCTTGGACAGGCCGCTGAAGGTGAGGCACAGGACATCGTCGCCGGTAAGCCCCGCCAGGTTGATGTGGACGGCGTCCTCATAGAGGATTTTCTCGTAGATTTCGTCGGCAAAAAGGACCAGGCCATGTTTCTCGGCAAGGGCCACGATCTTCTTCAGCGTCTCTTCCGGGTACACGGCGCCGGTGGGATTGTTCGGGTTGATCACCACGATGCCCTTGGTGCGGGGCGTGATCTTGGCTTCCATGTCCTCCAGGTCAGGCTGCCACCCGGACTCCTCGTCGCAGAGGTAGTGGACGGGTTTGCCGCCGGCCAGCGCCACCGAGGCGGTCCAGAGCGGGTAGTCCGGCGTGGGGATCAGGACCTCGTCGCCGTCATCAAGCAGGGCCATCAGGGACATGGTGATGAGCTCGCTGACGCCGTTGCCCAGGTAGATGTCGTCCACATGGATGTTCTGGATACCGCGGGTCTGGTAGTACTGCGACACTGCTGTCCGGGCGGAGAAGATGCCGCGGGAGTCACTGTAGCCCTGGGCGTGCGGCAGGTGGCGGATGATGTCCACCAGGATGGCGTCCGGCGCTTCAAATCCAAACGGCGCGGGGTTTCCGATGTTCAGTTTGAGGATCCGGTGACCCTCCGCCTCCATCTGCTGGGCGGCCTGGAGGATCGGTCCACGGATGTCGTAAAGCACGTTGTTGAGTTTCGTGGACTGCCTGAATTCTGCCATCCCTCAAATATGCCACAGGAAGGATGGACTGCCGTTGAGACGTCAGCCACACGGTGCGGCGGCTTCAGGCAGGCAGGACGGACGACGGCGGCTGCCGGGCCTCCAAAGGTCCGGCAGCCGCCGTCGTCTGCTACGCCATCGCGCTGCTGGCGGCGCCAGGCAGCTACTACTTCACGATGCCCTTTTCCTTCAGCCACGCCTGCGCGGCTTCCTTGGCGCCCTGCTTCTGGCTGCCGCTGACGGCCCTGTTCAGGTTGATCAGGTCCTCGGTGGTCAGCACGCGGGATACCGAGTTCAGGGCTTCCTTTGCCTTGTCCGTCATCTTCGCCTCGTTGTACAGCGGAACCACCTGCTGGGCAATGAAGTTGTTCTTGGGGTCCTCGAGCACCACAAGATCGTTGTCAGCAATGGACGGGGTGGTGGTGTAGATGTCAGCCACCTGCACCTTGTCCTCCAGGAGTGCCTTAAGGGTCACCGGCCCCCCTCCATCACTGAAAGGCTCCAGTTTCTTGGGCTCGCAGTTGTAGTTCTTCTTCAGGCCCGGCAGGCCGTAGGCGCGCTCGGCGAAGGTGGCCGGAGCCCCCACCACGATCTCGCTGCAGACCTTGGCCAGGTCCTCGATGGACTTCAGCTGGTACTTTTCGGCGGTTGCCTTGGTGACCACCATGGCGTCCTTGTTTTCCGCCTTGGACGGTTCCGGCACCCCCAGGCCCTCCGGCAGCTTCTCCACGACGGCTTTGTACACCTCGTCTGCTGCGACTTCTTTGGCTTGCGGATCAAGTGCCACTGTGAGGAGGTTTCCGGTGTATTCCGGGATCACGTCAATGGATCCGTCCTTGACTGCCTTGAAGTACACCTCGCGGGAGCCGATGTTGGGTTTGGTGGTGGCTGTGACGCCGGCTGCATTCAGCGCCCCGGCGTACAGTTCACCGATGATCTGGCTTTCCGTGAAGTCGGCTGAACCAACCACCAGGGACGTTGCTCCCCCGGAGGCTGCCCCGCTGGTGGCCGGCGCCTTGCTCAGCGGATCCGGGGATCCGCCGCAGGCAGAGAGCGCCATGGCCAGCCCGAGCCCTGCGGCGAAGCCGCCGAATGCCCGCCTGCCAAGATGGTGTGGACGGCTTTCTTTCATGATTTACCTCCTTGTACCACAGCCTCCGTGAGGACGGGGTCTGTGAGATCGGCCGTAGCCTGCTGGCTGCGGCGGGACTGCCTCGAGGCGCCTGTTGCCAGGAACAGCCTCTGGAAAAGGGAAAGGACAAGGTCGACGGCGATCGCCAGTGCCGCGATGAGCAGGGAACCGCCGAACATCTGGGGGAAGTCGCTGAGGACCAGGCCGTCGAAAAGGTACCGGCCCAGGCCGCCCAGGTTGATGTAGGCCACCACGGAGACCGTGGCGATCACCTGCAGCACGCCGGTGCGGAAGCCGCCGAACATCACGGTGAGCGCGTTGGGCAGTTCTGCCCGGAAGAGGACCTGCAGTTCGGTCATGCCCATGGCACGGGCCGCGTCCACCACGTTGCGGTCCACGCTGGAGATGCCGGCATAGGTGCCCGCGAGCAGGGGCGGGACAGTGAGGATGACCAGCGCCCAGATGGGGGGCATCAGCCCGATCCCGGCAAGCAGCACAAAGAGCGTCAGCAGGCCCAGCGTGGGCAGTGCACGCAGCGCGCCGGCGAGCGCAACCACCGCAACCCTTCCCCTGCCGGTGTGGCCTACATACATGCCTATGGGGACGGCGATGGCGACCGCGATCAGCATCACCAGGCCGGTGTACTGGAGGTGTTCGGCCAACCGGGCGGGGATGCCGGCGCTTCCCGTCCAGTGCAGGGGGTCGGCCAGCCAGGCGAAAGTATCCGTAAAGACGTTGCTCATGCGTTTCCGCCTCCTGTCTTGGGCGCGGCCAGCCTGAGGGCCGGGTCAAGTGCCTCGCCGGCGGTCCCGGTTTCCCGCTGCCGGTCCGGCCGCTTGCCCGCGCGCTCCCAGGGCGTGAGGAGCCGTTCCAGCAGGACCAGGACCGCATCCATCAGCAGCGCAAGGATGAGGATGGCGATGATCCCCACCACCACTTCGGTGACGAAGTCCCGCTGGAGCCCGGAGGTGAAGAGCATCCCCAGGTTTCCGATACCCAGCAGGGCTGCCACGCTGACCAGGGAGATGTTGCTGACCGACACCACCCGGAGCCCTGCGAACAGGACCGGGAGGGACAGCGGCAGGTCCACGCGGAGGAACCGCGCCAGCGGCTTGAATCCCATGGCCACGGCGGCCTGGCTCACGTCCCGGCTGACCGAATCGAAGGCGTCCAGGGCGGCCCGGACCAGCAGGGCAACGGCATAGATGGTCAGGGCCACCACCACGTTGAGGGGATCCAGGATCCTGGTGCCAAGGATGGTGGGCAGGATGATGAACAGCGCCAGCGAAGGAATGGTGTAAAGGAGCGAGGAGGCTGTGAGCACCACCGAGCGGAGCACCCGGTTTTGCCGCGCCAGCTGCGCGAGGGGGATGGAGATGACCAGCCCCAGGACCATCGGGACGAGGGCCAGCACCAAGTGCTGGCCGGCGCGCTCCAGGACCATGCCGCTGTTGGCGAGGAACCACTCCATCAGAGTGCAGCCTGCCGGAGCTGGCGCGCCTCTTCAATGAGGGCCAGCACTTCTCCGCCGCGGATCACGCCCTTCACCCTGCCCTCTCCATCCACTGCCACGCCCAGGCCCGATGGCGAGGAAAGCGCGGCGTCCAGCGCCCGGCGCAGGCTCTCCCCTGGGCGGAACAGGGAGCCGCCCGGGATCAGGCCTTCGTTAGTGCCGGGAGTGGACCAGCCGAGCGGGCGCATCTCCTCGTCCACCACCAGCTGCCAGCCGCCCTCGGCGTCCGGACCGGTGTTACCGCCGCGTCCGCGGACGAGCGTTGGCACCGGATGGAGGGTGACGCCGTCGGACGGGGTGAAGCCAAGGTGCCGGAAACCGCGGTCCCGTCCCACGAACGAGGCCACGAAGTCGTTTGACGGGGCACGGAGGATTTCCTCAGGGGTGGCGTATTGGGCGAGCTTCCCGCCCACTGCGAAGACGGCCACTTTGTCCCCCAGGACGGTGGCCTCATCGATGTCGTGGGTGACGAACACGATGGTCTTGGCCAGGTCCTTCTGGAGGCGCAGCAGTTCCTGCTGGAGCTCATCGCGGACCACGGGGTCCACGGCGCTGAAGGGTTCGTCCATGAGCAGGACGGGAGGATCGGCGGCGAGCGCACGCGCTACCCCCACGCGCTGCTGCTGGCCGCCGGAAAGCTGGGAAGGGTAGCGCCTGCCGAGCGGGCGGGCCAGGCCCACAACGTCCAGGAGTTCCTCGGCGCGCCGCCGGGCTTCGGACTTGGAGACACCGTTCAGCCGGGGCACGGTGGCGATGTTGTCCAGCACCGAGCGGTGCGGCAACAGCCCTGCCGACTGCATCACGTAGCCCATCGAGCGGCGCAGTTCAGCTGCCGGGACGGCGGTAACGTCCCTGCCGCCCACCGTGATGGTCCCGGAAGTGGGTTCCACCATCCTGTTGATCATGCGCAGCGTGGTTGTCTTGCCGCAGCCGGACGGACCGACCAGGACGGTGATGGAGCCTTTGCTGATGGACATCGAGAGGTTGTCCACGGCCGGCTGCCCGCCCTGGTACTGCTTGGTAACGCTCTGAAACTCGATCATCGCCTGGTCCATGGTGCGGACTCACCTGTTCTCTGGGACGGGCTCCTGGAAGCACCGCGACATTGTCATCAGCACGCTGATAGTTACGGTAACCCAATCCGGGGCCGGCAACACCCTGCAGCGTCCCGAATCCGGGCAAAGGAATCCCTACTGTAACCATTCGGAGCCGGGAGCGGCCGGGATGGGATCTCCTATGCAGGCTTGAACAATCGGAGGGCCTGGAACCGTGCCTGACGTGCGCCGTCCGGCCTACAGTGGATTCGTGACCAACTTGGAAATAGCGCCCCAGCAGGAAGTGTGCCCGCCGGCAGGCACGGACGGTACGTCCGGGCCTTGCCTGCAGCTGTGGCCGCAGCGCGAAGTACCGCTCGGCGGCGTCCGGGCCATGAACGTCCAGCGGACGCTGCCGCAGCGCGGCCTCCCCACCATCGGGGCATGGTGTTTCCTGGACAGCTTCGGACCTGACCGGACGGCGATGTCCGTGCTCCCGCATCCCCATATTGGCCTTCAGACCGTGACCTGGCCCCTCGCCGGCCATATCCGGCACCGCGACAGCGTGGGCAGCGACGTGGTGGTCCGGCCGGGCGAGCTGAACATCATGACGGCTGGCCACGGCGTCTCCCACTCGGAGTTCGCCGTGCTGCCGCCTGCCGGGGAGGCGCTGCCGGTTCAACGTGGCCTGCAGCTCTGGGTTGCCCTGCCGGAGGGTGAACGGCACCGGCAGCCGGCATTCGAGCAGCACCGCCGGCTTCCCCGGGCCAGCGGCCAGGGCTTCACCGCCACCGTGATGGTGGGCGAGCTCGCCGGCGTGGCCTCTCCGGCAACCATGTACTCACCGATCGTGGGCGCGGACGTTTCGTGCAGCGGGTCCGCCGTGTTGCCGCTCAACGCCGAATTTGAGCACGGAGTCCTGGTACTCGACGGCGGGCTGGCGGTGGACGGCCAGGAGGTTCCGCCTGGCCCGCTGGGCTACCTGGGCACCGGGCGTACGGAACTGCTGGTCCGGGCGCTTCCAGGGACACGCTTCCTCCTCATTGGCGGCGAGCCGTTCCAGGAGGAACTGTTGATGTGGTGGAACTTCGTTGGCCGTACCCACGACGAAGTGGAGCAGGCACGGAGTGACTGGGAAGCCCAGGCCGGACTGCCCGAAACGGAGGAGGCAGCAGCCCGGTACGGCGTGGTCCGCGGCCACGGTCCTGGCGCGGGGCCGGAGGCCGGCCGCATTCCTGCTCCTCCGCTGCCGGGTGTGCGGCTTACGCCCCGGAAACGGCTCCAGGGGAACTGATCCGCCTAGGTCTGCTCGGCCACCAACTGCAGCACACCGAACACCGGTTCCTGGTCCAGCACCCGGATGTCGGTCACGCCCGCGTTGCTAAGGTGGCGGCGGAAGGAGTGCTGCAGCGGGGCAACGTTCATGCCCAGGCCCCCGCCCAGGATCACGGGACCGGTGATGCCCAGCAGGCCCAGTACCTGCAGGGCAAGCGCTGAAAGGTCTTCACCGGCTTGGTCCAGCAGGGCCTGGCTCTCCGGGTGGCCGCCGGCTGCCGCCTCCACTACCAGCCGGGCCTGCTGCGCCCAGAAGCGCCGGCCGGTTTTCGGCGAATGGAACAGCGCAATCAGCCGGTTGGGATCGTCAACCCCGCAGGACTGCAAAAGGGATTTGGTCAGGGCGTCCACCGGCAGGCCCTGGTTCATCCGCCGGAGGCTGTGCCGCACCGCTTCGCGGCCCAGCCAGTATCCGCTGCCTTCATCGCCCAGAAGGTAGCCCCAGCCGCCTGCCCGGGCTTCGCCGCCGTCGGCATTCCTGCCCCAGGCCGCAGAGCCGGTGCCGGCAATCACCGCAACACCGGTGCTCGCGTAGCCTGCCGCCAGCAGCAGGCGCGAATCATGGACCACGGTGACCCGGGCGCCGGGGACATGCGGCTGGATCAGGGACGCCAGGGCGGCGGCGTCGTCGTCGGTATCAATGCCGCCCGAACCCGCGTACACCTGCGACACCTGGCCCCCGCCGATGCGTGCAAAGAGCTCGGCAAGGTTGGCGGCTGCCTCGTCGCGGCTGACGTTCTGCACGTTGGAACTGCCGGCCGACTCATCCGCAACCGGAACCCCGTCCTCAAAACGGACCCCGTGGGTCTTCGTCCCGCCGATATCCAGTCCGATGATGGCGCCGCGGAGTGGACTGGCGGCCGGAAGTGCGGAGGAGCTTTCAGCGTTGGTCACGTCACAAGGGTAATGGTGCTGGAGCGGCGGTACGCCCAGGCGCCGCACTTCCCGGCGCACGCGCTTCAGCGGGAGCGCTGCCTGACCAGCCCGGCCAGGAGCCCCGGCCCTTCCGTCACCACCATGTCCCGGAACAGCCGGACGGGCACGGGTTCGGACCCAGGCTTGCGCCGCCGCCAGGACAAGCCCGCTTCGCGGAAGGCCAGGGCGGACTCAAGAGGGACCTCAACCCAGCCGAGGTTCCCGGTTTCGGGGCTGACAGTCCGTCCGGGGGCATCGCCGCCTGGTGGCAGGATACTGACACCGAGCCCCGCAGAGACAAGGCCGCGGGCCGTGTGTGAATCCTGGCTTTCGAAAGCGATACGGGGCCGGTAGCCGGCCTCGCGGAACAGGGCATCGGTAAGCGACCGCATTCCGTATCCGGCGCCGAGGGCCACAAAAGGCTCTCCCCGTATGTCGGCAAGCCGGGCCGCCGGCCGTGCGGCGAGGGGATGGCTATGGTGCACAACCAGGCGGAGCGGCTCCCGGTACAGCGGCGCCGAGGACACGTTCCGGCCCGGCGGCGCCACAGGCGCGGTCAGGGCGAGGTCGGACTCGCCCGACGCGAGTTCGTCAAGGCACGCGTTGCGGGCGCCCTGGCTGAGGGTGAAAACAGTGCCGGGATGCCTGCTCCGGAAAGCACTGATCAGGAGCGGCAACGTCGCCTCACCAAAAGTGTGCTGAAACGAAAGGGAGACCCTCCCCCGGGCCACGTCCGACTCGTCCCGGACAACGTCCAGTCCCGCCTGGAACGCCGTCAGTGCCTGCTCAATGTAGGGCAGCAGGGTCCGTGCCGCGGGCGTCAGCCGGACTCCCCTGCCGTCCTTGACAAGGAGTTCTATACCGACGACGGCGCTCGCCCGGGCCAGCGCCCGGCTCACCGTGGACTGGGGTACCCCAAGGAGTTCCGCGGTTTCCGTGACGTGCTCGGTCCGCCCCAACTCGGCCAGCACGGGCAGCAGCGGAAGCAGCTGCACCAGCTGTTTCTGATCCGGTTCCACGGGCCTGCCCCCTTCCTGCTCCGCGCGAGCCCAACTAGGTAGCGCTAAGTGTCGTTTTGGGCGTTCAAAACGACACTTAGCGCTACCTAGTTGGGAAAGCATGCAAAACGGCTATCAGTTTTACACAAAGCATGCATTGGAGGCATGTGTTGGGTGAAAGCTAGGCTGACCGGATGGCCCACATCGTCCGTTCCGCCGGCAACAGTCCTTCCCCACGCTGGGAAGGGCATGCCAAAGGATCGACGGCGTACGCCAGAATTCTCGCTGGCCTTTCCTTTGCGGGTGTGGCGACCTTCGCGCAGCTCTATTCCACCCAGGCCGTCCTGCCGATCGTGGCCTCGGACCTTAAGGTCACGGCAGCCGAGGCGGCCCTGACCATCTCCCTGGCCACCGTGGGACTCGCGGCGACGGTGATCCCCTGGTCCTTCCTGGCGGACCGCATAGGGCGGGTCCGGGCGATGACGTGGGGCATCTCGGTGGCCACCGTCCTGGGGCTGCTGGTTCCCCTGTCCACCAGCTTTGGCATGCTCCTCACCCTCCGGCTGATGGAAGGCATGGCACTGGGCGGCATCCCTGCCATTGCCATCGCCTACCTCAACGAAGAGGTCACCAAAGCGCATGCGGCCCTGGCAGCGGGAAGCTATGTTGCCGGCACCACGCTGGGCGGCCTTGCCGGCAGGCTGGTGGCCGGGCCGGCCGGTGAACTGTGGGGCTGGCGGGCAGCCGCACTGGCTGTCTCAATCCTTGCCACGCTCGCCGCGGTCGCGTTCCTGGTCCTGGTGCCGCGGGCCCGGGGCTTCGTCTCCGCCCCGGCATCCGGCCTGCGCGGCGCCTTCCGGACCTTGGGCGGCCACCTGCGGAACGTCCGCTTGCTGGTCCTCTACGGCCAGGCCTTCCTGATGATGGGCGGGTTCGTGGCGGTCTACAACTACCTCGGGTTCCGGCTTTCAGGCGAACCGTTCGGCCTGCCGGGAACGTTGATCAGCCTGATCTTCCTGGCCTACCTGTCCGGGACCGTCACCTCACGCTGGTCCGCCGGGCTGACCCTGCGCTTCGGGCGCCGCAGCGTCCTCCTCGCCGGCCTGGCGCTTTCAATGGCGGGACTTGCGCTGACGCTGACGCAGTCCCTTCCCCTGATACTCGCCGGCCTTGTGGTGTTTACCGGCGGCTTTTTCGCCGCCCACAGCATCGGGTCAGGCTGGACCGGCGCCCTCGCCGGTACGGGCCGGGCGCA
This sequence comes from Arthrobacter sp. AB6, assembly GCF_031844545.1. Taxonomy (NCBI): domain Bacteria; kingdom Bacillati; phylum Actinomycetota; class Actinomycetes; order Micrococcales; family Micrococcaceae; genus Arthrobacter; species Arthrobacter sp. AB6. Next base: position 36,569 of record NZ_JAUZVL010000023.1, read on the forward strand.
GGCCGCCTCACTCTACAACCTGGCCTACTACCTGGGGTCCAGCATCATCGGCTGGGCGGGCGGCCTGGCCTTCCAGTCCCTGGGCTGGAACGCACTGGCCGCGGCAGTCATGGTCCTTGCCTGCCTCACCGCGGCAGCTGTCGCCGTCGTCCATCCCCGGCGAGAACCCCGCGCCTAAAGGCAGCTGCACGAATTATGTGCCCCTCTGAAGGCAGCCGCCGCACAAAAATTCGGCTGCAGAGCCCGTGCGAACCCGAAAGCGCATATCCGCAGGTCTAGGATGAACAAAGGACCATAGAGGAGTTGCAGTGAGCACGAACGCCAGGAATCCCAGGCCGGGAGCGCACCTTGAGCCGCTGGATGCGATTGACGAACGGCTCCTGGCGGCGCTGGTGGCTGATGCCCGGATCTCCAACAAGCAGCTTGCGGAACTTGTCGGGATTGCCCCTTCCACGGCCCTGATGCGGACACGTGCCCTGTCCGAACGCGGGATCGTTCAGGGCTACGAGGCCAAGCTCAGCCTTTCTGCCATCGGGCGGTCCGTGCAGGCGCTGGTTGCCGTGCGCCTCCGCGCCCACGACCGCGACCAAATTGACCGCTTCACCTCCCGGGTGCCCCACCTGCCCGCGGTGCTGTCCACGTTCCACACCTCAGGCTCCGTGGACTACCTGCTGCACATCGCCGTCGCCACTACCGAGGACCTGCGGGACTGGGTGCTGGACAATCTGGCAACTGATCCGGTGGTGGGGCACACGGAAACCACGCTGGTCTTCGAACACATCCAGGGCAATCACGGTCCGCTCCCTGAGTAAATGCCCGGCGGAACGGACTAGGCGGCGGCCCTGCGGCCGATGACCGCGAGGCGGAAAGTCACGGCTGCGAGACTCAGAGCAGCCGCACCGCACAACAGGACGAAACCCGCTACGGCGGCCGGCACGCCCACCACGCCGGAGGCCCAGCCCAGCCCAAGGACCGGCACAGCGCTTCCCAGGTACGTGATGACATAGACAGTGCTGACAATCTGGGCATGCAGTGATGCCTCCACCTTGGCCGCCACCTCGTTGAAAACGGTGCGGAAGGCGATGCCCTGCCCGGCCCCGGCCGCCACGGTGGCTGCCACCAGCAGAAGCGGGCTTTGCCAGGCTCCCGCGGCGCCCAGGAGAAGCACGGACACGCCCAGGACTGCAAGACCGGCCGGAACCACGTAGCGGCCCCGGAAGGTCAGGAGCTGGCTCAGCGCCGAGGATCCCAGGGCCAGGCCGGCCAGCACGCCAACCAAGGGGCGCGAGTCTGTCTCCAGGACCTGCGCAAAGTAGCCGGGTGCAAGGGATAGGCAGAAGCCGAAAACCGCGAAGCTGAGGAAGCCGACGCCGGCAGCGAGCCAGAATGCGCCCCTCGCCTCCCGCGACACGGACGGACGGCGGGGCGCCAGTGCCCGCAGCGCCCTGGCCGGGGCCGGAGGATTGATCGCCGGGCGGGCATGGAGCAGGTACAGCGGCACCAGGAGGCCGGCCAGAACCAGCGAATGGACGTAGTAGGGTGCGGTGGTCGGGCCGGGGAGGAGGGACAGCAGTCCCCCAATAACGGGTCCGGCCGCCACTCCCCCGGACGACGCCAGCAAGGTGAACCGGGATGCCCACTCAGGACGGGACGGGAGGAGCTCGCGCAGGGCTGCGGCACTGGCCCCGGTGGCCAGCGCAACGGCAGCGCCCTGCAGCGCCCGCCCGGCGCATAGGGCAGCGAGCGTCTGTGCCTCGGCAAAGAGCCAGCCGCCTCCCAGCCCGATGACCACAGCGAGGATGAGCGCAGCCCGGCGCCCGATGTGGTCCGACCAGTGCCCGGCCAGCATAAGCGTGGCCACCAGCGACAGGACATAACTGGCAAATGCCGCGGTCACGCCCAGCGTGGACAGCCCGAGCTCCGCCTGCAGGAGCGGATACAGCGGCGTCGCGAGGTTGGCACCCACCAGCAGAACGAAAATGACAGCGCCGGACATCACCAGCCGCGCCGTGGTGGATGCATCCCAGCCCGCCCGGGCAGCAGCCGGGGCAGGGCGCATCCGGAGCTCGCTGAAGACCGTCATGTGGCGCCGCCTTTTGGTTCTGACCGCGGCAGGTGGTCCTTGTGGGAGCCTGGCGCGGGGTGGATATCCGATGGCACAAGAATGCGGCACTTCTGCTCCATTGCGCGACATTCTCGTGGTCTATTGCGCAAAAACGTCAAAATCCTGCCGTCCATGTGATGCAGAATGACCATATGAACAATCTGGATGCCACCGACCTGAATATCCTGCTGGCCCTTATCCGGGATCCCAGGATCCAGGTCGGTGAACTCGGCGAGTCCCTGGGCATCGCCCGGAACACGGCCCAGACGCGGCTGCGCCGCCTCATCCGGGCAGGAGTGCTGAGGCCGGGCGGCCGCGAAGTGGACCTGGAGGCCGTGGGCTATGACGTGGTGGCCTTCGTGACGATTGAGGTCTCGCACCGGGAGCTGGACGGCGTGGTGGCCGCACTGCGACTGATCCCCCAGGTCCTGGAAGTTCACGAAATCTCCGGACGCGGCGATGTCTGGTGCCGGGTGGCAGCGACGGACACCCACAACCTCCAGTCCTCCCTAAGGCAGGTCCTGAGGATCAAGGGCGTGATCCGGACCGAAACCGTGCTGGCCCTCCATACCCATATCCCCTACCGCACCGAGCCGCTGATCAGCGGCCTGGCCAAGGCGTCGAACACCTGACGTCCGCGCCCGGGCGGCTAGGATTTCCAGAATGGATTGGCTCTCGTACGTTTCACAGATCAACTGGCTGGCCGTGCTGCTGGCCTTCGTCGCAACCATGGCCATCGGCTTTGTCTGGTACATGCCCGCAGTCCTGGGCAACCGGTGGATGGCTGCCATCGGCAAGACGGAGGAGGATCTCAAGAACATCAGCGGCGGGGCAGCCATCTGGGTCCCGATGATGGCAGCCGCAGCCCTGACCGCGATCCTGCTGGCCGTCCTGATCACCAAGCTCGGGCTGGACAGTGCCGTGGCGGGCGGCTGGTTTGCCCTGGTTGCGGGACTGGTGTTCAGGGCAGGCGGCCACGTCATCCACAACGGCTTTGCCGGGCGCCCGGCAGCCGTCACGCTGATCGACTCCGGCCATGACCTTGTGGCCATGACGATAGCCGGTGCCATCATCGGAGGAATGTCCTGATGGTGGCCATTGCCCTCCCGGCGGGAGGCCGGCGCCCATGACCATCATTGACAACGCCGTCTACGTCAACGGGGTCCGCCATGTCGAGCCCGAAAACCTGGAACAGACCTTCGAAACGCTGGCCCGGCACGGAGGAATGGCCTGGATCGGCCTCTACCGGCCCACCGAGCAGGAAATGGCCGCCGTTGCCGCTGAATTCGGCCTGCACGCGCTCGCAGTGGAGGACGCCATCTCGGCCCACCAGCGCCCCAAAATCGAGCGTTACGAGGACAACCTCTTCACGGTCCTCCGGCCTGCACGGTACCTGGACGCGACCGAAACCGTTGAATTCGGCGAGCTGCACATCTTCACGGGGAAGAACTTCGTGGTCACCGTACGGCACGCCGAGACGGCCGGAGTTGCCAAGGTAAGGCAGCGCCTCGAAAGCCGGCCGGACCTGCTGCGGCACGGCCCCGAAGCCGTGCTCTACGCTCTGCTCGACCGGGTTGTGGATGACTACGGGCCCGTGGTGGCCGGCCTTGAAAACGACATCGATGAAATTGAGGACCAGCTCTTTAGCGGTGACACTGCCGTATCCCGGCGCATCTACGAGCTCGCCCGGGAGGTCATCCAGTTCCAGCGGGCCATCCATCCCCTGCCGGACATCATGCGCCAGCTTAAGCAGGGCTTTGAAAAGTATGATGTGGAGACCGACCTCCGGCACAGCCTCCGTGACGTTGAGGACCACGTGGAACGCGTGATCTCCCGGGCCGATTCCTTTCGCGACCTGCTGCAGAATGCTCTGACCCTGGACGGCACCCTCACCGCCAACCGGCAGAACGAGGCTAGCGCCAAGCAGAACGAACAGGTGAAGAAAATATCCTCCTGGGCTGCGATCCTCTTTGCACCGTCCTTCGTGGCCGGGATCTACGGGATGAATTTCGACCACATGCCCGAGCTCCACTGGGAGCTGGGGTACCCGATTGCGATCGGGCTGATGATCGCGACGGCGGCCCTCATGTACGGCATCTTCAAGAAGAAGGGCTGGCTGTAAGAGATGGAAACGGGGCCGCAGCCTCCAGTTCTCCGGGAAGGCCGCATTATTGTTCCCGGCAGCAGCCGCCAGTTGGCTGCCTACGGCCTTTTCCATCCGCAGCCCGACCGGCGCAGGGCTCTCCCATCCGGCTCCCGTACATTCGATGCCAAGGCCCTGGAGCATGACCTGCTGTGGCTCAGCTTCGATGAACTGTGCGCGCCGGGCACCTCAGTGGAGGACTACTCCGTCCTGGTGGCCGGCCCGGAGCTGTGCGTTATTGACGGCGTGCCCGCTCCGGACCCTGCGGATGCAGGGTTCCGGGCAGAGGCCTGGGAGCAGTTCGCCGCCGTTCTTGCCGTCCTCGCGGCGAGGAATGCGACGCTTTTTGTTGTGGGCACCAGGCCCATGGACTGGGCAGCCGCCTCGGCCGGCGCCAAGGACCCACGGCTGCGTGCCTCCCTTGCCGGCATCGACAGGCTCCTGGCGGGCCTTGAAAGGGTCGAATCGGACGAGACCGTAGCCGTTGAGGGCGTTTCGGGGAGTTAGGCGGGGGACCTCCCCGGAGCTAAAGGGGATTGGGACCCCAGACCTCTTCGACCATTGGGGATGCCGTCAGAATTGATGGCACGAGATGAAGCGGCGGCATATTTTCAACAACATCGTCGCCCGGAACAGTGAGAAGCCGCTGCGCCACAGCCTGTGGGTCGTCACTCACGCCAGTGCTGCCCTCAGTCGCTCGGAGAGGTTGTCGAGGGATTCCTTCCACTCCGGCTCGTCCGCCTCGTCCCAGAGTTCGGCAAGCTCGGATTCCTCGCCGACAACCCGTTCAACCGCTTCGAGGGCCAGCTGCGCGTCTTCAGCTGTGAGCTCGGCCCCGTGGGCGGTCACCCACGTTGCGACGTCCTCGGGCAGGTCGCCGTGCGGGTTTCCCTGCGCAGCTGCGGTGATCTCGGCGGCCGCAACGGCGACGCTCCCGTCCGGCGCGTCGATGTAGCCGTCGGCCACAGCGTTCAGGCCCTGGCGGACGACCTCCGCGCCGCCGGCTTCGAGCTCTTCGAGCCAGTCCAGGGCATCGTCGTTCTCGAAGGCCTGGAATCCCCATGCACCCATGTCTTGCTCCTTCTCATTAGTCCGAATATTCTAGGCCGACCGCAGGTCGCGGACGTTGGCCTGAAGATAGCGTGCCACCCACTCCTGAAGCCGGCCAGTGCTCCAGGTCGGCGTGGCAACCAGGAGGATCTCACGGTCCTCACGGACGACGCCGGTGATGCCGTCTTCCTCCTTGAGGGCTTTGATCATGCGGCCCACCACCCTGTTGTGCTCAAAGACGATGTCCTCCCGCAGCGCCACCTCAAGCTCCCGGCCGCGGAGCTCGTCATCGCCCAGGTCTTCCACCTCGACGAGCGGCTCGTCCTCGGCCATCTCATCATCGTCCGGGCGATCACCCTGGTTCAACTGCTCGATGAGTCTGCGCGCGTAATTAGCCATGGTGTCATCCGGGGACTCGCGAAAACCGGTGAGGCTGCTGTAGGCGTGGACCCTTGGCAGTCCGGGGAGGTAGTTGTGGTCCTCCCCCGTGCCGCTGGCCAGGACGGGATGCTTGTTGAGGTGGTATCGCCTGATGCGGTGGTGGGCGATCTCCCACCGCGCCTCCGGGGCGTGCTGCTGCACGACCTCACCCAGGTAGGACACCAGCCCGTCGATCAGGAACAGCGACTCCAGCGACAGGGCGTGCATTACCTCATACTCATGCCGCGTCCAGGAGGGCCATTGTTCCCGCGGCGCGCTGTTCGGATCAGTTGCGCCGCCGGGCGCGTCGAACACCGTGAGGTGGGCGAGGATCCACCGCCACAGCGGAACCAGGCTCTCGATAGAGCCATCCAGCAGCGCGTCCGGGTCCTGGCCGTCGGCGACCAGCGCTTCCCGCAGCCGGTCCAGCGCCGGCCCGCGCTCCGCCAGGTATATTCCCGGAAGGCAGCTTCGGCCTGTGCCTTGGTCATGTCGATGTAGTTGACGTACTTGGTCATGGCGTCCCTTCTTCCTACCGGCCGCGCATAGCAAAGGTATTGACGGTCTTCTGCCCCGTCCGGCGCTTCCGCCGGCGCCTGCCCGGACCATTGAACGGCGGCCGGGGCTGGCCGAGCCGTGGGCCGGTCCAGTACCTGCCGCCGATAAGAATGCCGGCCAGGACTCCATAGGCCCACGCGAATGGAAGGGCCGTCTGGTCTGTGGCACCGCCGACCAACGCCAAGGCAATCCAGCCGACAGGTACAACCAGGAGGAGGCCGTTCCTGACCTGCAACGGTGGCGCGAAGCGGAACAAGGCCCAGCCTCCCAGGACCGAGACGGCAAGGACGGCGACAGCAGTCATTGTCGGTGACAGCAATACGAGCCCTGCTGTACCGATTGCGGCCAGCACCAGGCCACACACGCCGTTGATCACCGCGAGACGCCGCCCGCCGGTGAAGCTGCCGTCGGCTTGACGGATGCGTTTCGGCTGTTTGAATTCCGTCCCGGCCCGCGGGCCGCGCCACACATATCCGCCACCAATTGACCCGACGATGAACCCGAGGAACCACGGTCCCGCTGCAGGAACAGCCAGGCCGTTCTCGATGGAGGTCAACGCAAGGAAGTTCAGGAACATTGCCCAGAGCGTCACAGTGAAAGCGCGCTCTGACTGCGAGACGACCCGGTACGCGAGAACCGCGCAGACCACCGACAAGGTGAAAAAGAATGAAGCCTCAAATAGCCAGTTGTGGAAGAACCATACAAACACGGCTATCAACAGCGCGATCAATGCGGCATGGACGACCCGTACATTCCATCGGCCAATTCTCTTCAGCAAAACCCTACCCCCATGGAGTCAAGGATAGGTCAGCAGCGTGTGCCCCATGTCATCAATTCGGGCAGCTAGCGGCCAGTCCGTGCGCGTACTGGGAGCGGCCGCGGTCCAGCACGACCCGGGGTTGCCCATTACCTCCAGGGTCGCCCGGCCCGCCGCCAGCTTCCAGCCCCTTTACCGCGGTCCGCCACGCGTGGTCACCAGCAGATCGCCGACCTGGCAGTCCAGGACGTCGCAGATCGCGGTCAAAGTGGAGAACCGGATGGCCTTGGCCCGGTCGTTCTTGAGCACCGACAGGTTCACCAGGCTCACGCCGACCTGCCTGCTGAGCTCGGTCAGGGTCATCCCGCGCGCTTCCAGGAGCTCATCGAGCAGGCAGTGGATGTCGGAGGAAGCGTCGGCAGGCATCAGACCAGGCCTTCCGTGTCCTTCTGGAGCCGGCGGCCGTACTCGAAGACGCCGGCGACAAGGACGAGGACCAGTCCTGCCATCAGCGCCGCCAAGTCGAAATGGCCGACGAAGATGAGACCTTCCTCCGCGCTCCGCCGGCTGGCACCTATCAGCTCCGCCAGACGGCAGCGGGCGACCTGGTCAAGAATTTGCCCGATAATGGAGGCCGCGGCCAGCACCGCTCCACAGGCGCCGATGATCCGCACCGAAGCTGCGGTGAACAGGATAGAACTGCGAAGCCGGTAGCCCAGCAGAAACAGGAGCGCCAGGACAGTGAGAATACCAAGCTGGTTCAGGGCGGCAGCCCAGGACAGCAGCGCCGCCTCCCCGGGAGGAAGAGCCTGGAGGGTGGCCTGCAGCGCCGTGTAATGGCCGGTGACCCCCGCCTCAAGCCCACTGGCGGTCAGACTGTCGGTCGCAATGGGAAGCTCCAAGGTCGTCGGACCGGTGAAGTACCCGGCGGTCCCGGCAACAGTTCCTGCCGTGGTGGCTACTGCAGCAACGGCCGACGCAACCATAATGAAGAGAGCGTCGAGTCTGGAAACGATCGGCTTGCCACCTTTGCGCCGACTGTCCGTGTTTTGTTTTATCCCCACTGGTTCCCCCCAAATAGTTATCGACTGCCGTTAATAACGACAGGCGATAACGTAACCGGAGTTGAGCATCTCGTCAACGCGTTTTCTCACAGCGGCCCGCGTTTTCTCACGTCAAAGCTGCCGCACCAAGGGTCGGGGAGCCATAACCGATGGCCTTCGCTTCCTCACGGATCGAGCCCAGGATCGGGTCTGCACCGTTGGCCTAACGTCAGGCCCCAAAGTGTTACGAATGTGCTTATTCCGGGCTATCGAACCCTCGTGGAGGCCCGTACTTTGTGGAGCTAAGGAGATTCGAACTCCTGACCTCTTCGATGCGAACGAAGCGCTCTACCAACTGAGCTATAGCCCCGGAACCCTCCGCCCCTGCAGGTGCGGCACCGGTGACCCTAGGCTACAAATTTTCCGGGCAGAATGCCAAACCGCCATGCCGAACCCGGTTCACGGGAAACTGTCTGCCCTGGTGAGCACTTGTCGGGTCAGGCGCGGCGGCGCTGCAGGACGTCGTCGAGATTACTGAGGGCGCTCTGCGCCTTGGAAAGCTGGGGGCCGTCAGCGGCGGCAGCACCCGAAGGCGGCGCGGCGGCAGCACCTTGCTTTAGGGACGGCTTGCCAACAGCCTTCGGCAACTCGGGGAGCTCCAGAGGCTCGGGGGCAGGGCGCTCGGCCTTGGCTGCCTCAACATAGACGGGCTTGGGAACCTCTACGGGCTCCCACGTGGCGGACGCCGGCGCAGCGGCCGCTGCGCCGGCTGTTGCGGCACTCGGATCGCCCGCGGCCACCGCGACGGCAAGTGCAGCCTCGCGCAGTTCCATTGCCGTCAGCGGCTTTACCCTTGGCTGGTGCGCCTCGGCGTCGAAAAGCGGGTTGTCCGGCTTTGCCGGCGCTGCTTCCGGCTTCGGCGGAACCTTGCCGGCGGCCTTGGACTGCCGGGGCGGTGCTGTCATCGCGGACCGGAAGGCTGCGTTAACCTTGGCCCTCCTGTCCCGGACAGCCAGCCAGCGCAGCAGGACCACGGATCCGGTGGTAAGTCCGACGCACGTCAGCGGAAGGAACGGAGCGGCCAGCCCGAAAAGGAGGAGCGCTCCGGAAACGAATGCGGTGGCCAACGACAGCAGCCCGATGAGGGCGATTGCCGTCCGGCCGTAGCGTATGCGGAACTTGGCCCCGGCCGGTGAGCCGGCAGCAGCGGTCCCGGGTCCGGCGCTCTTCCTGGTGTCCATGGCGTTCTCCTGCTGGGCGGCGACGTTCATAACCAAAGCGGCTGGCGGTTCCGGTGCTTCATCGGCTGCGGTGTCTGCCAGGAAATCGCCGGCGGGCTGGAACTGGTGCCTGCGGTTCCGGAGGACGTAGGGCGCAACCCACACAATCCAGAGCACAACGGCAACCACAAGGATCACTGAGCTGCTAAGGGGGAAGTCCACATTCAAAACCGTATGAGCATCCGGCCCGCTGCGGCAGCATTGGCTGCGGTGTGTCGTGGCGCAACCGCCAATTCACTGGATTTATGACCGCTGTGAGGCCAGCCACGGCCGGAGGAGACCCTCCGGGACCTCTTCCGACGTCAAGGCAAACGAGCGGTGGTCGGCCCATTCACCGTTGATGTGGAGGTACCGCGGCCTATAGCCTTCGTCCCGGAACCCGAGTTTCTCCACCACACGGAGGCTGGGTCCGTTCTCTGGCCGGATGTTGATTTCCATCCTGTGCAGGCCCAAGGTTTTGAAGCAATGGTCCGTCACCATGGCGACGGCGGTGGGCGCGATGCCGCGGCCCGCGCAGGCCTGGTCCACCCAGTAGCCGAGGGTCGCCATCATGGCCGAGCCCCAGACGATCGACGAAACGGTCAGCTGGCCAATAATGGGTGGCCTGACGCTGCCGGGCCGCCGCTCGGTGATGAGGAAGGGCAAAGCGGTTGCCTGGGACGCCTGCGCCTTCAATGACCGGACCATATGCCGGTAGTCCGGCAGGCCGCCGGAAGGATCCGGGTTGGACGCTTCCCACGGCGCCAGCCACTGGCTGTTGCGGGACCTGACTTCGGTCCATTCCTTCTTGTCCCGGTACCGGATGGGCCGCAGGACCAGATCCCCGCACTCCAGGGTCACGGGCCAGATGGGACCAGGGCGCATGGCGCTACTTGGAAAGGCTGGCGGTGAAGCCGGGCAGCCACTCCCGCAGGCCGGGGCCGAGGTCCTCGCTGTCAATGGCCAGCTGGACGCAGGCCTTGAGGTAGCTGAGCTTGTCCCCGGTGTCGTACCGCCGCCCCCGGAACACGACGCCGTAGACACCGTGCCCTTCGCCGTCACCGGTTGCCAGTTCCTGGAGAGCGTCTGTCAGTTGGATTTCGCCGCCCCGTCCAGGACCGGTGCGCTCGAGGACGCCAAAAACGGCCGGGTGGAGTACGTAACGGCCAATCAGCGCCAGGTTGGAGGGCGCTTCCTCCGGAGTCGGCTTCTCCACGAGGCGGTTGACCCGCACGTATGACTCGCCGTCGATCGGTTCGATATCAGCGCAGCCGTAGGCGCTGATCTGCGACGGTTCCACTTCGATGAGTGCCACGACGGACCCGCCGGTTTTGGCCTGAACATCAATCATGGTGCCGAGCAGTTCGTCCCGGGCATCGATGAGGTCATCGCCCAGCAGCACGGCGAAGGCTTCATCGCCAACGTGCTGCTTCGCCCGAAGTACGGCATGGCCCAGTCCGTGCGGGTCCCCCTGCCGGACGTAGTGGATGTCGCCCAGGTTGCTTGCCGCCTGGATGGAAGCGAGCTTCTCGGTATCCCCCTTGCCTTCAAGGGTGGACTCAAGTGACGGCACACGGTCGAAGTGGTCTTCCAGCGCCCGCTTGTTCCGCCCGGTGATCATCAGGACATCGTTGAGGCCGACGTGCACGGCTTCCTCAACCACGTACTGGATGGCAGGCTTGTCCACGACGGGAAGCATTTCCTTGGGCATCGCCTTGGTTGCCGGCAGGAACCGGGTGCCAAGTCCGGCGGCAGGAATGACGGCTTTGCGCACTCTCGGATTACTGGTAGTCACCGGACTAATCTAACGTCAGCGTCAAGCATTCAGTAATCAGGGGATGGCGGGCAACGCCCATTACTGACAGACGGAACAGGCAACAACGCGCCGGCCCGGTCACCGGCCGGCGCCGTGCGGCAGCTACGGAGGAAGAATGACGTTCGAGGATACAAAGGCAGCCAAGGACGATATACGCGCTGCCCATCGCCGCCGTCGGGCTTTGCTGACGCTCCAGGAGCGGCAGGATGCCGGGGAAGCCTTGGCGAAGCACGGGGCAGCGTGGGCCGATTCGGTAACCCAGGGGAAGGCAGCGACGGTCTGCGCCTACCTCGGCGTCGGGGCGGAACCGCCCACGCTGCCTCTGATCGCGGCCCTCCACGACGCCGGCCACAAAGTCCTGCTTCCCGTCTGCGAGCCGGGGCGGGAGCTGAAGTGGGTCTTTTGGGCGCCGGGCGTCGACCTGGTGAGGAGCACGTTTGCCCCTATCCTGGAGCCTGTGGGGGCACGGCATGAAATTGAGGTGGCCGGGGAAGCTGCCGCGCTCTTTATTCCTGCCACCGCAGTTGACCTCGCCGGCAGCAGGGTAGGCCAGGGCGGCGGTTACTACGACAAGTTCCTGGGCCACCTCGAATCAGCCGGGAAGCATATTCCGCTGGCCGCGGTGATCTACGACGGGGAACTGCTGCCTGCGGGCAGGATTCCGGTAGAGGCATTCGATCGGCCCGTGCCCGGCGTCGTGCTTCCCTCCGGGTTCCGGAGCCTGCGGGACACCCCCTGACCGGGGACGTGCCCGCCCGCGAGGATGGTAGAATTAGCACTCAGGCCCTGCGACTGCTAATGGACATCCATCCGGATAATCCTGCGGCCGTCCGGGACCTCTCGTTTGCCCAAGAGGAGGAGCACCAGTGCCAACGTATGCGTACGCCTGCAAGGATTGCGGCCATGCCTTTGACATCGTCCAGTCGTTCTCGGACGGCTCTCTGACGTCCTGCCCCGAATGCCAGGGTACCCTGCGCAAAAAGTTCAACAGCGTGGGCGTCGTCTTCAAGGGTTCCGGCTTCTACCGCACCGACTCACGGGACGCCAAGGGCAGCACGGTTTCTGCCGCTTCCGGGGCGCCGGCAGCAACGCCTGCGGCCGCACCTGCTGCTCCGGCTCCGGCTGCCGCCGCTAGCTGATCCACGTTCCTCCGACCAGGCGGTTGCCTGTCAGCCGGGCCGCGTTGTCCACATAGCGGCAGGCGCACCTGCCGCGGCGGCCGTTGGCGCCTCTAGCGTAGGCACATGCCCGCACACGGACAGCAACGCCAGGTTATATCAAGCGCCTCGTACAGACCTGGACTCCCCGGGGCCTCACACCGCAGCGGCCCCCACGGCAGGAGCCGCGGCGCCGGCCGCAACGCAAGCCGCCGCCCGCTGGCCCGCTTTGCCTCCTGGCTGGGCCGCAACAGGCGGCTGGCGGCCGCGCTGCTTCTTTGCGCCGCAGCCGCCATCACGGTCCAGCAACTTACGCCGGCGCCGGTCTACACCGTGTCTGCGCTCGCCGCCGCCCGCGACCTTCCCGCAGGCACAGCAATGGCAGCCGCGGACCTCGCCTCTGTCCAGGTACCGCCCGGAATGCTGTCCGACGGGTTCCTCAATCAACCGGGCGAGGCGGCCGGGAAGCAACTTGCGGCCCCGCTGCGCAGGGGGCAGCTGCTCACGGATGCCCAACTGCTCGGTCCGGGGCTACTTGCCGGAACTCCCCCAGGGTCAGCGGCTGTTCCCCTTCGCATGGCGGATCCGTCATCCATCCAGCTCGTCTCGCCGGGCCAGCTCGTGAACGTGGTGCTGACGGCAGCCATCGGCTACGACCAGCAGGGGCCGCCGGAGGTCCTGGCTTCAGGGGTTCCGGTGCTGTGGACTTCGGGTCAAGGCGGGCAAGGCGGCCAGTGGCTGGGCACGGCGGAGACGGACGGGCTCATGGTGGTGGCAGCCAACGCAGAACAGGCTGCCCGGCTCGCCGGATCCTCCACCCGGGGGAAACTGTTCTTCGTCCTGGTCGGACCGTAGCCTTGGGGGCGACAGCGTGGCTGGCGCCGAGCCACGGCGCCAGCCACTTCCACAGGGGCAGGGCTCTTGCCCCGCTGCTAGCCTCCTCAGCCCCAGTGGGGAGGCTTCTGTTCCTTCAGCCACGAATCGTGGTCGTCGTCTTCGCGGTCGCCCCAGCCCCGGGGTTCGTCTTCGGCTGCCTTGTTTGGCAGGGCGGGAGTGCCAGGCAGCGCGCCCGCGCCCGCCTGGCCGGTGTCCGAAGAGTCTTTCTTCTCGTGGTCCGGGGCCATCGCACCCGCCTCCTTGCTGTCCAGGCCTTCGGCCTCTGCTGGTTCATGGTCCGATGCTGCGTGCCGGGACGCGGCGTCGATTCCGTTGAGCGCCTGGTCCACGTCGTCGTCCAGGAAGGCGATGGATGTGGCTGTCCGCCCGGAGAGTGCGTTCTTTTCGAGGCCCAGGTAGCCTGCGATGCGGTCGGCGCAGGCGGACGGATCCGTGAACACCTCGATGGTCCACAGGGGCATGTAGCGCCAGCCAAGGCGCTCCAGCAGTTGCGGGCGCAACCGGCTCCGCTCCCGAACGCTCAGGGCGCGGTACTGTTCGGTGCCATCGGATTCAATCGCCACCGGCCAGGGGAGGTCAGCGTCCTCCTGGCCCATGGTGTTCAGCGGATCCGCGGCGGCCACCACGTCAATGGCGCCGTCATACTGGTGCCACACCCGGGCGCCGCGGGCGCGCAGGCGGTCTCCGAGGTCGGCCACCAGCGGATCGGCTCCAAGGGCCTGCTCGCTCGCCGCGGCCCGCGAGGCCGGAGTTCCGAGGTCCGTGTTTCCCGCAATTTCACGGTCAAGGAGCGCGTACAGGTCCACGGCGCCGTGCGTCAGCCTGGTGTGGTCCAGGTCCTCGGGCCGGAAGCAGGTGAGAACGTGCATCGACCTGCGGGCGCGGGTCATGGCCAGGGCGAACTTCTCCCGGCCGCCCTCGGCGGAGAGGGGCCCGAAGTTGTGCAGTGCGCGCCCGTGCGGTGTGCGGCCAAAGCCGGGCGAGAAGATGACATGGTCGCGCACCAGCCCTTGGGCCCGTTCAAGATCCACAACCCGGAAGGACTCGGGACCGGCTCCGAAGAAGCCCGCCAAGGCCGGGTAGTTGGGCAGTTGGAGCCGGATGGATTCCCCGATCCTGGCCGCATGGCGGAGGCTTGCCGTAACCACGGCCAGCGAGGTACGCGGGCGCAGCCGGGCGTGCTCGAAGACCAGCTGGACCACCCGGTTGACTTCCGCCACCACCGATTCCACGCCCTCGTGGCCCGCACTGGGCAACCCGGTGCCGTCCGGCAGGTACTCCACCAGCAGCGACCGGTCCAGTCCCGTGGCGGACTGCCCCTCGGGGAGCCGGCGGAGGCCGCCCTCGTAAAAGTTCTTGCTCAGCTGGAGCACGAGGTCCTCGTCCACCGCCCGGTAGACGAAGTTGAGCCGCCACACCGGAAGTACCCTGGACAAGGCAGCGAAGGCGCTCTCCACCCGCTGGTGCGCCGATTCGCCGGCCGCCAGGCGCTCGACGCCGACGGTGAACGTGCGGGGGCTGGCGATGCGGGAGTCGCCGAAGGCAATGACCTGCCCGGCGCGGGCGATGGACGGCAGCACGGCCTGGAGCGACGTCGCTTCGGCATCCAGGATGACCACCGCGTCAAAGCGCTGCTCCGCCGGCAGCAGGCCGGTCATGAGATAGGGGCTGACGGACCAGACCGGAACCAGCGTGCCGATCAGTTCAGGCGCCTGCGCCGTCAGCGACGGCAGGGACACCCTGCCGTCCTTGAGCAGGCTCCGCAGGAGGTCCGCCTGGCGGGGGTGGGCGGCGATGGCGCTGCGCCACCGCTCGGCGAGGTCCCAGCGGAGGCGGGCGGCGCCGCTGGCAATGTGGGCGTTGTCCGCAAGGCGGTACTCGGCCTCCAGCTTCCGCAGCGCGTCGCCGTCGGACATGGCCAGGTAGTCGTCGCCGCTGATCATGGCTTCAAGGGCGGACTGCCACCAGGCCAGCTCAAGTTCGGCGGCCACGGACCCCGCCGGAACCTCGCGCTCCGCGAGATCGGCCAGGAGCTCACCGAGCCCGTGCTCGCGCATGTTCTCAACCAGCAGGGTGCGCTCGGGCAGTGTCTTCAGTGTTTCGGTATCAGCCACCAGCCGTTCAAGCCGCTCCATGAGCTCCTCAAACCGGACGGCAGCCAGGGAACCGCCGGCCTCCGTGTGGCGCAGGGCATCACCCAGGCGGGCCAGGTCGCTGTCCAGCGAACGGTACATGGCGTTCATCTCGGCGAGCCCGGACGGAACAGCGGGATGCCGCTGCGTGGTGGCATAGCCTGCCCACAGTGCACGCTGCTCCTGGACCAGCAGCAGGGACGTGTGCAGGTCCGCGATGTGGACCCCGGGCCTGACGTACTCCTTCGCGACCCTGCGCAGCCTTGAGCGCTGCATGGAGGTCATCTCAATGCCGCGCTCCTTGCGCCAGGCCGAGGGCGCCGTGGCGGAAATGAGGTCCGTGACCGGGCGGTCGAAGATGTCCGGCGTGAACTTGTCCAGGCTGCCCCGCACCGCCACAAGCAGCTCAAGCTGCTCGCCCCACTCCGCAAAGGAGGCACCCAGCCTGATTTCCGCGTGCTCGGCAACTGCCTCCATGCGGTCGCGCAGCGCAGGCAGGCTCTTCTCCACCGAGCGGACCAGTTCCTGCGCTTCCTCGGTCTCTTTCCGCGTCAGCAACCGGGCGCCATGCCACGGACTGGTGGTGGAGGCCTTGCTGAAGCTGCCCAGCTCAGCTGCCCGGCGGAGTCTGCCGGCAAGCTCGTCACGGTCCCGGATGCTGTCCAGGACGCTCCGTTTCAGCCGCACAGTGGTGGCCGGGGCAGGGTGGATGGAGGTGAGCTCCGCCAGCGACTGCATGGCCTGGTAAGGCGAGCAGCCCCACCGCTGCCGGACGTTGTGGAGCGAGGCCACATGGTCCATCAGGGCGTGGCGGTGCTCCGTGAGGGTGTTGTGGAGGTTGCCCAGCTGGGGTTCAAGCGACTTTTCGTTGCGGACGATGGCCCGGACCAGCTGGGCCTTCAGCTGCTGGGCCGTGACATTCCCGGATAGCTGGAAGAGGATGGACTCCAGGCCCAGGCCCTCCAGCTGGCCGGATACTTCGTTGAGGCTGGCGCGGCGGTCCCCCACCACCAGGACGGTTTTTCCGGCATCAACCAGCGCACCGATGGTGTTGATGGCGGTCTGGGTCTGGCCAGTGCCCGGCGGGGTGCTGACCACCAGGGAATCGCCGGCACGGGCAGCATCTATGACGTACTGCTGGTCGGTGTCCGCATCCAGCAGAAGCAGTTCGTCCTTGGGGTGCCTGCTGTCCAGGGGAGGGAAGCGTGAGGGATCCGGCTCCATAACGTCCACCACTTCGCCTCCTCCCGCGGTGGCCAGCGCGGAGATGAGCGGGTTGGATTCGTTGATCCACGGGTCATCCAGGTTGCCCGAGAGGTCCGCGAAGGTGGAAACCAGCAGGTTGTGCTGGGCTTCTGCGCCGTGGATGGGCCTGATCAGCGTGCCCAGCCGGTCCAGAACGGGCTGGGGATCGAAGCGGGCCGTGCTGTACGCAAGCCGGGTGACGGCGTTGACGTCAAAGACAATGCCGTGGATGTTCTTCAGGTGCCGCACCAGGGCGGGGTTGATGTGCGCCTGCTCGGTCAGCTGGAGTTCGTAGTCGTCCTCCCCCGGCCGGACGGTCAGGGAAATGGCGGTGAGCATGACCGGCGCCGAGATGCGCTGGGGTTTGCCGCCGACGGCGGACGTCCACACCACGGTGCCTGCGGAGAGATAGCCGGCGTCAATGCCGCGCTCATTGGAAAGCTCGAAAATCTTTGACCGGATGTTCCGCGATGCCCTGGCGGCGACGACGTACTGCTGGCGGTCCCGGATCAGGGTGGACAGCCGCGTCTTGCGTCCGGCCATGAGCTGGGCCAGCCCGGACGGGTGGGCATGAGTCAGGTCGATGGAACCTTCGGGAGTCTTGGTGAAGCGCAGCATTGTGTCCGCCCCGGTGACGGGTTTAAGCCCGGACAGCCATTTGCGGAGCTCCTCGGAGCCCTCCGGGTGGCCTTGACCAACTGACACTACTGCCTTCTTTTCCGCGCTTGCACGTGACGTCCTGGACCATACGGGCATAGGTTCGAGAGTAGTCGCTTAGGCGGCGCGACTGAGAGACCGCAACACTGCAAGCCCCGAAATTCCGGAGGATTTCACCCCGGAACACCAGTGGCCGGCCTCCCTTGACGGAGGCCGGCCACTCAGGATGCTACTCCCACTCGATGGTTCCCGGCGGCTTGCTGGTGACGTCGAGCACCACGCGGTTGACGCCCTCAACTTCGTTGGTGATGCGGTTGGAGATCCTCGCCAGCAGTTCGTACGGAAGCCGGGACCAGTCAGCCGTCATAGCATCCTCCGAGGAGACAGGGCGGAGCACAATGGGGTGGCCGTAGGTGCGGCCGTCACCCATGACTCCAACGCTGCGCACATCAGCGAGCAGCACCACCGGCATCTGCCAGACCTCGTTGTCCAGGCCTGCGGCAGTCAACTCGGCGCGGGCGATGGCGTCAGCCTTGCGCAGCAGGTCAAGGCGTTCCTTGGTGACCTCGCCGACGATCCGGATTCCAAGGCCGGGGCCCGGGAAGGGCTGGCGACCCACGATTTCCTGCGGCAGGCCCAGCTGTGCCCCCACGGCGCGGACCTCGTCCTTGAAGAGTGCCCGCAGCGGTTCGACGAGCTCGAACTGCAGGTCCTCAGGCAGGCCGCCCACATTGTGGTGGCTCTTGATGTTCGCAGCACCCTCGCCGCCGCCGGATTCGACGACGTCCGGGTAGAGGGTGCCCTGGACCAGGAACTTGATCTTCTCGCCGTGGGCGGCTGCCTCGGCGATGATGGCCAGTTCGGCTTCCTCGAACGCACGGATGAATTCCCGGCCGATGATCTTGCGCTTGGTTTCGGGATCGCTGACGCCGGAAAGCGCGGACAGGAAGCGCTCCTGCTCGTTCGCGACATACAGCTTCACGCCGGTGGCGGCAACGAAGTCGCGCTCCACCTGCTCGGCTTCGCCTTCGCGCAGCAGGCCGTGGTCCACGAATACACAGGTCAGCTGGTCACCGACGGCGCGCTGCACCAGGGCTGCGGCGACGGCGGAATCCACGCCGCCGGAGAGGCCGCAGATGACCCTCGCATCACCGATCTGCTTCCGGATCCGCTCCACCTGTTCCTCGAGGATGTTCCCCGTGGTCCAGTTGGGCTCGATCCGGGCACCCTTGAAGAGGAAGTTTTCCAGGACCTGCTGGCCGTAGGCCGAGTGCTTGACCTCGGGGTGCCACTGCACGCCGAACAGGCCCTTTTCCTCATTGGCGAACGCAGCCACTTCAGCGCCCGCCGTCGTCGCCAGCACTTCGAACCCGTCCGGGGCCTCGTGGACGGAGTCGCCGTGGCTCATCCACGTGTTCTGGTGCTGGGGCATGCCTTCCAGGACCGAGCGGCCTTCGCCGATGATGGTGGTCCGGGTGGAGCCGTACTCGCGCAGCCCGGTCTTGTCCACCTTGCCGCCGAGGGCGTTGGCCATGGCCTGGAAACCGTAGCAGATGCCGAAGACCGGAACCCCGGCTTCGAAGAGGTCGGCACCGACGCTCGGGGCCCCGTCAGCGTAAACGCTGGAGGGGCCGCCGGACAGGATGATGGCGGCGGGGTTCTTGGCCAGGAGCTGCTCGGTGGTGTAAGTATGCGGAACCACTTCCGAATACACGTTTGCTTCCCGGACGCGGCGGGCAATCAGCTGCGCGTACTGGGCACCGTAGTCAACAACCAGCACCGGCTTCTGGGAAGTCTGGGATGCAGTGGGAGTAGTCACCGTAATAGCCTACTTTGCGCCGTTGCGCCGGCGCACCTTGAGACGCCGCGCTGTGACGGAGCAGACTCCCCCGGCGGGCAGTACCGGCCGACTGCGGGTCAGTAGCGCTGCTGGTCAGTAGCGCAGGGGCGCCTGGGGGTTCGCGGCCAGCTCGGCCTCAACCTCCGCATGGACCCTCTTCTCCACGATGAAGGAGAGGAAGGGAACCACGCCGCCCAGTGCCAGCAGGACCAGCTTCAGGAACGGCCAGCGCATCAGGGACCACAACCGGAAGTTCGACATCAGGTACACCACGTACATCCAGCCGTGCACAATCAGGACGGCCACGGACAGGTTGACGCCTCCCAGCACACCCGGGGGCTCCGCATCAGCAAAGCCGAAGCCGAATGGCTGGCCGGTGACGGCGTTGGTGCCGCCGGCAAACAGGTACTGCCCGAAACCGTACCGGGCGGCAAGTTCGGCGCACAGCAGCAGCAGCATGGTGCCGGTGAGGTAAGCGAGCACTTTGTAGAACGTCAGGGTCGAGCGGATCTGGGCTGCCGTTCCACCGAAGCGCCGCTTCCTGCCGGCGGACTTCCCGGCCGGGCCGGTGCCTGTGTTGGTGCCTGTATTTGTGCCTGCGGCGGTGGCGGGGTTGGCCGGTTTCGGGTCGATCATGGCTGTACCTTTTGCTGGTTGTGTTCGGGGTGCAGGGTGTCTTCGTGTTCTTCCTCAAGGCTGTCCTCAAGGTCCCGGTGGTAGTCGTCCTTGACGAGCCGCCACCAGATGAAGAGGGCAAAGCCGGCGAAGACCACCCATTCGAGGGAATAGAAGAGGTTGAGCCAGTTGATCTGCTGGGCCGGCGGCTGCGGGCCGATGTTCAGGGGAAGGAGCGCGCCGGGCACGGCCGCCGGGCTGACGTCCTCGCCGCCGGCTATTTCCGCGGTGGCGGCAACGAAGCCGGGATAGCTGCTGACTTCCCAGTAGTTGATCAGCTCAGCCACGGAAACCGCCGTGGCTTCGCCCGGCTGGGGCGCCGTTCCCGGCACGGGCGCCTCGGACGGCAGGAGCCGGCCGGTCAGTTCGAGAATGCCCGACGGCGGCGGTGGAGCATCTGCGCGGTCCGCCACCCAGCCGCGGGCCACCGGGATCCACGTCTGGGGCGAAGCGGCAACACCGCTCAGCGCGGGTGCACCGGAGACGGCAAAGGCGGTAACTACCCAGTAGCCTGGCTTGCCGTCATGCAGCCGGCCGGGAACCAGCAGCTGCTTTGCGGGGTCATAGGAGCCCTCTGCCGAAACCATCTGATCGGCATCCGTTCCGTGGAAAAACTCGCCGGGCCGCAAGGTATCAGTGAGGGGCTGGACCTGCTCGGTGGCGGGGTTGGCGGGGATTTCGGGCCTGGTGGACCGTCCGAACTGCCACTGGCTCAACAGCACGAAGACCCCGGAGATGGCGATCGCGAAGACAAAACCGGCGATCCATCGGGGCTTAAGGGCTGTTTTCCACACGTCTTAACCGTACTTCGTACCGCTGTAGAACAACTAAACGCCGGGACTGCGGCAGGAACTGCACCGCACGCCGGGTCCCGGCGGCCCGGATGCTTGGCTGGGGCTGGTTAGTGATCGAAGAACACCAGGCTCGAGTTGATGAGCTCCGCGATCACCTCAGGATCGTATGCCCGGCGCAGCGACTCCCTGAACGACTCCTTGGACAGCGACCGCGCCAGGGTTGCCAGCACTTCGAGGTGGTCCGAGAAGGAACTGGCGGGGGTGGCAATCAGCAGGATCACGGTAGCTGGGCCGTCGGCCGCGCCAAAGTCCAGGGCATGTCCGTACTTGGCGATGCCCACGGCAATGGACGTGCGGGAAACAAACTCGCTGCGGGCGTGCGGAAGGCCAATCCCGCCGGGAAGCCCCGTGGCCAGCTGGTGTTCCCGGGCATTCACATGCTTAAGGAATCCGTCCAGGTCCGAAATGCGCCCGGCTGCATAAAGCCGCTTGGCGAGCTGCGTGGCGGCGTCGGCCTTGTCCGCTGCTTCCAGCTCCAGGATCACCATTTCGGGTGTGGTGAGCTCGGCATCGTACCGGTCAAGTGGTTCCGCCAAGGCGTATCCCTTCGGTCAGGAGTGCTGTTGCCGTGGACCCCTCAGCGCAAGGGCACGATGTCTTCCACGCCCAGGCGGGCGGCGTCTGCGGATTCGTCGTCCGGCTGTTGCTGGCTGAGGCGTTCGGCCTCCACCCGTGCGATGTAGTGCCGGACCTCGTTTTCGCGCTGTTCGTCACTCCAGCCAAGAACGTCACCCATTAGTTTAGCGACAACCGGCACGGCGGACACGCCGCGGTCCCACGCCTCGATGGAAATCCGTGTCCTTCGGGTCAGGACGTCGTGCACGTGCCGGGCACCCTCGTGTGTGGCGGCGTACACGGCCTCGGCCTGGAGGTAGTCGTCGGCGCCGGGAATCGGCTCAGCCAGGGCCGGATTCTCTTCGATGATGGCCAGCACTTCATCGGTCATGGAGCCGTAGCGGTTCAGCAGGTGCTCGACGCGGGCCACATGCACGCCGGATTCCTCCGCGGTGCGGTTGCGCCGGTTCCACGCCGCCCTGAAGCCGCTTGCGCCCAGCAGCGGGATGGTCTCCGTGCAGCTGGGCGGAACCCGCTCGTCCATGGTGCGGGTGGCCTCATCCACCGCGTCCTTGGCCATCACGCGGTAGGTGGTCCACTTCCCGCCGGCAACCACCACAAGCCCCGGAACGGGATGGGCCACCACGTGTTCGCGGGACAGCTTGGCAGTGGAGTCGTTTTCCCCGGCCAGGAGCGGCCGCAGTCCGGCGTAGACGCCCTCCACATCCTCCCGGGTCAGCGGCCGCTTGAGGACCTTGTTGACGTGTTCCAGGATGTAGTCGATGTCCTTGCTGGAGGCGGCCGGGTGGGCCTTGTCCAGGTTCCAGTCGGTGTCCGTGGTGCCGATGATCCAGTGCCGGCCCCAGGGAATGACGAACAGCACCGACTTTTCGGTGCGCAGGATCAGCCCCACCGTTGACTGGAAGCGGTCCCGCGGCACCACCAGGTGGATGCCCTTTGAGGCCCTGACCTTCAGCTGGCCGCGGTCGGTCACCATGGCCTGGGTCTCGTCCGTCCAGACGCCCGTGGCATTGATGACCTGCTTGGCGCGGATCTTGAACTGCGTCCCGTCTTCATGGTTAACCACTTTGGCCCCGACGACCCGTTCCCCCTCGCGGAGGAAATCAACCACCTTCATCTGGTTGACGGCGTGGGCGCCGTAGTAGGCGGCGGTCCGCACCAGGTTGGCGCAGTACTTGGCGTCGTCCACCTGGCCGTCGTAGTAACGGATGGACCCTACGAATGCATCGTTCTTGAGGCTGGGGGCGGCACGCAGGGTGCCCCGGCGGGTGAGGTGTTTGTGGAACGGCACTCCCCTGCTGTGCCCGCTGGAGATGGACATGAAGTCATACAGCGCGATGCCGGCACCCACGTAGGGGCGCTCAATGAAGGGCTTGGTCAGCGGATACAGGAAAGGCACCGGCCGGGCGAGGTGCGGCGCCAGTTCCGAGAGCAGCAGTCCCCGCTCCTGCAGCGCCTCCTTCACCAGGCCGAAATCAAGCATCTCCAGGTAGCGGAGGCCGCCGTGGATAAGCTTCGAGGACCTGGAGGACGTGCCCGCCGCCCAGTCGCTCGCCTCAACGATGCCCACCGTCAGGCCGCGCGTGACGGCGTCCAAGGCCGCGCCGGTGCCCACGATCCCGCCGCCGACAATGAGGATGTCCAGTTCCTGGCCTGGATCCGAGGTGGCACGCAGCCGCTGGATGGATGCCTCCCTGGCTTCCGGGCCGAGCGCCCCGCCATTAACAGGAAATTTCTTCATTGAACGCCTCCAGTGCCTCTCGTGCCGGTAGTAAAACCACCCTACTTGCTGGCGGCACGCTTGGGCAGGAGTCCGTCAGTTTCCGGCGTAAGGGGAAACCACGACGTCGACCCGCTGGAATTCCTTCAGGTCCGAGTAGCCGGTGGTCGCCATGGAGCGGCGCAGTGCGCCGATGAGGTTGGAGGTTCCGTTGGTGTGGTGGCCCGGCCCGAACAGCACTTCCTCCAGCGGGCCCACAGTGCCCACGTTGGCGCGGTCGCCGCGGGGAAGTTCGAGGTGGTGGGCTTCCTGGCCCCAGTGCCATCCCTTCCCGGGCGCTTCCTCTGCGCGAGCGAGCGCGCTGCCGAGCATTACGGCGTCGGCTCCCATCGCGATCGCCTTGACGATGTCACCCGAGGTGCCCATGCCGCCGTCGGCAATCACGTGGACATAGCGGCCGCCGGACTCGTCCATGTAGTCGCGGCGGGCTGCGGCGACGTCGGAAATGGCGGATGCCATGGGCGAGTGGATGCCCAGTGCGCGGCGCGTTGTGGTGGTGGCGCCGCCGCCGAAGCCCACCAGGACGCCGGCGGCGCCGGTCCGCATGAGGTGCAGTGCCGGCGTGTAGCCGGCCGCTCCGCCCACGATGACCGGGACGTCCAGTTCGTAGATGAACTGCTTGAGGTTCAGCGGCTCGTGGTCCTTGGAGACGTGCTCGGCGGACACGGTGGTACCGCGGATGACAAAGATGTCGACGCCGGCGGCGACGACCGTCTTGTAGTGCTCCTGGGTGCGCTGCGGCGTCAGCGACCCCGCCACCGTCACTCCTGCCTCGCGGATCTCGGCCAGGCGGGACGTGATCAGCTCAGGCTGGATAGGTGCCTGGTACAGCTCCTGCATCCGCCCCGTCACCGCGGGGCTGTTGGTCTCATCCTCCAGGGCGCCGATCTCGTCCAGGATGGGCTGCGGGTCCTCGTAGCGGGTCCACAGGCCTTCGAGGTCAAGCACGCCCAGGCCGCCGAGCCGGCCCAGGGCGATGGCCGTCTGGGGCGACATGGCTGAATCCATGGGCGCCGCGATCACCGGCATGCTGAACTGGTAGGCGTCGATCTGCCAGGAGACGGAGACGTCCTTGGGGTCGCGGGTACGACGGTTAGGGACGATTGCAATGTCATCCAGGGAGTAGGCTCGACGCCCACGCTTGCCACGGCCGATCTCGATCTCGTAAGTCACTGCTCTAGGTTATCCCAGCCGGGGTGCCGGCCATGGCTGTGGCCGTCCGTGGCTACAGCGGCCTGATCGTGGGGGCTCCCCGCCGGCTCCCTGGCAGAAGGTGCCCGGGTCAGGGGCCCGTGGGGACGCTGAGCTGGGACTCGAACATCCGGAAATACCGCCCGTGAAGTGCCACCAGTTCCTTGTGCGTGCCCTGCTCCACAACCCTGCCGTCCTCCAGCATGTACACGATGTCCGCCTTCTCGATGGTGGCCAGGCGGTGGCTGATGGCGATGATCGTGCTGCCGCGGTCGGCGAAGAGGCGGGTGAAGATCCGGTGCTCGGCGAGGGCGTCGATGGCTGAGGTGGGCTCGTCCATCACCATGAACGAAGCGTTCCGGTAGAAGTTGCGGGCCATCGCGAGCCGTTGCCACTGTCCGCCCGAGAGGCCGCTGCCCTTCCGGCCGCGCGGGTCCTCCATCCAGTTGCTGACGTGGTTTTCCAGGCCGTTGGGCAGTCTGTTGATGAACTCCAGCGCCTCCGCGTCCGCGGCGGCCTTGCGGATGCGCGCATCGTCGCGCGGCGAGTCGACGTCGCCGAAGTAGATGTTTTCCGCGGCGGTGGCGAACTCGTATTTGAGGAATTCCTGGCTCAGCACCGCCAGGTGCCGGTGCCAGGAGGTGACGTCGACGGCGGCGAGGTCCACGCCGTCGAGCATTACCTGCCCGGAGTCTGGGCGGTAGAGTCCGGCGAGGATGCGGATCAGGGTGGACTTTCCGGCACCGTTCTCCCCCACGATGGCGATGTGCTGGCCCTCGCGGATGGTCAGGCTGATGCCGCGGATCACCTCGATGTCGCTGCCCGTGTAGGTGAAGCGGATGTCTTTCAGCTCAACGGTCTTCGGGGATCCCAGCAGGGGCGGCGCATGCTCCGAGTGCACGGGCAGGGCCATGAACAGCTCGTAGTCCTTGAGGTTGGCCAGGTCCTCGTCGATGGAACTGAGGGAGGATACGAGGCTGTTCGCGGTGGACAGTGCCCTGCTGACAATCTGCTGTACGTAGAGGAACTGGCCCACGGGCTGGGCCCGGGCGATGATCTGCCCCACCACCCAGATCAGGGATACCACTTCCGCGCCGTACTGCAGGGCGTCAGCGGCGAGCTGCTTGGGGATGTACCGGCGCTGGAAATCAAGCCGGCGGCGCTCATCCGCGTCACGGAGGCGGGAACGGAGGTCCATCAGGAATCCCACGATGCCGTAGAGGCGCATCTCCGCGATGTGCTGCGGCCGGAGGAGGTTCGTTTCGATCATCCTCCGCTGCCGGCGCGAGTCCACCTGGGTGTTCCAGTGGGCAATCTGCTCACGGGACAGTTTGAACTGCAGGTAGACGCTGGGCACGATGGCCACCAGGACAATCACCGCGATCCACCAGCTGACCAGGAGCAGCGCCCCGACGGCGAGGATCACCGATACGAGCTGGGTGAAGATGGCGGCGATCCGGTCCAGCACCCGGGCGTAGCTGTCGGAGAAACGCTTGGCGCGGTCGTACAGGTCTACGGTCTCTTTGTCGTCGTACCGCCAGAACTCCAGCGCCAGGAACCGCTGGTACATCTGGTCGCCCACAATGGCGCCCACCTTGAAGCTCATCAGCTGCTGGATGTAGCGGTCCACGCTGCTGAAGGCGCCCCAGAACAGCCCGAGGGCGGCGGTGATAATGACGTAGACGATGGCCAGCTGCCCTGCGCCGGAATCACCGGCGTACGCCGCTGCCAGCGCCGTTGTGGTGAGCGCAGCGTAGTAGGTGGTCACCAAGGGAAGCACGGCCGAGATCAGCGAACCGAGCACCTTCATGATCACAGCGCCAGGCGAGGCATGGAAGCTGACGCGCAGTACCTGGGCCACGGCGCGGGCGTACGGGCGAAGGGCCAGACGCCGCGAGGGGTCCCGCTTGGGGGTAAGCTCCGCCGGATGTTGCGTTGGGGGCATGGTCCCAGCCTAGTGCCGCGCAAACAAGGGATGGGCAGCAGTGCCCATCCCTTCCAGGTGTTTAGCGGGAACCGTAGTTCGGCGCCTCGACGGTCATCTGGATGTCATGCGGGTGCGATTCCTTCAGGCCTGCCGGGGTGATCCGGACGAACTTGCCGCGGGCCTTCAGTTCGGCAACGGTGGGCGCACCGGTGTAGAACATGGTCTGGCGGAGGCCGCCCACCAGCTGGTAGGCCACGGAGGACAGCGGACCGCGGTAGGCCACCCGGCCTTCGATGCCCTCGGGGATGAGCTTGTCATCGCCGGAGACGTCTGCCTGGAAGTAACGGTCCTTGGAGTAGGACGTGTTCTTGCCGCGGGACTGCATGGCACCCAGCGAACCCATGCCGCGGTAGGACTTGAACTGCTTGCCGTTGACGAAGATCAGCTCACCCGGGGATTCGTCGCACCCCGCGAGCAGGGAGCCGAGCATGACGGTGTCGGCTCCGGCAACCAGCGCCTTGCCGATGTCGCCCGAATACTGCAGGCCGCCGTCGGCAATCAGCGGGACGCCAGCCGGGATGGCGGCCTTGGCGGACTCGTAGATGGCGGTGATCTGCGGGACACCCACACCGGCCACCACACGGGTGGTGCAGATGGAGCCCGGCCCCACGCCCACCTTGATGCCGTCGGCACCGGCGTCGATCAGCGCCTGCGCACCTTCGCGGGTGGCGGCCTGGCCGCCGATGATGTCCACGTGCGCGGCAACGGGATCGGATTTGAGCCTGCGGATCATGTCCAGCACGCCCTGGGAGTGGCCATTGGCGGTATCCACGAACAGGGCGTCGACGCCGGCGTCCACGAGTGCCATGGCGCGCTCCCAGCCGTCCCCGAAGAAGCCGATGGCTGCACCCACGCGGAGCCGGCCTTCGTCGTCCTTGGTGGCCAGCGGGTACTGCTCTGCCTTGGTGAAGTCCTTGGTGGTGATGAGGCCTTTGAGCCGGCCCTGGTCGTCCACCAGGGGAAGCTTCTCGATCTTGTTGGTGGCCAGCTTGTGCGAGGCTTCCTCGCGGCTGATCCCCACGTGCCCGGTGACCAGCGGCATCTTGGTCATGACATCGCTGACCAGCCTCAGCGGGAAGTCGGACTCGGGAACAAAGCGGGTGTCGCGGTTGGTGACGATGCCCAGCAGGCGGTTGTCCTCATCCACCACGGGCAGGCCTGAGACCCGGTACTGGGCGCAAAGGTTGTCCAGTTCGCGCAGGGTTGCCTCGGGACGGATGGTGAGCGGGTTGGTGATCATGCCGGATTCGCTGCGCTTGACCCGGTCCACCTGGTCCGCCTGGTCCGCGATGGAAAGGTTCCGGTGCACCACGCCCAGGCCGCCCTGCCGCGCCATGGCGATGGCCATGCGGGATTCGGTGACGGTGTCCATGGCCGCGGAAAGCAGCGGCGTCTGCACAGTGATCCGCTTGGAGATCCGGGAGGACGTGTCCGCCTCGGACGGGATGACCTCGGTGTGGCCCGGCAGGAGCAGGACGTCGTCGTAGGTCAGGCCAATGAAGCCGAAGGGGTTGTGTTCGGGCTCGGTCATGAGTGCGCCTCTTACCTTGGTTGCTGGACGGGCAGGGGTTGCAGCCGATGACCAGCCCGTCATTACGGGACTGGCCTGTGCAGGTGATGTTGCCGGGCGGCCGCGGCAGGCGGCGCCCCGCGGGCCGGAAAGTATTGAGTAAATATTAGAACCTCCGCGCCGATCCCCCTATTCCTCGCCTGCAATGTGAGCAACTGCACGTCCCGGCCTGCCGATGTGGAGTCCCGGCCCTCAGCTCCAGCGCGTGGCTGCCAGCAGCCGCTCCTCAAACAGGGGGATCATGCTTTCCACGTCCGTCCGGGTGGGGTGGTTGTCGTCCTTGTACACATAGACGTTCCCCACAACGCCAGGGCAGATCCCCCGCGCGCAGATGAAGTCGCCCAGATCCATTGAGGTGCAGCCGTTCCGTGCGGGTGGGGACGCCGAGGATTGGGTGCCTGTTCCTGCCATCGACACAAAAGACCTCACTGGCGCATGGGCAAAGCATCAATCCTTCCGAGTTGGGGAATTTTTCCCGCCAGGTACCGCGCGTCGCGGCCGACTCCGGGAAGGGTGGCGGATACCGCCGCGTACTGGAATTCCTGCCCCAGGAAGAACAGCCCGGGTGTATCCAGGGCGACACCGCGGTATTGGCGCGGCAGCCCGCCGCCGTCGAGCAGGTCCGGATCGATCCAGCTGAAATCGTCCCGGAACCCCGTGCACCAGATCACGTTCGCCGCCTCCTGCCGGGTGCCGTCCGCCAGTACCGGCATGCCGTCCTCCACGCCGGCCACCCGCGGTGCGAGCCGCACGCCGGCAGCCGCCAGGTCCTTGGTCTTGGTCCGGATCAGGGGCGTGGCGTGCGCTTTGAAGACGGGCGCCGCTTTGCGCCCGATGGGCGTGCCTAGCGTGAGCACATGAAGCCCAAGGAAGCGCATGAGCGGCAGGACGTAGCGGGCAGCGGCCCGGCCATGCTTCACCGGAAGCTCGCCGCCGGGCTTGCCCGCCGCGGTAGTGGGATGGGTCCGGCATACTTCGAGGGCAATCTCCGCACCCGAGTTCCCCAGGCCAACCACCAGGACCGGCCCGTCCTGCAGCTGGCCCGGATTCCGGTAGTCGGCCGAGTGGAGCTGGAGTATGGAGGGGGCAAGGTTCGCCGCAAAACCAGGCACTTTGGGTGCCTGGCTGACCCCCGTGGCCACGACGGCGTTCCGCGCCTCCCAGCGGCGGCCGTTGGACGCTGCCACGAAGTGGTCCGCGTCCCGCCACAGGCGTTCCACCCGGGTGCCGTGGAGTATGGGCAGGCCCTTCCGCGCCGCATAGTTTTCCAGGTATCCGGCCACCTCATCCTTTGTGGGGAAGGACAGCGGATGGGCCGGGAATGGCTCTCCGGGAAGTCCGTCGAACTTCGCGGGGGTGAACAGCCGGAGCGAATCCCACCGCTGGCGCCAGGCGTCGCCGGTGCGCGGGTCTGCGTCCAGGATGAGGAAGTTCCGTTGCTGCTCCTTGAGGTGGTGGCCCAGGGCGAGTCCCGCCTGGCCGCCGCCGATGATCATTGTGTCCAACATGCCGGTCACATTGCTGCTGTTCATGGCTGAGCTCCTGCTGTGCTGATGGGAATGCCGTTTCTGAGCCTTCCGGTCCTGCTGCCTTGCATCCTCCCCCCGTCCGGCCTGCGTCCCTGTAGCGCAGCCACCAGGCCAGCATCAGGGCGGAGGCCACGACGTAGGCGAGATGGAGGGCCCAGATGGGTCCGGCCGGGAGGCTGAACACGTACACGGAATGGACCGCATTGGCCGCATTGGTCAGCAGCAGGTTGCCCAGGCTGTAGGAGGCCAGGTCTTTGGTCCGTGCCGCCCTGACCAGCATCGGCAGCATACCGAGGGCGAAGAGCACCGTGGAGAGGGTGCCTGCAAGGACTGAAAGGTTCATGTTTGAAGGCTATGGGCCGTGAACGGGCGGCCGCGTCGGACAAAACATGCAACTACGCCGCAGGACCTGCTGGGTAATTTTGTGTACTCCCCCTAGCCGGTGACCCCGTGCTCGAAGGCGTACTTTGTGGCTGCAGCCCGGGAGGACAGTCCAAGCTTCAGGAAGATGTTGCTGATATGCCGGGCCACGGTTTTCTCGCTGAGGAAAAGGTGCGCCGCGATGGCGCGGTTACCCTCCCCGGAAGCCACGAGCCGAAGCACCTCCACCTCCCGCGGGGTCAGGGGACCCTGGCGCCGGCCGCCGTCGTCCGGGCCCGCCTGCATCAGGGAAGCCGCCCAGGCGGCGGCCGGAGCGGCGCCAAGTTCGAGGAATTCAGCATGGGCGGACTCAAAATCCATCAGCGCGGAGGCTTCGTCGCCCAGCGAACGGCAGGCAATTCCGATCAGCACCCGGCACCGGGCCGCCTCGTACGGCACACCAAGTCCAGCCCACAGGTGCCAGGCCTGCCGCAGAGACACGCACGCGGCGGCAGGATTATCTTCCGCCAGCCGGACCGCCCCATCCGCCTGGCTGGCTGCCGCCCGGACCATTGCTTTGGGGTACTCCCGGGCGAAGGACTCCAGCTCTGCGGCGGCCCGGGCCGCTGCTTCCGCATCGGCTGCGGCCAACTCGATCTCCACCATTGCCGGCAGCAGGTGCCGGCGGGTGGCCTGATCAGCTTCGCCGGCGGTCCGGCGGATCATCGTCTGCGCCTGCCGCGGGTCACCACGGGCCAGCCGAAGAAGGGCAAGGCCAGGCTGGGGCTCGTAGCCGCTCCGCGCTGCCTGCCGGTAGGAGGCCTCGGCTGCGTCAAGGTCGCCGGCGAGACGCTGCACCTCGCCCTGCTGGTAGTAGCCGCCGAACAGCGCCTGGGGATCGCCTTGGATTGCCCGCTTCCGGGCGACCGCCGCTGCCTCCAGTGCTTCATGCCAGGCGCCGTGGAGCCGGAAGAGCTCGGCCCGGTGGGACTGGCACTGGCCGCTGAAAGGCACCATATCCGGGCGGGCAGCGCACCAGCGGTCGAGGGCCGCTGTCCACTCCAACGCCCTTTTCAGGTCGAAGGCCAGATGGCAATTGCCGATGACTGCGCAGTAAATGATGCCGGAAGGGATCGGGGAGAGTTCCCCTGTAGTTACGGCGACCATGGCCTCATCGAACAAGCTGATTGCCTCGTCCGCGCGGCCCAGCATCAGTGTGGCCTGGCCGGTGCCAAGAAGGCCCAGGGCGGACAGGTCCTTGTCCTGGAACCTTCGGCCGAACTCGGAAGCCTGGGAGAAGAGCTGGAGTGCCGCTGCGGGCTCCCCGCCATAGAGTTTGCCCAAGGCTGCGGGGACCAGCAGGAACCCCTCCACCACGTTGGGCTCCGTCAGCTCATCCAGGAGCCGCTGGCCACGGGCGAACCATCCCCCCGCCTGCCCCGCCTCGCCGAGGTTCATGAACTGGATCCCGAGCCAGCCGGCGCACCGGGCGGCCCCTGCCACATCGCCGACTTCCAAGTACTCTTCGTGGGCGCGGGCGAGTGTGTCCAGGCCCGTTGTTGTGTTTCCGGTCAGGATCTCGGCGGTGGCCAGCCGTTCAAGGTCGGCGGCGGGAAGCCCGCCACGCTGGTTCGCGTCCGTGTAGCTCCTGAGGGAATCGGTCCAGCGATTCTCCCGGAAGGCTGACCTGCCGTCGTCAATGGCCGTTTCAGTTGACACTCGGACCTCCTTGGGCACCCGCCCGCGCCGCCGGCCTCGCCGCCCCGCCGGCCTCGCCGCCCCGCCGGCCTCGCCGCCCGGGCGCCGGTCGCCCGGGACCTAAGCGTCACGCTACGCCCGGTGCACATCGGGCACAAGCGGCTGGAAGAGGCGGGTCCGGCTACGGCCGCAGCAACCCGCGCAGGGTCTGGATGGTGTCCGCGTCCGCTACCGTTTTGTCGTCCCGATAGCGCTTAACGCGCGCAAAGCGCAGCGCGATACCGCCGGGATAGCGGGACGACTGCTGTACACCGTCGATGGCAATCTCGACCACCGTGACCGGCTCTACCCAGACGGTGCCCGCCGTGCGCCGCACCTCAAGTTCCTGGAACCGCACGGTCTGCCAGCGCAGCAGCTCATCAGTGAGGCCCTTGAAGGTCTTGCCCACCATGACGTAGCCGCCCGGATCGCCAAACTCACCCGTGGGGTCCAAGGCGCCAAGGTGCAGGTTGGACAGCAGCCCGGTGCGCCGGCCCGAGCCCCATTCGCAGGCGAGCACCACGAGGTCGTAGGTGAGCACCGGCTTCACCTTGATCCAGTTGGAGCCGCGGCGGCCGGCCGCGTAAGCGGACCCCACGGCCTTGACCACCACGCCCTCATGGCCGGCGGCGAGTGCATCGCGCGATACCCTTTCGGCAACGGCCGCATCCGCCGTGATCTTCCCGGGAATCCGGTGCCCGGGCACGATGCTTTCAAGCACGCCGAGGCGTGTGGACAATGGTTCGTCCAGCAGGTCCCGCCCGTCAAGGTGCAGCACGTCGAAGAACCACGGATGCAGCAGCGTCTCGCGTGCAGCGTCCGCCCCGAACCGGGACATGGTTTCCTGGAACGGCCGGGGGCCGCCGT
This sequence comes from Arthrobacter sp. AB6, assembly GCF_031844545.1. Classification (NCBI taxonomy): domain Bacteria; kingdom Bacillati; phylum Actinomycetota; class Actinomycetes; order Micrococcales; family Micrococcaceae; genus Arthrobacter; species Arthrobacter sp. AB6. The sequence goes on from NZ_JAUZVL010000023.1 coordinate 68,773, forward strand.
CCTCATCCAGGGCGAGGGTCTCGCCGTCGAGGATCACGTCCCGCACCCCAAGTCCGCGTACCACCTCCACCACCTCAGGCAGCCTGTGGGTCACTTCCGCCAAGGTGCGGGTGTAGATGCGCACCTCGTCGCCGGTGCGGTGCACCTGGATGCGTGCGCCGTCGAGCTTGTATTCCACGGACGCCTCCCCGGTGACATCCAGCGCCGCGCCGACGCTGGCCGCGGTTGAGGCGAGCATGGGCTGCACGGGGCGTCCCACGACGAGTCCGACGGCGGCAAGCTCGGCCGGCGTTCCCGTGAGGGCCAGCACGGCGGTGTGGCCGAGATCGCCGGAGAGCATGGCCGCGCGGCGCACGGCCTCAACCGGCCGGCCGGAAGCACGGGCCACCGCATCCGCCAGTACGCCCTCCAGAGCACCGGTCCGCAGTTCTCCCAGCAGCACGCCGGCGATGAATGCCTGCTCGCGTTCAGTTGCTGCCGCCGTGAGCGTCCTGAGGGTCGCAGCACGTTCTGCTGCCGATCCCGCGCCTGCTGTTGCGAGCAGCCGGTCCAACGCCGCATCGAGGTCTGCGACAGTAAGCCTGGGCTCGGCGGCCGGCTCCCCCATGGCCGCTGACATGCCGCGCCAGCCAATCCCTACCCGGCCCTGGCGCGGCCTGGCAGCCAGCAGGCCCACCGCCGTCGCGATCTCCGCGGGCTCGAGGCGGCGCAGCAGGTGGGCCAGTGCGTCAACTTTCGCCAGCCGGGACCGGGTGGACGCGACGGCAGCCGAAGTTCTCACGAGCTCGTCGAGCAGCATTGCCCCAGTCTGCCACGGCTGTTGCGCTGCAGGCG
>NZ_JAUZVL010000024.1:0-69066 GCF_031844545.1 Arthrobacter sp. AB6
CGAGGAAGCGGCGGCGGCGTTCCCGTACCAGCAGGCCTACCTGCCCTACAACCGCCTCATCGACGGAACGGTCCACGACTGGTAAGCCGCACGCGCTGCCGGAGGCCGGTTATTACCGCGTGTCAGCCCGCTGGCCTTCTTTCCAGCCGGCCGGGGTGGAGGCAGTGCAGCGCCGGCCTCCACCGGACAAACCGCCCCTCTAGGACTCGCACTCCCGGCAGTACTTCTTGCCGTCCTTCTCCCTGGCGAGCTGGCTGCGGTGATGGACCAGGAAGCAGGACATGCAGGTGAATTCATCGGCCTGGACCGGCACCACATGGATCTGGAGCTCCTCGTTTGAGAGGTCCGCCCCGGGCAGCTCGAAGCTGTCCGCGAGCTCCGCCTCGTCTACGTCGGCTATAGCCTCCCGTCGGCCCGACTTCTCGGTCTTCAGCTCCTCGAAGCCGGCGTTAGGCTCTTCCTCGGGCGTCACCCGTGGAGCGTCATAGTCAACTGACATCGATGTGTTCTCCTGTCGGCTGGAAGCAGTTTGTTCTGAACAGAGCAACAACATGAAGGCGGGCCGGGTTATTCCCGATGGTTAAGTAGGTAGACTGATCTAACTACTTTTGACCCAAGGAGTCGCTTTGTCCCTCCCGCGAACCACCAGATCCGGCGCTCCCGTTGCCGCTTCGGGCGGACCAGCAGCCGCGAAGCCAGTTCGCGCCGGATCGACCAGGCATCCGGCCCGGGTGCTGCTGCTTGACGCTGCGGCCCGGCTCTTTTACGCCCGCGGTGTGGGGTCCACCGGCATCGATGCCATCACCGCTGAAGCCGGCGTGGCCAAGAAGAGCCTCTATAACAATTTCTCCTCGAAAGCGGAGCTGGTGGCGGCCTACCTGGAAGCCCGGCACGATGAATGGCTTGGCCTGTACCGCCGGCGGCTGGAAACCGCGAAGACTCCGCAGGAACGGGTACTGGCCGTCTTTGACGCGTACATGGACCATGCGAATTTCGCCTACCAGGACGGGTTCAGGGGATGCGGGCTGCTCAATGCGGCAGCGGAACTTCCCGCGGGGGCGGCCGGGCGGGTGGCGGTCCGGGAGCACAAGGAGGAGGTTGAGGAACTGCTGGCCGGGCACGTCGCCGAACTCCTGCCGGGGCAGGATGAGCGCACCGCCGGACTGGCCCGGCACCTGGCTTTCCTGCTTGAGGGTGCCATGGCAAGGGCAGGGCTGGAGGGGGATGACCAACGACTGAAGGACGGCCGGACCATCGCTGCCCGGCTGTTGGAGGGGATGTGAACCCGGGCGCCGGAAATTTCAAGGTGACGCTCTGGGGCGCTTTGTGCGTTGCGGCCGCATCCGTGCTGTGGGGAACCACGGGCACGGCTGCCACCTTCGCCCCGTCGGTGAGTCCGTTGGCAGTTGGGGCGGTGGCCATGGGAATCGGCGGGCTGCTCCAGGCCCTTTACGCCGTCGGTGCCATCGCCGGGCAGTGGCCGGGCCTGCTGGACCGCTGGCGCCTGGTGTCCTTGGGTGCATCGGCGGTGGCCGTCTATCCCCTCGCCTTCTACAGCTCGATGCGTCTTTCGGGGGTAGCAGTGGGAACTGTGGTTTCCATTGGCTCGGCGCCGGTGGCGGCCGCCCTCATTGAGCGTTTCGCGGACGGAAAGCCGCTCACCCGGAGGTGGCTGGCCGGAGCTTTCCTGGGTGTCACGGGCGCAGCACTGTTGTCCTTCGCCGGGCAGGGGCACGGGCAGGCAGCCGGTTCCCCCGGCGGGTCATGGACGCCATTGGCGGGAATTGCCCTGGGCCTGGTGGCCGGTGCCACGTATGCCGTGTATTCCTGGGCAGCCCACCGCCTTATCGGCGGCGGCCTGTCCTCGCGGGCTGCCATGGGAACTGTCTTTGGCCTCGGTGGGCTCCTGCTGATGCCCGTGCTCGCGGTCACCGGTGCGCCCCTGCTGGAATCCTGGACCAATTTCTCGGTGGGGGCCTACATGGCACTGGTTCCGATGTTTGCCGGCTATGTCCTGTTCGGCTGGGGCTTGGCCAGGATCCGGGCCAGCACTGCCACCGGCATCTCCCTGCTGGAAACGGTGGTGGCGGCGGTCCTGGCAGTGCTGGTGGTGGGTGAACGCCTGCCCCTCCATGGTTGGCTTGGCGCCGCCGTCGTGATTTTCAGCCTCTTCATCCTGACGCCCCGGAGGCCGGCCTCTGGTCCGGCGGCGGGGCCGCTACCGCCGTCGTAGTTCCGCGAACTCAATGGACGGGACGATTGCGCCGGCGTCCCGCTCCACGAAGTTGGTTCCGGGCGGCACCACGTCGTCGATGGCGTCCAGCACGGATTCGCTGAGCTGGACGTCCGCTGCCCGCAGGTACGCCTGCAGGTGTTCCTCGCTGCGGGGCCCGATGATGACGCTGCTGATGGCGGGGTGGCTGAGGGCGAAGCCGATGGCAAGGTCCACCAGCGAAAGCTCCAGCTTGTCCGCCAGACGGGCCAGGGCGTCCGCGGCGTGGAGCTTCCGTTCGCTGGAGGGGCCGGAGATGTCGTACCGGCCCGGAAGCGAGTGCACCCGGGTGGGCGCCTTGCTTGCCTCGAGCGTGAAGTCGCCGGACAGCCAGCCGCCGGCGAGCGGCCCGTAGGCCAGGACGCCAAGGCCGTACTGCTGGGCGATCGGGAAGACGTCGCGCTCGTTGCCGCGCACCAGCATGGAGTACGGCACCTGGTTTCCCAGCGGCGGGATGAGGTGGTTGGTGGTGGCCAGCCACTGTGCCTCCACAAGCTGGGCCGGGGTGAAGACGGACGTGCCGTAGTAGAGGATCTTGCCCTGGCGGATGAGGTCGTTGAGGGTGGTGATGGTTTCCAGGACATCGGTGTTGTAGTCCGGCCGGTGTGCCTGGTAGAGGTCGATCCGGTCTGTCTGGAGCCGGCGGAGGCTGCCCTCCACTGCCTGGGTGATCCAGCGGCGGGAGTTTCCGGAGTGGGCGGGGTTGGCGCTCATCTGCCCATGGAACTTGGTGGCGAGGAAGACGTCGTCGCGCCGTCCGCGCAGCGCCCGGCCCACCACCTGTTCCGACTCGCCCTGCGAGTAGACATCGGCGGTGTCGACGGCCGTGATCCCGGCGTCCAGCGCCGCCTGGATGATCCGGATGCCCTCATCGGCGCCGGTGGGGGCGCCGTGCGGGCCGCCGTTGCCCTCGCCAAAATTCATGGTGCCCAAAGTGAGCGGGCTGACCGGGGCTCCCGACCGCCCGAATACCCGCAGTTCGCTGAGGCTCATCCCCGGTTCCTCCCGTTGCGTTGCCACTGATGCCTTCGATCGTCATGAGGCTACACAGCTTCACCAGGGGGCGGCAGGTGTATGCCTTAGTCCTTCGCTTTTCTTCGCACGGAGTAACGCAGGAGCGCCGGCGTGACGAATTGTGGCGGGCGTTTTCCCCGTGGCTTCGCCTATATTGAGGGATGGGCACTACCCGCGATGACGAACAATTCATTAGGTTGCACGACCTGATCATTGGCAGCCCTAATGTGAACGACTTCCTCACGGAGCTGTCCGGACTGGCAGCATCCGCCCTGAGTGAGTCGGTGGGTTCGCTGGTTGAATGCGGTGTGACACTGCGGCGGCGTAAGCGCAGCATCACGGTGGCGGGCAGCAGCGACCGGGCCAGGGAACTGGACAGGCTGGAGCAGGTTCTTGGTGACGGCCCGTGCCTGGCATCGCTGCAAACCATGCGGCCTGTTGTCCTGGCTGACGTGGAAACAGATAAACGCTGGCCGGAGTTCCAAAAGATCTTAGCTGCCAGCGGCTGCCGGAGCGTGCTGGGCGTACCTCTCGCCCTCGATGACAGCCAGGCGGCTGCCCTGAACTTCTTCTCCTCGGAACCCGGCGTCTTCACCAGCGCCGTCATCAGCAAGGCACAGGGCTTTGCTGACCAGGCCCGGCGGGCGCTCCAGCTGGCCCTGCAGATCGCGGACGCGCGGAATTTGGCTGACGACCTTTCCGCCGCGCTGCAGAACCGCACCACCATTGACTTGGCATGCGGTGTGATCATGGCCCAGAACCGTTGTTCGCAGGAAGAAGCCATGGCCCTGCTCACCAAGGCGTCCAGCCACCGGAACCAGAAGCTGAGGGACCTTGCGGCGGAAGTCCTGAGCCGGGTGAGCTCGGGCCCGGTCAGTACGCACTTTGATCCGTAGCCCCGCGAGCTCTCAACGTATACAGCCTGCAAGGGGCAGGGCGTGTTGAGGCGCCTGCCCGGGCAGCTCCACCCTGGCGGTGGTTCCGGTGGGGACTTCGATTTCCACTGCGTGTCCCGCCGGTTTCGTCTGGGCGCCGCCCTGCAATAATCTGAACCAACGGTTGTGCGCGGGGGTGCAGGCGCCCCGGTACAACAGGCAGCAACAGGCAGCACTGTAAGTTCGGGCCACATCACACCAGACGAGGCGGACACGCATGACGGCTTCAGACCAGCAGCACTCATATCCTCCAGGGATGCCAACTGATCCTCCGGGCCCCCTGCCTGCTGCGGGGGAAGCTGCTGCCGGCGGGGCCGTCGACCCCCACCTGCTCCAGAAGCTCGCGGACGCCCATGGTGTGGGCACTTCCTTCCAGGGCTGGGACGGGCTTCCGCACACTGTGGCCGAAAGTACCCTGATCAAGGTCCTGGCTGCCCTGGGCGTGAAGGCGGACACCAACCCGGCGATTGAGGCCGCGCTGGCGGAAGCGGAACTGGCGCCGTGGCGGCGGATGCTGCCTCCCGCCGTCGTCATCCAGCATGGCGAGCCGGCGCTGGTCCCGGTCCATGTGCCCGACGGTGCCGCTGTCCGGCTGGGCATTGCCCTCGAGGATGGTGCAGGCACCGTGGACGCCGTCCAGCAGGACGTTTGGGAACAGCCTGTGGATGTGGACGGCGTGTCCACCGGCCGTGCCACGTTCGCCCTCCCGCAAGACCTGCCGCTTGGCTGGCACACCCTGACCGCCGAGTCCGGCAGCGCCACCGCCACGGCCACCCTGGTAGTGACGCCGCGCCAGCTGACAACCGCCAGGCCCCTCGAACAACGCCGCGGCTGGGGGCTTGCCACGCAGCTCTATTCCGTGCGCTCCAAACGGTCCTGGGGCATTGGCGACTTCGCCGACCTGGCTGACCTTGCTGCCCTCAGCGGTGAGCGGGGGGCCGACTACGTGCTGGTCAACCCGCTCCATGCGGCCGAACCGGTGCCGCCGGTGCAGGCGTCCCCGTATTCGCCGTCCACGCGCCGGTTCTTCAACCCGCTCTACATCCGCATCGAAGCCATTCCCGAGCTGGCCTACCTGAAGCCGCGCAGGCGGGCCGCGGTTGAAAAGCTTCGGGAGGAAGTCGCCGGGCTCAACAAGGAGGCCGGCCGGCTGGACCGGGACGCCGTCTATGCCGCCAAACTCCAGGCCCTGGAAATGCTCTACCACGCCCGCCGGTCCCCGGCCCGGCAGGCCGCATTTGACGAGTTCTGCCGGATCTCCGGGACCGGGCTGGACGATTTCGCGCTCTGGTCCGCCATCCGCGAAGACGTCGCGCCGGACGATCCCCTGTGGACGGATCCGGCCACTTCCCTGGGCACACCGCAGGCTGAAGCACTGCGCGAAAAGCTTGCGGACAGGATCGGATTCCACCGCTGGCTGCAGTGGATCTGCGATGAGCAGCTCGAGGAGGCCCAGAAGGCGGCCCTGCGTTCCGGAATGCGCCTGGGCGTGGTGCACGACCTCGCCGTCGGCGTGGACCACAGCAGCGCCGATGCCTGGACGCTCCGCCACGTGCTGGCTCCCGGCACAAGCGTGGGCGCACCGCCGGACATGTACAACCAGCAGGGCCAGGACTGGGGGCAGCCGCCGTGGCATCCCGCCCGCCTGGCCGAAGCCGGCTACATTCCGTTCCGGAACATGCTGGCCACCGTTCTGCGGCACGCCGGCGGCATCCGCGTGGACCACATCCTTGGCCTTTTCCGGCTCTGGTGGATCCCGGTGGGAAACGCCCCCGGTGACGGCGCCTACGTCCGCTACGACCATGAGGCGCTGATCGGCATCCTCGCCCTGGAGGCCCAGCGCGCCGGCGCCGTGGTAATCGGCGAGGACCTGGGCACCTTCGAACCGTGGGTGCGTGACTACCTTGCCGCCCGCGGCATCCTGGGAACGTCCATCCTTTGGTTTGAGTACGACGGCGATTCCCCCCTTGCGCCGGAAAAGTACCGGACGCAGGCACTTTCCAGCGTCAACACCCACGACCTTCCGCCCACGGCCGGCTACCTGGCCGGTGACCACGTGGCGCTCCGCAGCGGGCTGGGCCTCCTGGAGCGGTCCGAGGCGGAGGAACGGGCCGAGCACAACGCCTCACTGGAGAAGATGCTGGCCCTGGTACGGGAGCGTGGCTACCTGCCGGGTGGCACGGGCTCCCTGGCGGAAACCGAGGAACAGACCATCGAGGCACTGCATCTCCTGCTCACCCAGACGCCGTCGATCCTGCTGGGCGTTGCCCTCGTGGACGCCGTGGGGGAGCGCCGCGTCCAGAACCAGCCCGGCACCACCGAGGCCCTGTACCCCAACTGGCAGGTTCCGCTGGGCGGGCCTGACGGCAAGCCGGTATTCCTTGACGACCTTCCCGCCAACGCGCGGTTCAACTCGCTGCTCGCAGCGGTGGACGGTGCGCTGCGCAGCTAAACGCCACGTGGGCCCACACCCGCAGGGTTCCCTGGCCGAGCTTGCGAGGCTAGGGCGCGGGTGGGGAGGGTCACTTCCCGCCCATCCAAAGCTCTGGATTGGACGGGAAGTGACCCCGCGATTTCTGCCCTGGCGGAACGGCTCCGCTAGCTAGCCGTAATCAGGTGGCTGAAGTGGTCGTAGCGGAAGGTGACCGGGCCGCCGTCGTGCTTGTATGCGATGTTGCCGCCCGGGGAACTCCCGCCCGCGCCGTAGCTGACGTTCCAGGACCGGTCCAGGGCGGCCTTGAACTCGTACGTGCCCGCGGGCAGGTTCGGCACTGCCAGCTTCCAGACGAGTCCTGCCGGGTCCAGCACCAGCTGCGCCTGGTCGCAGGCCGGATCCCAGTCCTTGATGCAGCCCAGCTCGCTGTTCATGCTCCCCGCAGCCGCAACGGCGCCGGGCTGCTGGGAGGCGTACACGGCCGTGATCACGTGCGTGCTGTTGTCATAGCGGAACGTCACGGGGCCGCCCGGATGGTCCAGGGCGATGTTCGGCCCGTTGAGCTTGCCGCCGGCGCCGTAGTTCTCCGCCCAGCCGCCGTTCAGCGCGGCCTTGTACTCGTACTGGCCGGCGGGCAGGTCCACCGTGAGCCGCCAGATCTTGTCGGCCGGGTCCAGTGTCATCTTTGCCTGGGAACAGGTGGGCTCCCAGGGCGCCGCGCAGCCCATGGCCGTGTTCAGGGATCCAACCACGGTCACTGAGCCGGGCTGCGGGGCATCTCCCACCGTGACGGTCCTGGCCTCGCTGGCCACGCTGAAACCGGGGCCGGTCATTGTGGCCCGGTATGCCACCTTGGTGCCGTCCTCAAGCCTCGAGATGTCGTCCGTGGCCGAGTAAACGGGTGAGGACCCGTCGGTGGCAACCGTGGTCCACTCGCCGCCGGCCACGCTGCGTTCGAAGGTAACCACGTGGCTGGCCTTCTCGGGATCGACCGTGGCGCTGAGCTCCACCGAGCCTTTCACGTTGCTGCCTTCCACCGGCTTCTGCAGCGTGATGACGGGCGCGGGAACGTTTGCCGTGCGGGACTCTGAAGTGGCGGTGTGCCCGCCGTTGTCCAGTACGGTGGCGCGGTACTCCATCGCTGTGCCGGCGTCGAAGGCCGCCACGTCGTGGAAGACCTGGTACGGGGCAGTGTCATCAGTGCCGATGGGCGTCCAGTCCCCGCCTGCCGCCCTGGCTTCGAAGGTGACCTCATAGAACGAGGAACCGCCGACGTCGGCCGTCACCTTGAGGCGCCCGTTGTCACCCTGCGCGGGTGCCGGGTCCTGGAGGACGACGGCGGGTGCTTCCTTGCAGTGCGGGATCCTGCCGGAGGACTGGTACACCACGGCGGAAAGCGGCGGGACGGTGACGGTCAGCCTGCCGTCCGCGGAAGTCTTCGCCTCGTCTGCGCCTTCGCCGTACATCCGCGTGTAGGTGCGCTTGGCAATGTAGGCGGGCACCTCTGCGGTCTGTGCCTGTTCGCTGTTATTCAGCGCCACCACGTACTCGCGCTGGTCCGCCGCATCCGTGCGGGAGAAGGCGTAGATGCCGGGTCCGTCGGAGGCATAGCGGTGCTGGTGGGCGCCGTCGCGCAGGGCCGGGTGCTCCTTGGTGAGTGCGGCGAGCTCGCTGATCTTGCTGTACAGCGGGTGCCCGGGGTTGAAGTTGTCCTCGGCGTGCGTGGCGTCGGTGCCCAGCAGGTCGTCGTCGAGGTATGCCTCCACTTTGCTGGGGAAGAGGGTCTGGCGGGCGTCCTGGTCCCCGCCGGGGCCGGTGAAGCCCTGCTCGTCCCCGTAATAAATCACGGGGTTGCCGCGGGAGAAGTACATCAGTTCGTGGGCCAGCCGGTCGCGGGCCACCTTTTCGTCGTCCGTTGCTCCGGGGTTGTCCGCGGCGATGAAGCTGCCGATGCGGCCCATGTCGTGGTTTCCCAGGAAGGTGGGCAGCTGGTACACGTTCGAATCCGCATCCGTGTACCAGTCATCGCCCGCGAAGAAGGTCTCCAGGGCGCGGGTGTCCTGGCCCTTGGAGGCGAAGCTCCGCGCGGCCTCCTGGAACGGGAAGTCCAGGACAGCCTGCATCTGGTTGCGGGTGGTGAACTGGGAGGTGAAGCTCTTGGTGGTGTCGAAGACCTCGCCGAACATAAAGAACTCGTCCTTGCCCTGCTCCTTGGCGTAGTTGAGGACGTCCGGGCCGAATTCCTGCCAGAACTCGTTGTTGACGTGCTTCATGGTGTCGATCCGGAAGCCGTCCACGCCGAAGTCCCCGATCCAGGCCTTGTAGATGTCCTTCATGCCGCTGACCACTTTGGGGTGCTCGGTGAAGAGATCATCCAGGCCGAAGAAGTCGCCGTAGTAGGCGTCCTCACCCGCGAAGGTTGTGTCGCCGCGGTTGTGGTACAGCGTGGGGTCGTTCAGCCAGGCGGGGACCTTCAGGTCCTGCTCTTCGGCTGTCAGTTCGGGGATGTAGGGGAAGGATTCCAGCGGGTCGAGTTGCGGGAAGCTGTCCGAGCCGGCGTAATCCCGGTCGTCGAACGCCACGCCATCCGCGCTCTTGTAGGGCACTTCATCTTTGGAGACGTATCCCTGGCGAGCGCCGTCCTTGTAGCTGATGACATCAGCCGTGTGGTTGGTGATGATATCGAAATACACCTTCATGCCGCGGCTGTGGGCCTCATCAATGAGGGCTTTGAGCTCGGCATTCGTGCCCAGGTGCGGATCGATCTGGGTAAAGTCGGTGATCCAGTAGCCGTGGTATCCGGCCGATCCGTCCTCTTTCTGCACCGCTTTGTTCTTGAAGCTGGGGGTGAGCCAGATGGAGGTGGTGCCGAGGCCCTGGATGTAGTCGATCTTGTCCAGGAGGCCCGCAAGGTCTCCGCCGTTGTAGAACCCCTTGTTCGTAGGGTCGAAGCCGGACACCATGGGATCGCTGCCCAGGCCGCCCTGGTCATTTGCCCTGCTTCCGTTGCTGAAGCGGTCCGCCATCACAAAGTAGAAGTTCTCATCCGTTACGGGGGCGCGGAGTGAGTGAAGGGCCGACGCCGACCCAGGGTCTTTGGGGCCAGGCGCAGCCTGGGCGGGAAGGACTGCCGCGGAGGCGGCGACGGCGGCTGCCAGCAGTCCGGCGGCAACAGCCCGGGCCGGCGCGGCCGGGGGTTTGGTGGATCCTGGAGACTTTCGGGCGCGTGGGGGCGCGCTGGGACGGGTGCGGAATATCAAGGCTGAGACCTTCCTGGGAGCGGCGCTGCTGTTCAGGCTTGCCGGCGGGAAACAGCCGGCGACTGCTGTGAGGGCTCACGGGTAAGCAAGCTTCCTTGTGAGCCACGGCACAACTGTAAGCGCTTGCACTGAATAACTCCAGTGTTTTGCCAATGGCGTCCGCGGTTCCGCTTGGCTTCAGCGTTTCCCGCCGGCCGCCCTTTGAATGTTCAGCCGGGCGGCGCCAAGGCGGGGACCAGGGCAGTCGGCGACCGGACCTGCACGTCGTTGATTATCCCGGTAGGAATGCCGGTCACGTCGTCCAAGGCGAGTGTTGCCACGTTGTCAGACCGCTCGTGGGCTACGTGCAGCCACGTTCCCCTGACCAGGTGGTGGCGCGGCCAGTTTCCGCCAGTGGGCGTGTCCTGCACCGGCATCAGCTCCGTCCCGCCGGATCCAACCTTGAGTGCACTGATGATATTGGAGCCGCGGACACCCACATATGCGAAACGGCCGTCCTGGCCAAGGCAGATCTCCGCGGCGGAGTCGCCCGGAGCCCAGCCGCCGGAGGTGGCCGGACCACGGAAGATCAGCTCGAATGTCCCCGCTTCAGGCCTCACGACGAACACTTCAACGGAGTACTCGGACACCACGAACACATTGCCGCTATGGTGCTGCACCACGTGGCGGGGACCGCTGCCGAACGGGAGGGCAACCTCATGGTCGGCCACCAGGCCGGTGCCCGGCACGTAGTTCCAGACCCGGAGGGTGTCGTGGCCAAGGTCCGTTGTCATGACGCGTCCGTCCGCCAGCATCAGGCTGGCATGGGCCCTGCTTTGCCGAGGTTCATCCGGGTTGAGGCTGGCGTGCGGATCCACCGATGGTGCCGCCGGGAAGCAGCCTGTCATCCCGCCGTCGTCATCCAATCCATAGAGCAGGACCTGGCCGTCGCCCCAGCAGGCGGACGTAAGGAAGCGGCCCAGGGGGTCCACTCCCACATGGCAAGCTGCCTGTCCGGCTGGTTGTGGACCGCCGAGCGGCTCCAGTCCAAAGTCCCCGGTGCGGCGGAAAGCCCGGACCGCCCCGCGGTGCTCGGCCGCCGCGTACACCACGGGCAAGGCGGGATGAACGGCAAGGAACGACGGCGAGTCCGCCTTCACCGCCGTCCCCAGCCATTCGAGGCTTCCGTCCCTGCGCGCAGCGAGGGCACCGATGCCATCGGCACGGCCGCCTCCATCGGCGGTGTAGGTACCGGTCCAAATGAGGTCGTTCCGGGCAGGCGGGGTCATAGGTCCATCCTGCCAACAAGCGCTGCCGTGCGGTGCAATTGGGGATTAGCATTGGACTCCATCCGGCCCAGGCCGGCTCGGCTTGTAGAAACACCCGGCCCACAGAAAGGTGTGCCCTTGCCAGTTTCCGGGACCTCCGCGCCCCACACGTTTGCCGCCATAGTTTCCGCGTTGCGGGCCGCCGGATGTGTTTTCGCCGAAGATGAGGCGGGGCTGCTCATCAGGGAGGCGCCCGGCCCTGCAGCACTCGCTGACTGGGTTGGCCGGCGCACATCCGGCGAGCCCCTGGAGTACATTCTTGGCTGGGCCGGCTTCGACGGGAACCGCATCGCTCTCGAGCCGGGGGTTTTTGTACCCCGGCGCCGGACCCAACTGTTGGTTGACGAGGCAGTGGGACTGCTGCAGTGCGGCCGGTTTCCCGCACCCCGCATTGTTGTTGACTTGTGCTGCGGATCGGGGGCAGTTGGGGCTGCAATTGCCCGACGGGTCCCGGGCGCCGAACTGCATGCGGCCGACGTTGACCCTGAGGCCGCGAAGTGCGCGCGCCGCAACGTGGGGCCGGTGGGCGGACGCGTGTACGAAGGGGACCTGTTCGCGGCGCTTCCGCCCGGGCTCCAGGGCCGGGTGCGCGTCCTGGCCGTGAATGCTCCCTATGTCCCCACGGATGCGATAAGGACCATGCCGCCGGAAGCCCGTCACTATGAATCACGGATAGCTCTCGACGGAGGCGCGGACGGGCTCCATTTTCATCGGCGCGTGGCCACCGGGGCCCGGGACTGGCTTTCCTCCGAAGGGCATCTGCTCATTGAGACCAGTGAGCAGCAGGCTGAGGGAACTGCATCCGTTGTGGCCGCGGCAGGACTTGCCGTTCGGACAGTCCGCTCAGACGAACTCGACGGCACGGTGGTTATTGGCGCAGCTGTCGTTGGCAGTGCCCAGGCCACGGCTGTTCCTAACTCTCCTGTCCACTCCGCGCACCCTTGAATCCCTTATTCCCCCGACTGCGTCTTTGGGTCCCTCACTCCGGGGGTACTGCCGGCGGCGGGGGTGGTTTGAAGTACTGGTTTTGTTGGGGTTTTTGTTGGGGGTCGATGTGGGGCGGGGGTGTGAACCAGGGGGTGCCATGGCGGGTGGCGATGGTCCATTGCTCTTTGTGTATGAGGTGATGGTGGTGTGCGCAAAGGAGTGCGCCATTGTCCAGATTGGTGGGTCCGCCGCGTGACCAGTAGGTGATGTGGTGGGCTTCGCACCACGGCGCGGGGATGGTGCAGCCGGGGAAGGTGCAGCCTTGGTCGCGGGCGATAAGGGCGAGGCGTTGGGCCGCGGTGAAAAGGCGGGTTCTCCGGCCGAGGTCCAGGACCTCCCCGTCGGTGCCCATGAGGGCGGGGATGATCTCGGCGTCGCAGGCAATCTTGCGCAGGGCTTGGGCGGCGACGGGGCCAGTGAAGGCGAAGTTCCCCGTCCCTGACAACTGGCCCTTGCTTGACCCGCTGCCCGTCCCCGACAAATTGCGGGTTCCTGACGAGTTTTCCCAGCCGTGTAGGCGGCGTGATCCTCCAGCGGCCTCTGCGTCCGTTCCCCCTCCGGTTTCCGGGCCTGTTCCTGGGCCAGCCGGGCCAGCCGGGCCAGCCGGGCTGGCGGGGAGGTGGGGGAGGAGGTCTTTGTAGTTGATGGTGGCGATGATTTGGGGCCGGTTGCCGCCGGTGGTTGGCAGGGTGTCGGTGGTGAGTCCTGCTTTGACGGTGCCGATGATGCCGTCGAGTTGTAGCTGGGGCCTGGTGCGCCGTTCCAGGTCCGGGCCGGTGTCCCCGCGGGTGTCGCTCCAGACGGCGTCCTGGCCGGCGCCGTTTCCCTCCAGGCCCACACTGTCTATAGCCACGGTACCCGGGTTTTGCGCAATCCCGGAGGCAATGCCGGCTGTGGTGCGGGGGTTGGTGGCGGCATTCATGGCGGTAAGGAGGTGTTCGTATTGTTCAGTGGTGGCGAAGATTTCTAAGTGGTGCAGACCGTGGCGCGGCTTGCGGAGGAAGGCGCCTTGGGCGTGGCGGAGGGCTTCTTCGCTGGGTTCGGCTCCGTCAGCGTCGATGGCCTCAGTCCAGCGTTGGACAAGCCTGGCGAGGAAGTCGGGGTCGGCGGTAATTGCGGCGCTGGTGAGGTCCTTCTCGATCAGGTCCAGGGCGTCGGGTGTAATTAAGCGCTCAAGCCGGTCCAGTGCGGTGGCAATAATGGTGCCGGCGTAGGAGGACACCACCGGCGGGGAGGACTTGCCCTGCGCCGAGACGCGACCGGGTACAGGGGCGAGGGCGGTGGCAAGGTGTGGCCGTGCCGGTGGGAGGGGTTCACCTGTGAGGCTCGTGCCGGGCAAGGTCTGGCGGGCCAGGGCGAGGCGGCGGCGTGCTTCACGCAAGGGGATGCGGAGGCGGAGCCGGAGGAACTCAGCCGTGTTCCTGCACCCGTCATCGGCCGGCGAGGTCAGAATCCGCCTGGCGCTGCCCGCGCGGGTCTCCGTAGAGCCGGTCCCCGCAGGGCAGTTCCCCGCGGGACTCTCCGCAGGGCCGTTCTCCGCAGGGCAGTCAGCCGGGGCGGCTGGTGCGGGCCAGTCCGCGTCGGTTTGGTACAGGGTTTCGACGCCGTTGTCCCAACCGGTGACCCACGAACGGGAGCGGGTGGAGCGCTCAGCTGCAGCGTCGGCGATCGCCTCCGTGCGCTTGCGGTCCACGGCACCGGCGGACAGCAGCTGAAGGTGCTCAATAGTCCGGGCAATGTCTTCAACCTGGCCCGCGAACCTGGACACCTCCACGTAGCTGGCCCTCCGCAAGGGGCCTGCGCTGTTTGCCACGACGGCGTTGAGCAGGTCGCCGAGTCCGGACAGCCCGACCGCCGACAATTCGTCCATGTCCATGTCCATGTCACCGGGGACCGGGAGCACCCCGGAGCCGGAGGGAGACGCGGTGCTGTCTGCGGGCACCGCATGCAGGTGGCCGTGCCTAATTGGAAGGGCATGGGAGGCCAGGGCGGCTAAACCGCCGAACTCCTCAAGGTGCTCCCCAATGGCCTCCATAGGACAACTCTGCCAAAGACCACTGACAAAAAACCGTGCTGGATCTGCTATGTGGAAAACGTGGCCGAGGTCCGCCGCCCGAACAGTCCCGGGGCCGGGAAAGGGGGCACGCGGGCTAGTAATTTGGCTAAGACGCTGCTGGCCGCCGCGTCCCCCAAGGATCGCGACGGCCAGCAAAGCCATTCAGTTGTAGCACAGACCCGCTGTTTTCCCGCTGTCAAGCGGACGCGGGGCCGTCACAGGCCGGACGGCGCGCCGGGACTAGGCCTTTGAATCGGTCTCGTCGGAGGTGCCGAGGTTCAGCGTTTCCGGGTGGGTGCTGTGCGCGGGGATGTGGTCCTCGCCAAGGTCGTCGCCGCTTAGGGTGCCCGAGGTATCCGGAACCGTGGTGCCGGGAGCACCGGCTGTCATGCCGGCGTCGGAGGTTGACTGCTTGGTGCCGCCGGAACCGGAGGAGCCTTCACGATGCACCGCTGAGCCGATCACCGTACCTGCCCGGCGTGCGGCCTCACTCAACTGGTCCGCGACCTCGGGAGCCTTTTCCTTGATGGCCTCCGTTGCAACCGCAACTTTGTCCTGCACAGGTTTACTGTCCCAGATGCCCGCAGCGCGTGCCTTGAGCTTGTCATAGGCGGCCCTGCCGGACCGCGACCCAAGCACGTAGCCAGCGGCAATACCAATGCCCAAAAGAAGTTTGTTTTTCATGATGAACTCCTGCTCACTGAGAAGGTTTCACTTCCGGCCAGAGAGGCCGGGAGATAGGAAAACCGGCCCGGGGATGTTGTCCCCAGGCCGGTTTCCTGGCTAACGCGGCAGTTAGCCGCGGGCGCCACGCTTGGTGACCATGCCGTAAACCAGCAGCACGATAAGCGCGCCGCCGATGGCCAGCAGCCACGTCTGCAGGGAGAAGAACTCCTGCAGTCCGCTGCCAAAGATCATTCCGCCAATCCAGCCGCCGAGGAGTGCTCCAACGACGCCCAGGACGAGGGTGATGATCCAGCCGCCACCCTGCCGGCCCGGGAGGATCGCCTTAGCGATCGCACCAGCAATAAGTCCGAGAATCAGAAATGCAAGAAATCCCATTTTTCGTTCCTCTTCCTAAGTAAAGGAGGCCTCCGGATCCCGGAAGCACTTCATCCTTCTGGCTCAATAGTAATCATGCTTATTATCTATTTGCCAACCCCGGATTCACGGAAAAGTCCACTTCAGGCCCGTTTCAGTGCCCCGTCACGTCTGAATCGTTGCCCGCACCGGGACCTTCGTCCAGGACCGATAATTCCGCTAGATCCTGCGGATCCAGGGCGAAATCGAAGATGTCCAGGTTTTCCCTCATCCGGTCCGGATTCGACGTTTTCGGAATCGTTACAATTCCGTTTTGAACATGCCAGCGAAGGACCAGTTGGCCGGGCGTTTTTCCGTGCTTTTCGGCAAGTTGGAAGAGGATGGGAGCGCCGAGCAGGCTGGCTCCGGCGCCCCCCAGCGGGCTGTAGGACTCCGTGACGATTCCGTGCTTCGCGTGGAATTCCCGCTCGGCCGCGCGCGTGACGGCCGGAGTCAGCTGGATCTGGTTGACGGCGGGGACCACGTCAGTGTCGGCCATCAGCCGTTCCAGGTGGGCGGGTTTGAAATTGGAGACGCCGATGGAGCGCACTTTTCCTTCCGCCTGGAGCCGCTCGAAGGTTTTCCACGTGGAGATGTACTCGTCCCGCGCGGGCAGGGGCCAGTGAATCAGCAGCAAGTCCACGTAATCCAGCCCCAGCCGCTTCAGTGACCCCTCCAGCCCTTCCACCGCCCTGTCGTTCCCCTGGAAGTGGCCGTCCAGCTTGGTGGTGATGAACAGCTCGCCACGGTCCACGCCGCTGGCCCGGATGCCGTTGCCCACGCCCTGCTCGTTGCCGTATTTCACTGCGGTATCGATGTGCCGGTATCCGGCTTCCAAGGCCTGCACGACGGCGGTGGCCGCCTGGTCGTCGTCGAGCGGCCAGGTGCCAAGGCCCACTTGGGGGATGGAGTAGCCGTCATTGAGCTTGGTCAGCGGTGCAAGTGTCATTTCAACAGTCTCTCCCGGATCGGCCTGCCCGGCCTTTGAACGCCCGGGGAATATTGGAAAGCGGCGCTGCCCGCCTGCGTCAGGCGCCCTGCCTGGCCCAGCCGGTCAGCCGGTCGCTGAGGTCCATGAACTGCCGGTCCACCAGCTGGAGACCAGGATTCGCGTCATACCAGTCCACGATTTCCCGGGCGCCGTCGGAGAAGGGAATGGTGGCGCAGTAGCCGGGGACCAGGGACTTGATCTTGGTGTTGTCGAAAACCACCGAGTGGGAGCGGTCGCCCACGAGGTTAGGTCCGAGTTCCGGGCTGTGTGCGGCTATGGTTTCCGAGGCAACGTGGACCAGTTCCGGGTCCGCAACACCGGCTGCACGGGCGAACAGCTGGTAGATCTGGTTCCAGGGCAGGTACTCGTCGGACGTGATGGTGTAGCTCTCGCCTACCGCCTGCGGCAGGCCGAGCAGCCCCACAAAAGCCTTGGCAAAGTCCATGCTGTGCGTCAGGGTCCACAGCGAGGTCCCGTCCCCGTGCACCATGACCGGCAGCCCCGCCCGCATCCGGTGGATGTCCGTCCAGCCGCCCACCATGGCGATCTTGGTGCGGTCATACGTGTGGGAAGGGCGCACCACGGTGAGCGGGAAATCCTGCTCTCTGTAGGCCTCGTAAAACAGTTCCTCGCAAGCGATCTTGTCCCGCGAATACTGCCAGAACGGGTTCTTCAGGGGCGTGGACTCGCGGATCGGAAGCCGGGTGGGCGGCTTCTGGTACGCAGAGGCGGAGCTGATGAACACGTACTGCCCCGTGCGGCCTGTAAACAGGTCCAGGGCGGCCTTGGCGTGGTCGGGGGTGTATGTGATGAAGTCCGCGACGGCATCGAAATCGCGTCCCCCCAACGCGTCACGGAGCGCGGAGGCGTCCCGGACGTCCGCGGTCAGGCTTTCGGCCTCTTCCGGGACCGGCCTTGTGGACCGGCCCCGGTTGAGGATGGTCAGCCGGTGCCCCAGCGCGACGGCGCGTTCTGCCGCCGCCGCGCTGATGACGCCGGTGCCGCCGAGGAAGAGGATGTTCCTCGGCGCAACCGTACCGGCTTCAGGGGTGGATGGGTTCACCATGCGTAGTCTTCCGGTGCCGTACGGTGGCCCGGGAAAATGTCGTCCAGCCGCTTGAGGGTGTCGGCGTCCAGGGCCACGTCCAATGCCCTGACGGCGGCGTCCAGCTGTTCCTGGGTGCGCGGTCCCACGATGGGTGCCGTGACGGCAGGCTGGTGCAGGAGCCAGGAAAGGGCGATGTCGCCCGGCTCGTGGCCCAGCTCATCGGCGAAATCCTCGTACTGCCGGATCTGGTCTTCGTGCTTCTTGAGCGTTTCGGCTGCACGGCCCTCGGTGCGCCGGACGCCGTCGCGCTCTTTCTTCAGCACCCCGCCCAGCAGCCCGCCCTGCAGCGGCGACCAGGGGATGAGCCCCAGCCCGTACTGCCGGGCCGCCGGGATCACTTCCAGCTCCACCTGGCGCATGAACAGGTTGTAGATGGACTGCTCGCTCACCAGGCCGGTGTAGTTGCGCCGCCTGGCCGCCTCCTGGGCCTGGGCAATGTGCCAGCCGGCGAAGTTGCTGCTGCCCGAGTAGAGGATCTTCCCTTGCTGGACAGCCACTTCGATGGCCTGCCAGATTTCGTCCCACGGGGTGTCCCGGTCGATGTGGTGGAACTGGTAGACGTCGATGTAGTCCGTCTGCAGGCGCTTCAGGCTGGCGTCGAGGGCGCGGCGGATGTTCAGGGCGGAGAGCTTGGACTCGTTGGGGCGGTCCGTCATGGTGCCGTAAAGCTTGGTGGCCAGGACGGTGTGCTCGCGGCGCTCGCCGCTCTTGGCGAACCAGCGGCCAATGATTTCTTCGGTCCAGCCGCGGTGGCCGGCGCCGCCGTAGACGTTGGCGGTGTCGAAGAAGTTGATGCCCTGCTCGCGGGCCGAATCCATGATGGAGTGGGCGTCCGCTTCCTCTGTCTGCGGACCGAAATTCATGGTGCCGAGGCAAAGGCGGGAGACTTTCAGGCCGGAGCGGCCCAGATGGGTGTACTGCATTGCTGAATCCTTTGGGTTTGGTGGTTCTACAGCTGCGTGAAGGCGGCGACGGCGGGATCGGAACCGATGCGGGCACCGGACTCAAGGGCGCTGATGGCGGCAAGCTCATCGGCGGAGAGGGTGAGGGCGGAGGCGGCGAAGTTCTCCCGGATCCGGGCGGCCTGGCTGGACTTGGGAATCACGATGTTTCCTGCGGCCAGATGCCAGGCGAGCACCACCTGCGCCGGGGTGGCATTGTGGGCGTTGGCAATGCCGGTCACCGCATTGCCGTTCAGGTCACCGCCCTGTCCCAGCGGGCTATAGGCCTCCACTGCGATGCCAAGGCCCCGGCACTTGGCCGCAAGGTCTGCTTGCTGGTAGCTGGGGTGCAGTTCGACCTGGTTCACGGCCGGGACGATCTCCGAGGACTCCAGCAGGTTGTCCAGGTGCTCGGCGAGGAAATTGGAAACGCCGATGGCGCGGATCTGGTTGTTCTCGTAGAGCCGTTCCATCTCCTTCCAGGCCTGGACGTACAAGTCCTGCGACGGGACGGGCCAGTGGATGAGGTAGAGGTCAACGTAGTCGAGGCCAAGGGCTTTGCGGCTGTTCTGGAATGCTTCCTGCGCGCGGTCCTGCTCGCCGTTCCGGAGCTTGGTGGTGACAAAGATGTCCTCGCGCGGAATGCCGGTGGCCGCGATGGCGGCACCCACGCCCGCCTCGTTCCGGTAGGCGGCGGCCGTGTCTATGTGGCGGTATCCGGCCTCGAAGGCGTCCTCCACGGTCCGCTGCGTGTCCTCCGGCGGTACCTGGAAGACGCCGAAACCAAGCTGGGGGACAGCGACGCCGTTGTTCAGTGTCAGCTCTGACATTGGGGCTCCTTGAAACATGCGGGGTTGGGTGCCGTTGACTCGACGGGAGAAAGCGGTTTCCGCTGGCTCGCTTTCGAGCCTATGCACTTTTGGCCGGGAAGTCAGCAGGAGAACCTGATTCTGTTTTTCCTAGGACTCCCAGTCCTACCTTCGTTGTAGGCGGGGGCCACCATGCCGGGCACAATGGTCTGCATGGGTCAAAGCGCCGAGTTCGGAAAATTCCTCAAAGCCATGCGGTCCCGCCTGAGCCCTGAGGACGCCGGTGCGGGACCCACCTCCGGTGCGCGCAGGGTTCCCGGCCTCCGCCGCGAAGAAGTCGCCAGGCTGGCAGGGGTCAGCACCGATTACTACGTCAGGCTGGAGCAGGGCCGGAACATCCATCCTTCGCGGACCGTCCTGGAGGCAGTGTCCAGGGCCTTGAGGCTGGACAGCAGCGAGCATGCGCACATGATGGACCTCCTGGAAAACTGTGCCGGGGCCTCAAGGTCCAGCACATCGGCCGCCCAGGCGGTCCGTCCGGCGTTGCGCCAGCTCCTTGAGGCGATGGGCGATGTGCCGGCCATGGTGCTGGGCCGACGCAGTGACATCCTCGGCGGCAACAGGATGGCCTTCCTGCTGTTCGCGGATTTCCCCGCCCTGCCGGCCGCTGAACGTAACCTGACCCGCTGGCTCATTCTTGATCCGTCTGCCCGCGAGCTCTTCCGTGACTGGAAAACCGTGGCGGCGGAAGCAGCCGGGGCGTTGAGGCTGGACGTGGGCCGCCACCCCAACGACGCCCAGGCCAACCAGTTGGTGGGCGAACTCGCCGTCCAGAGCGAGCACTTCCGCCAATGGTGGGCCGGGCACCGGGTGGCCACGAGGTCCGCGGGAAGCGTACGCCTGCACCATCCCGCCGTCGGGGACCTGGAGCTGAACTTTGAAAACCTCGTCCTCCCGGACGATCCCGATCAGACGCTTCGGATGTATTCGGCCCGGCCGGGTTCGCCGTCGGCCGACGCCCTTGCGCTGCTCGGCAGCCTGGGAGCACCCCACCCGGCGGCCGAACGTGAAACCGGCCGCATCGATGCTCCGGCGACGGCGGAACGCAGGGAATGACGGCGGCCGGAGCCGTTGTACTTTTGGCCAGTTGGGACGGATGTTTCTGGCCACGAGCCCATTGGGGAAAGATTGCACTTTTCCTAGGCTGGAGGAACAAGGATTCCCCACCAAGGATGGTCTCAATGATGAAACGCATCGCACTGCTCAAGGAACGCCAGGCGGCCGCCGCGGGCGCCCCGTCCACTGCCACCGGCTCGCACTGCCCGGCGTCGGGCCTGTGGAGCCCGGACCACGATCCGCACACCGTCCTGTCCTTCTTCGAAGGACACGTTTTTCCCGCGTTCGACGGCGTTCCAACCGTTTGGCGGCGTCGCTCGGCGGGTGCCGTCTCGGCCAACTAAGCCCCGCTTAAACGCCAACTGACCCGCAGCAGACGTCGTCAAAAACGCGGTTTCGCGACGTCTGCTGCGAGTCAGTTGTTGCGGGAACTAGTGCTCTTCCAGCCGGAAGCCGATCTTGATGGTGACCTGCCAGTCGGCGATCTTGCCTTCTTCGAGGTGGCCCCGGATTTCCTTGACCTCGAACCAGTCAAGGTTGCGGAGGGTCTGGGAGGCCTTGGCAACCCCGTTGCGGACGGCGTCGTCCACTCCCTGGTCCGACGTGCCGACGATTTCAGAAATGCTGTACGTATGATTGGCCAACTTCGCTCCTCGTGATCAACGGTGCTCCCGGTTGCGGGCGGTTCTTGAAGACTAGTAGCACTCGCGGAGCGTTGACCAGCCCTCACCCGGATGTTCCGCACCGCCGTCAGGCTGAGCCGGCTGCCTACTTCGCCTCGAGCACCAGATTCCTGAGGTCGTCCAGGGTCTGCTCCATGTGTGCGTCCATGGCCTGCCGCGAACGGGTGGCATCCCGGGACTCCAGCGCCTCGGCAATGTTCTGGTGGTGTTGAATCGCGTGCTCCTGGATGTCACGGACAGCCGAGGTTTCAGTGCGCCGCTTTTCCAGCACCCGATGCAGCGGCTCGAACAGCACAGCCACGAAGACGTTCTCCGAGGCACGCAGGATCAGGTCGTGGAAGGCCAAATCCGCGTCAACGAACGCGGCCACGTCGTTGACTTCGTGGGCGGCACGCATGGCTGCCACATAGCCGTACAGGGTTTGGATATCAGCGTCGCTGATCCTTCCCGCCGCCAGTTCACATGCGCCGGCTTCCAGCATGCGCCGGAGTTCGATGAGCTGGATGGAGGCGTCCGCCTCGTTCTTGCCCTCGGAAGCGGCGCGCAACACGGCCTCCAGCGATGCCCAGCGGTTGAGGGGGTTTACGAACGTTCCCCGGCCTCGCTCGACGCTCAGGATCCGCTGCGCCTGAAGCGTTTTCATGGCCTCGCGGACCGTCATCCGGCTGACCTCATGCCGGGCGCTAAGCTCATGTTCTCCGGGAACGGTGGCGCCGGGCGGGAACTCACCGGCGATGATGCGGTCCAGGAGCTCGTCCGCCACCTGGCCCACCAGTGATTGCCTCGCCATGCTGCCCCCGATATTCCCTCATTGGATATGTCTGACAAGTCTACTTGCGCGCCGTTATGTCCTGTGCCACACTAGCAACCAAATGCAAGATGTCTGACATCTTACACCTACCTTTACATCAGGATCCATTCATCGGGTCCATACACAACGGAGTGCACTGTGACGCTTGAAGCAGACGTCCTGGCCGCGTATCCGGCCGAGGTCCGGATTCCCGCCGAACTGGTAGCCAGCACCCTGGCTGCCTCCAACGCGGAGACCCCGCGTGTCCTGGTCGTGCTCGACGACGACCCCACCGGAACGCAGTCCGTGGCAGACCTGCCCGTGCTCACCCGCTGGGAGGTGGAAGACTTCATCTGGGCTTTCAGCCAGTCGAAGCCCGCTGTCTACGTCCTCACGAACACCCGCAGCCTGGACCCTGCCGAGGCTGCCGCCCGCAATGAAGAAGTGGTTCGCAACGCCCTCGCAGCAGCTGGGTCCCCGGAAGAACTGCGCCTTGGCTTCGTCAGCCGCAGCGACTCCACCCTGCGCGGCCACTATCCCCTGGAGCCGGACGTCATCGCGGCCACCGTGTCAGGCGTCAGCGGGGAAAAGACCGACGGCGTTGTGCTGGTACCGGCCTTCCCTGACGCCGGGCGGGTCACCATTGGCGGCGTCCACTACATGCGCGGCACCGGAGAAGCGGCCGGCACCCTCATCCCGGTGTCCGACACAGAGTTCGCCAAGGACGCCACCTTCGGCTTTTCCACCTCCGTGATGGCCGACTACGTTGAGGAGAAGTCCAAGGGCCGCTTCGCCGCGGACAGGGTCATCGTCCTGGACCTGAACATCATCCGCGCCGGCGCGGCAGCCCAGGACCCTGCCGTCTCTGCCAACGCCATCGCCGACGCACTCGAGCGGGCCACGGATTCCACCCCCATCGTGGCTGACATCGTGACCGAAAACGACCTCCGTGCCCTGTCCCTCGGCCTGGAAGAAGCCGAACGGCGCGGCAAGAAGCTCCTTTACCGCGTTGGGCCGCCGTTTGGCCGTGCCCGGATCGGCCAGGAAATCCGCGCCGAACTCAGCGGTGCGGAAGCCTACGCCGGAAACACCCCGTCGGAAGCGGGCGGCCTGATCGTCGTCGGCTCCCATGTTGGCGTCACCACCCGCCAGCTCAAGGCCCTGACCGAACAGCACAGCGCGGCCCGCATCGTGGAGATCGACGTCGAAAAGCTCCTCGGCCCGGAAGCCGCCAGCCACCTGGATCAGACGGTGGACGCGGTTGTCGAGGCCCTCCGCGGCGGGGACGTCATTGTCCACACCAGCCGCCTGCTCATCAAGACAGACGATCCCGCCGAAAGCCTGCGGATCGCACGCACCGTGTCCGCCGCCGTCGTCGCCGTGGTCAACCGGACCCTGAAGACCTTCCCGCCGCGGTTCGTCATCGCCAAGGGCGGCATCACCTCCTCCGACGTGGCCGCCCACGGCCTGGAAATCAGGCACGCCATTGTCCGCGGCCCCATGCTTCCCGGCATCGTCTCGCTCTGGGAACCGGTGGACGGCCCCGCCAAGGGCATCCCGTACATCGTCTTCGCCGGCAACGTGGGCGACGACCAGTCACTGGCCGACGTCACTCGCAAGCTCAGCAACACCTTTTAGGAATCCAAGGAAGAACACCATGACCAGTAACTACACCGTCACAGTCCTGGGCCTCGGCGCCATGGGCCTGCCCATGGCCACCCGCCTGGCTTCCCGGCTGTCAGTCCACGGCTTCGACATCGCCGAACCGCGCCTGAAGCTTGCCGAAGAAGCCGGCATTGCTACCTTCGCCTCGGCCCGCGAAGCCGCCAAGGGCGCCGACGCCGTGCTCCTGGCCGTCCGCAACGGCGAGCAGCTCAACGAGGTCCTCTTCGGCGAGGACGGCGTGGCCTCCGTGCTTGAGCCCGGCGCCGTCGTCATCCTCGGCAGCACCGTGGGCACTGAAGCCATCCCCGCAACCGTCGCCAAGCTCGCCGAATACGGCGTGGACCTCGTGGACGCGCCGTTGTCCGGCGGCCCCAAGCGCGCCGGCGAAGGGGACCTGCTGATCGTCGTCGGCGCTTCCCCCGAAGCCCGCGAAAAGGCAGCCCCCGCGTTGGACCTGCTGGCCTCCACCCTGACCGTGGTGGGCGACAAGCCCGGCGACGGCCAGGCCCTCAAGACCGTCAACCAGCTCCTCTGCGGCGTGCACATCGCCGCAGCGGCCGAAGCCATGGCCCTCGCGGACGCCCTCGGCCTGGACCAGGCCAAGACCCTCGCCGCCCTTGAAGCAGGCGCCGCCGGGTCCTTCATGCTCTCCAACCGCGGCCCGCGCATCCTTGAGGCCTACAACGAGGAAGGCGCCGAGGTCCTCTCCCGCCTGGACATCTTCGTCAAGGACATGGGCATCGTGGGCAAGGCCACCCGTGCCGCCGGCCTGGCAGCGCCCGTTGCCGCTGCAGCCGAGCAGCTTTACCTGCTGGGCCAGGCCCAGGGCCTCGCCGCCGCCGACGACTCCGCCGTCATCAAGGTTGTTGCCCCCGCCAAGCGCACCGCGTAGGCACCTGCCTCCAGCACTTCCCTGAAAGGCACGACGACGGCGGTCCCCTTCCGCCGTCGTCGTACCCCCTGCGGTTCCCCGACTAAGAAACAACCAGCGCCTGATGGCCCGTCTTCTGGAAGACCGGCCTGTCGAAGGAGACACCCCGTAATGAACCACCTGATGTACCCGCTGATCGCGCGGGCGGCTGAAACTCCAGCCATCAAACCCGCAGTGGAGCTTGGTACTCCGCTGCTCCTGACCGGCTTTGTCCTGGCCTTCGTGGCCTGGATCCCGGTGGGAGGCCTGGGCATCTGATGCGCACACGACTCGACCACCTGGTAACCTCCGCCCTCCAGCAGGGTTCCGCCGTGCCGGCCTTCACCTGCTACGACTTTACGACGGCGCTGGCCGTGGTGGCGGCGGCGGAGGAATCCGGCCGCGGCGTCATCCTGCTGGTTGCCCCCAGGACTGCCGCCACCTCCAACGGCCTGCGCCTCATCGGTGCACTCCGTGGCCTCGCCGACGCTGCGTCCGTCCCGGTTGCGGTGCAGCTTGACCACGCAACGGACCTTCGGGTGATGGCCGACGCCGTTGCGGCAGGGGCGGATTCCGTCCTCGCCGACGGTTCCTCCCTTCCTTACGAGGACAACATTGGGCTGGTCCGGGCGACCCGTGCGTTGCTGGGGCCGGACGTGGTACTGGAAGCCGAGCTTGGCGGGCTCGCCGGCGACGAGGACCGCGCCTTCAGCGCGGACCAGGCCGGAGCCGCCGTGGCCGGCCTCACCGACTCCGCGCTGGTGGAGGACTTTGTAGCCCGGACCGGCGCCGAACTGCTGGCTGTCGCCGTCGGAAACGTCCACGGTAAATACAAGGGCGAGCCGCAGCTGCGCTGGGACGTGCTGCAGGACATTGCGGTGCGCACGCACATTCCGCTGGTCCTGCACGGGGCCTCCGGAATCCCGGCGGGGGAGCTGGTGAAGGCGGCCTCCATGAACGTTGGCAAGGTCAATTTCAACACGGAGCTCCGCACCGGCGTCCTGGCCACGCTTGAGGAGCAGCTTCCGGGACACCGCGCCGACGGCGAGAACCTGCAGGCGCTCCTGGGCCACTGGAACAGCTCCGCCCGCCACTTCGCAACCACCACGCTGGCGACGCTCACGCGCTGAGTTTTTCCTCAGGAAGGCCAGGATCAACCATGATCCTGGCCTTCCTCCTTTTGTGATCCTGGTGTCCTCTTCAAGCTCACCCTTAACCTGAGCCTGCTTCCGGGCGCACAATGGAGCTGTAACGAGCAGTTTCCGTAAAGGATTGAACGTGGGCGGCGCACAGGAGCAGGGGACATCCCAGCAGCCCGGTACGGCAGCCAGCCGTGACGAGGTGCTCGACCTTGTCCGGTTCATTTGCCTGGCACTGGTGGTGGTTGGCCACTCCATGATGGGCAGCCCCGTCCTGCATCCGGACGGAACGGTCACCACCCACAACACCCTGGCCGAGCAGGACTGGTTTGAACCCGTGATCTGGGTGTTCATGGTCATGCCGCTGTTCTTTGTTGCCGGCGGCGCCACGGGCCTGCAGTCCTGGCAGCGGCTCAAGGCCCAGGGCGGCACCGCCGCTGAGTTCCTCCAGGCACGCCTGCTGCGGATGGTGCGGCCCGCCGCTGCCCTGCTGGCGGTAATGTTCCTTGGGCTCTGGACGGCCGGGCTGCTCGGCGTGCATCCGCAGGTGGTGGAGCTGATGGCAGCCGGGGCCGGGATGCCGCTCTGGTTCCTCGCGGCGTACCTGGCGGCGCAGCTTTCCATTCCGCTCCTGGCAGCCTTCCATGCGCGGAGCCCCTGGCTGGCAATGGGGGTCCTTGCTGCCCTGGTGGTGGCCGTGGACTGCCTCCGCGGAACGCTGCCCCTGCTCGCATATGCCAACCTGGTGTTCCTCTGGTGTGCGGTGCAGCAGCTGGGGTTCCTGGCCGCCGACGGCCGCTTCGCCAGGCTGTCCAAGTCCGGCCTGCTCGCGCTCATCCTCGCCGCGAACCTCCTGCTCGGCCTCGTCGCTGCCCTGGGCCTGTACTCCGGGAACATGCTGGTGAACCTCAACCCGCCGAACCTGACCCTCTTCCTCCTGGGCATTTCGCAGGCCTCCCTGATCGAACTGGCCCGGCCTGCGCTGGCGCCGCTCTGCTCCCTCGGATGGATGCGGACACTGCTGCGGGCGGCCGGCGGACGCTCGCTGACCGTGTACCTGTGGCACCTTCCCCTGCTGGTGGGAATGTCAGGCCTGCTCCTCCTCACCTCCGTCCCCAAGCCCGCCGCCGGAACTGCGGAGTGGTGGTGGGCAAGGCCCCTGGTCCTGCTGTCGTTGCTCCTGCTGCTGCTTCCGGCGGTGGCGGCGTTCGGCCGCCTGGAGGATCGGCCGACGGCGGCACTTCAGGGCCGCCGTCCGCCCGCCATGGCGGTGGCGGCCGCCGTCGTGGTGGTCTTCACCCCCGCCGCGGTAGGGGCCGCAATCAACGGGCTGACGCTGGGACTGCTGGGGGCAGGGGCAGCCTGCTTCCTCCTGGCACTGGTGCTGCTGCACGGGGTGCGGCGCCCGCTGCGGACCGGATCCGCTCCCACGGCAACGGAAATGTCCCGCTAGCCAAACTACTTGGCTGGCTGCCCGGTTCGGCGGTGTACGCGATCAGGGTGAGCCCTTCGCCGGGAAGCTCCAATGCGTCGCCGGTAAGTTCGATCTCGCCGACGATCGGATTGCGCATGGCCTTGCGGGCCAGGTTCATGGGCAATGTGGCCGGGAGCCTTTCGATGCTGGGGCGCACCTCGGCTGGGTAGGAGAGCGCGCGTGGAGGCATTGCCAGCGGAGTGAAGTAGTGCCAGTGTCGAACCATGACCGAGAACACGATGTCCAGCGAGGATAAGTTCGCCCCCGATGTTTCTGTGCGGCGCAACGATGCGCAGCACCGTTATGAGCTACACGTGGGTGGTGTCCTCGCCGTCCAGTCCTTCTACCGGGACTTGCCGGGCCACATAGACTTCTCCCACACGGAGACCGGCGAGGAATTCGAGGGGCAGGGACTCGGACGCGTCCTGGCCCATTTCGCGCTCGACGATGTTGTGGCGTCAGGAAAGCGGATCATCCCGCATTGCCCCTTCATCGCCGGCTACCTCCGTCAGCATGAGGGGTACGAGCAGTGCGTGGATTGGCCGGACAGCTGATCCGCTTCCGAACACTTGAGCCGGACGGCTGAGGGCGACCCGCCGATCCAGGACCGTCACGGGTTCCGCCCGAGGGGCGTTTCCGCGCACTCAGCTGGCGAGTGCGTGCCCGCTGAGGACCGGGACGTCGATGGTGAAGCCGCAGGCGCAGCGGTACGTCTCCACGTGCTCGGAAACCGCACCCACGTCCACCGGGGCCGCTGTGGTCCCGTCCACATACACGGGCATCCGAACGGGGAGTGCCTCCGGATCCACCAGCTCCATCGGAGTGCGGCAGTGCATCCGCGAATTGAGTGTGACCAGCAATCCCACGTCCGCGGGCCGGGTGGAGGTCAACGGAGTTTCTGCTCCTGCGTAACGTTCCCCGGGCACCGTAAGCTGGCCTTCAATAACGCTGGTCATGATGTTCATCCTTGGGCTTCTTTCACGAAGCTGCCGGCGTTGGCAGCCCCGCCGCGAACTGCTTGCGGAGGTTCATTTACCCCATAAGCAAAGCATGCTTACTAATTCCTTGCCAAATTGAGGGTCGCCCCTCAGGGCGTCTTGCCCGGTTCCGGTCAGCCGGATATTTTGCAGCAAGGCGGCGCTGCCCGCCAGTCAATGACGTCAAAAAGCGGCCGCGCGTGGCCGTTTCGGGACCTCTTCGCCAAATACATCACAAAAGTTTGATTAAAAGGGTTACCTAAGTAAGGCTTGCCTTTGTTCGATGGAATGCCGACCAAAGGAAGACCAGTGCCGCTGATGCCCCGCCTTGACGAGCTGGATATGGATGATCCGCCCCACACCAAAGAAGCGACGAGCCAGGACCGGCCAAGCCATGACCGGCCGGGGCATGACCAGCCAAACCATCAGCGCCCCGTCCAGGAACATGGCGGCCAGGACTTCGGCTCGCGCGTTGAACTCGCGCTGGCGGCCAGCAACCACCTCCTCAACGCACGCAACTCGCCGCGCTACGTGGCCCACGTACTGCAGGGCGTAACGGCTGTTGCCACCAAACTTGAGCGGACCGCCCGGCCGTTCACCGGCGTCGGACCTTCCGAACTGGAGGCCCGCGTAGGTGCCGTGGACCTCGAAACACCGCTGCCGGACACGGCCGCCGCCCTCCAGGAACTCGAGGATGTGTACCTGGGCGATGCCGTGTACTTCCACGACGCCAAGTATGCCGCCCACCTCAACTGCCCCGTGGTCATCCCGGCGCTGGTGGGAGAGGCCGTCCTGTCCGCGGTGAACTCCTCCATGGACACGTGGGACCAGAGCGCAGGCGCCACCATGATCGAACGGCGGCTTATTGACTGGACCGCAGAAAGGCTGGACCTCGGTGATGCCGCGGACGGAATCTTCACCTCCGGCGGCAGCCAGTCCAACCTGCAGGCCCTTCTGATCGCCCGCAACCACGCCGTCGCCGGCCTGCGGCAGGACCCTGCCCGCAGCGGACTCCGGCTTCCGGCGCTGCTGGACACGCTGCGGATCTTCACGTCCGAGGACAGCCACTTCAGTATCCAGAAGTCGTCATCAATGCTGGGCCTGGGGTTCGACGCCGTCGTTACCGTCCCTTGCACGCCGGACCACCGGATGGATCCTGCCGCCCTCGCACAGGCCATGGCCGAGGCGCGGGACGCCGGTTTGACTCCGATGGCGGTGGTGGCCACCGCGGGCACCACGGACTTCGGCGCTGTCGATCCGCTCCCGGAGCTCGCCGCACTGGCCCGGGACTACGGGGCATGGTTCCACGTGGACGCTGCCTACGGCGGCGGGCTAATTGTCTCCGGCCGCTACCGGCACCTCCTCGACGGCACGGGGCTTGCCGACTCGGTCACCGTGGATTTCCACAAGACCTTCTTCCAGCCGGTCAGCTCCAGCGCCCTGCTGGTGCGCGAACGGGCCATGCTGCGCCACGTCACCTACTACGCGGACTACCTGAACCCGCAGAGCGCAGCGCTGGCGGCCATCCCCAACCAGGTGGACAAGAGCATCCAAACCACCCGCCGGTTCGACGCCCTGAAGCTGTGGCTCACCCTGCGGATCATGGGCGCGGACGCCGTTGGCGCCCTGTTTGACGAAGCCATAGACCTCGCTGCGCGCGTGGGCACGCTCCTCGCCGCCGAAGACGACTTCGAACTCGCCGCCCCGCCCCAGCTCAGCACCCTGGTCTTCCGGTATCGGCCCCGCCTGGACAGCGGCGGCCGGCTCAGCGAGGACGCGGCAGATGCCCTCAACCCGGCCATCCGGGCGGCGGTCTTCGCGTCCGGGGAAGCAGTGGTCGCCGGAACCACGGTGGGCGGCCGGCACTACCTGAAGTTCACGCTCCTCAACGCCGAGGCCACACTCGAGGATATTTCCGGCATCATCAACCTCCTGCGCCGCACGGGCGCCGGGCTGCTGCACAACGAGGCGGGCGCATGAGCACCACCGCCGCCCAAAAGGCAGGCAAGCGCAGGATCTACGACTTTGCCGCGGTCGGCGTCGGGCCCTTCAACCTGGGCCTCGCCGCACTGGCTGAACCGGTGGAAGGGCTGGACGGCATCTTCCTGGAACGCAGGGAATCCTTTGACTGGCACCCGGGGATGATGCTGGAGCCGGCCCACCTGCAAGTGCCCTTCATGGCTGACCTCGTCACCCTGGCCGATCCCACCTCGCCATACTCATTCCTGAACTTCCTCAAGCAGACCGGGAGGCTCTACCGGTTCTACATCCGGGAAAACTTCTACCCGCTGCGGGCCGAGTACAACCAGTACTGCCAGTGGGTGGCCGGGCAGTTGCCCTGCGTCCGTTTTGGCACAGCCGTGCTGGATGCAACGCACGACGACGGCGTGTACCGGCTCTCCGTCTCCGGTCCGGGAGGGCCTGAGGTGCTGCTGGCGCGGCGGCTGGTGCTGGGCACCGGCACCTCCCCGTACGTGCCGGGGGCTGCGGCAGGGATAGTGGCCGATTCACTCGCGGGAGCCGGGGGAGTGGTCCTCCACAATGCCGACTACCTGGCGCGGAAGGCAGAACTGCAGCAGCAACGCAGCATCACCATCCTGGGCAGCGGCCAGAGCGCCGCCGAAATCTACTACGAACTGCTCCAGGAGTCGGACGCCCACGGCTACCAGCTGAACTGGGTGACCCGCTCCGGCCGGTTCTTCCCGCTCGAATACACCAAGCTGACCCTGGAGATGACCTCGCCCGAGTATGTGGACTACTTCCACGCCCTCCCGCAGCACCAGCGCGATTACCTGAACAAGGCCCAGAAGAACCTCTACAAAGGCATCAACCCGGACCTGATCGACGCCATCTACGACCTGCTCTACACCAAAAGCATCTCCGGAATGGTGGACACCCGGCTGCTGACGCACTCGAGCCTGACCGCGGCCCAGTGGAACGCTGAGGCCGGGACCCACACCCTTCACCTGGAACATGCGGAGCAGGGCGCGTCCTACACACTGGACAGCGAAGCGGTGGTGCTCGCCACAGGCTACGGCTACCAGGAACCAGGTTTCCTCGCCGGCATCCGGGACCGCATCGCCCGGGACAGCGCGGGCAGGTTCGCCGTGGACCGGAACTACAGCGCCGGCGTCCACCCCGGCGAGATCTTCGTCCAGAATGCCGAGCTGCACACCCACGGGTTCGCCACCCCGGACCTGGGCATGGGCGCCTACCGCAACTCCTGCATCCTGCGCGAAATCACCGGCCGCGAGGTGTACCCCGTGGAGCGCAGTATTGCGTTCCAGCAGTTCGGGGCGCCGGCTGCGGTTGGCTCTCCGCTGGATTTTGGACCGGTGCCGGCATGACTTTCACCTTCCGCTGCCTCGACGCCGAAGCCGACGCGCCGCTCCTCCACAGTTGGGTGATCCAGCCCTATGCATCGTTCTGGGGCATGCTGTCCGCCAGCGTGGAGGACGTGGCGCTGGAATACAGGAACATCCAAACCAGCGGCCACCACCACGCGGTGCTCGGGCTCGACGGCGGCGTCCCCTCCTTCCTGATGGAGGAGTACCTTCCCGCGTCCTCGCCGCTGGCCGCTGTGTACCCCGTCCATCCCGGGGACGTGGGGATGCACCTGCTGGTGGCCCCGCCGTCGGCCGCTCCCGTGCGCGGGTACACCGCCGCCGTGATGGACGCCGTCCTGGCACGCCTCTTCAGCAAGCCGGGCGTGGACCGCATCGTGGTGGAGCCGGATATCCGGAACACCAGGATCCACGCCCTGAATCAACGCCTGGGCTTCCAGCCCGCCAGGGTGGTCGCATTGCCGGACAAGGACGCGCTGCTGAGTTTCTGCAGCCGCGACGATTACCTGGCCGCCCGAATGTCCCTTCTGCCCGCCCTTACGCCCGTAACCCAGGGAGCACCACTATGACTATCGAACTCGATTCCGCCACCACCACCCCCGGGCAGGCCTCCGCCGGCCCTGCACCGCATCCCAGCCCCGTACCGCATCTCACCGGCGAGAGGTGGGACAACGCCAACCGGCACGTGCTCCGCAAGGCACTCGCTGAGTTCTCCCACGAACGGATCCTCACGCCGGAACCGATAGGGGATGATCCTGAAGGGGCCGGGGCGGGCAGGAGCGGCCGCTACCGCCTCCGCAGCGATGACGGCGCCTCCGAGTACCAGTTCCACGCCCGGATCCTGTACATGGACCACTGGTCCATCGATCCCGCCTCCATCCGGCACGTCCGGGGCGGCACCGAGGCGCCGCTGGACGTGCTGGAGTTCATCACGGAGTTCCACGGGATGCTGGGCATAAACCTCCAGATGCTCCCCGTCTACCTCGAGGAGGTCAGCAGCACCCTGGCGAGCCACGCCTACAAGCAGTGGGCCGGCCGGCCGCCAGCGGCTGAACTCGCTGCCGGAACCACCGGGGGCCAGGACCCGGCCGCCGACTTCCAGGCCATTGAGCGCAGCATGACCGAGGGCCACCCCTGCTTTGTTGCCAATAACGGGCGCCTTGGCTTCGGCATCAGCGACTACCACGCCTTCGCGCCGGAAACGGGTGCGCCGGTGCAGCTGGAGTGGATCGCCGTGCAGCGCAGCCACGCCGTCTTCACTGCATCGGAAGGTCTGGACTACGGGGCGCACCTGCAGGCCGAACTCGGATCCCTGCTGGGCACCTTCACCGCCGAACTGCAGCTGCAGGGACTCGACCCGGACCAGTACTTCCTCATGCCGGTACATCCCTGGCAGTGGGAGAACAAGCTCGCGGTGACGTTCGCGGCGGAGATTGCCCGGCAACGCATCGTCCACCTGGGCACCGGGACGGACACCTACCAGGCGCAGCAGTCGATCCGGACGTTCTTCAATACCAGCGACCCCGCCCGGCACTACGTCAAGACGGCCATGTCCGTGTTGAACATGGGCTTCATGCGCGGGCTGTCGCCGGAATACATGAAGGCCACCCCGGCCATCAACGACTGGCTGCGGAACCTGGTCGAGGCGGACGATGCACTTCAGCGCCGCGGATTCACCTTGATCGGCGAGGTCGCCGCCATCGGCTACCACAACGGCTATTACGAGGCAGGCGCTCCGGGCGGTTCGCCCTACCGGAAGATGCTCTCCGCCCTGTGGCGCGAAAGCCCGCTGCCGCTGCTGCAGGACGGGCAGCAGCTGGCCACCATGGCCTCGCTCCTGCACGTTGACGCGAGCGGCAGGCCGATGGTTTCGGTGCTCATCGAGCGCTCGGGACTGGCCGCGGGGGACTGGCTGCGGCGTTATTTCGAGGCCTACCTGGTTCCGCTGGTGCATTGCCTCTTCCGGTATGAGCTGGCGTTCATGCCGCACGGCGAGAACGTGATCCTGGTGCTGGACAACGGCGTGCCGGCCAGGGCCGTCATGAAGGACATCGCCGAGGAAATCGTGGTGATGGGGGACCGGCTGGACCTGCCGGATGACGTATCCCGGATCCGGGCGGAGATTCCGGACGGCCAGAAGGTGCTGGCCATCTTCACGGACATCTTCGACTGCATCTTCCGTTTCCTCGCCGCCATCCTGGACGGGGACGGAAAGCTGGGCCAGGACGACTTCTGGCGGATCGCCGCCGCTGCCATCAAGGACTACCAGGGGCAGCATCCGGAACTTGCCGGCCAGTTCTCCCGGCATGACCTCTTTGCCGCCGACTTCGAGCTGTCCTGCCTGAACCGGCTCCAACTGCGCAACAACCAGCAGATGCTGGACCTGGCAGACCCGTCCGGCGGGCTCCAAATGGCAGGGCGCCTGGCCAATCCGTTGGCGAGGTTCGCCTGAGGACCGCGCCCGGCATTCCACGGGCAGGGCGCCGGGACAGGAGACCGGCGCCTCGCTAGGCTTTCAGCATGACCACGCCGAACCCCCAGCAGGAACTGTCCGGGACAACAGCCCTCATCACCGGAGCCAGTGCGGGGCTGGGGTCCGAGTTCGCGCGCCAGCTCGCCGCCCAGGGCTGCAACCTTGTGCTGGTGGCGCGGAACCGGGCCCGCCTCGAGGAAGCAGCGGCAGGCCTGGAACGGCGCTACGGAACCACGGCTGAGGTGCTTCCCGCGGACCTGGCGGACGACGACGGCGTGGCCGCCGTCGTCGAACGCCTCTCCGATGCGCGGCGGCCGGTGGGGATCCTTGTCAACAACGCCGGGATCGGCCTGCTGCACAACTTCGAGGACAACCACATCTCGGAAGAGAAGAAACACCTCAAGCTGCACGGGGAAACCGCCATGGAGCTCACCCACGCCGCACTGAAGGGCATGCTGGAGCGGGGCGAGGGCCGGATCATCAACGTGGCAAGCATCGCCGCGTTCCTGCCGCGCGGCACCTACTCCGCGGCGAAGGCCTGGCTGGTGAGTTTCAGCCGCTGGGCCAACCTGGCCTACGGCAAACAGGGCATCAAGGTCACCGCGGTGTGCCCGGGCTTCACCCACACGGAGTTCCACGACCGGATGGGCATGGACAAGTCCGTGGCGCCGTCGTGGGCCTGGCTGGACGCCGGGCGGGTGGTGCGGGAAGGCCTGGCGGACAACGCCCGTGGCAAGGCGGTCTCCATCCCCTCCAAGCGGTACAAGGTAGTGGCGGCCGTTGCCCGGGTGGCGCCTGCGAGGCTAGTGGCGGGGCCGCCGCGGAAGCCGAAACAGGGGCTGAAGCCCGAGTAAAGCCGACGGTGAGCGCGACCCCGCCCGCCGGACAGCCACCACCACGCCGATTCCCACCAGAGCCCCCACCAGGGTCTCCACGCCGCGCTCCTGGATCAGGACCGCCGGATCGGCGGGGGCTGCGAGTTGGGTCATCAGCAAAATGACCGGCGTGAAGGAAACCATGGCCAGGCCGTAGTGGCGGGTCATGAACAGTTCGGTGGTGAACTGGAAGAGGATCACCAGGAGCGCCAGCACCACGGCCTGCCGGCCCGGGAAGAGGCCCGCCAGGGACCACGGCACCGGAAGAATGGCGGCGGCGGTGACCCCCAGTCCCACGAACGTCCCCACGATGCGGTGGATGCCCCGCCGGACGCAGCTGGGAAGATCGGCCCCGGCCAGCGGCACGGCGGCGGCGGCCATGGCCCAGTGCGGATGGCCGCTGCCCGTCAGGACGCCCACAGTGCCGGCCGCACCCACGGCCAGGACATACCGGGAAGCATGCACCAGCATCTCCCGCTTCCCGGCGGGGCCCGGGGCCGGAACGGTCCGGACGGCACCGCGCTGCCAGGACCTGCGGCGGATCCAGCCGCCGAAGCCCACCAGCATGGAGAACGCGGCGGATCCTGCGGCGATCAGCATGGCCACCTGCCACGGAACCACGGTGGGCACCGAGGCGCAGGCCCCCAGCGCGAGGATCCCAAAGAACGGACCGTTGGGCTTGAGCCGCACGCGGTCCGCAAAGATGGATCCGACGCCGGCGAGGACAGCCTCCACCCCCACCAGCCACCAGGAATGAAGGTGGTTGACGGACAGGAACACGCCCACCGCCACACCGCCCAGCAGGACGACGGCGGCCCTGGACTGGTGCCGGAGCCGGAACTGGTGCGGCTCTGAGCGCCCGTACATGCCGGTCAGTGCACCAAAGACGGCGTAGATCATGAGGTCTGAACGGCCCATGGCAAGGAGCAGGAGTGAGGGGACCGCGACGCTGAGGGCTACGCGGAACGCCGCCAGATGGTCATTGTTCGCAGGTTCCAGCCGGTGGAGCGCGCGCACCTGCAGGAGGACGCGTTCCATGACTCATCACCTCTTGCTGTTTCAGTACGGCCTTTTGGAAGCTATCACCGCGGGGCAGGGCAGATCACCTTCGAAGTCCGCCGCAGGACTCGGAACGTCATTCTGGCCGGCACGCCAAAGGCCCGCCCTTCGTGCTTCCTCCAAGGAAACACGCGGGCGGGCCTTCTGAGCGCGGGCTGCTAGGCGTGCCCCGGACCGGCAGGGCCGGTTCCGCCGGAGCGCAACTAGGCGCCGGCAGGAACCTTTTCGGCCTCGCGCGGATCGGTAACGCGTGCATCGGTGATGTCCTGGGCCTCGAACGGGAGTTCGTCCAGGTTGATCAGCGGGTTCTCGTCCTGCGTGGCAACCAGTTCGCGTGCCTCGGCCTGGGTATCCACGCTGGGCATGGATCCGGGCAGCGGACGCTGGGCCGACTCCTTGAGGAAGTAGATGGCTACTGCCCCCACCAGCGAGGTGCCCATCAGGTAATACGCGGGCATCATGTCGTTGCCCGTGGCGCTGATGAGGGCCGCCACGATGAACGGCGTGGTGCCGCCGAAAATGGCCACCGAGAAGTTGTACGCAATGCCCATCGCTCCATACCGGCTGGAGGTGGGGAACTGGGCCGGAAGGGCCGAAGCCAGGTTGGCGACGTAGAACGTCACCGGGAATGCGATCAGCGCCAGGCCGGCCAGGGTGGACCAGATCTCGCCGATGCCGATCAACAGGAAAGCCGGAGCGGCCAGGACCACTGTGCTGACTGCTCCGATCCACAGGACGGGCCTGCGGCCGATTCGGTCCGACAGCTTTCCGGTCAGCGGAATGCAGAGGCTCATGACCACCAGCACGGGGATGGTCAGCAGGGTGCCGTGCACCGGATCGTAACCCTTGGACTCTGTGAGGTAGGTGGGCATGTAGGACGTGAGGGCGTAGCCCGCAGTGTTCGCGGCGGCCACCAGGATCATGGCAACGATGATGGAGCGCCAGTAGGCCTTGACGATGCCCACCGGGCCCTTCGCCGTTGCCTGGTCGGATGACGCCGCATGCTTCGCGAGATCCTCCTGGGCGTCCAGGGTGGCCTGGAACTGCGGGGATTCCTCGATCTTGCTCCGGAAGTAGACCGCGATCAGGCCCAGGGGCCCGGCCACCAGGAACGGAATACGCCAGCCCCACTCCTCCATAGCTGCCTGGCCGAGCGTCAGCTGCAGGACCGAGACCAGGGCGGCACCGATGGCGAAGCCCATATAGCTGCCCAGGTCCAGGAAGCTGGCGAAGAACCCGCGGCGCTTGTCCGGGGCGTATTCGCTGACGAAGGTGGTGGCACCGGCGTATTCACCGCCGGTGGAGAAGCCCTGGACGATCTTCAGCAGCACCAGCAGGCCTGCGGCCCACAGCCCGATCTGGGCGTAGCCGGGCAGGAGGCCGATGGCGAACGTGCTCGCTGCCATCAGCATCAGCGTGGCGGCGAGGATCTTCTGCCGGCCCATCTTGTCGCCCATCCAGCCGAAGATCACGCCGCCCAAGGGGCGGGCAATGAACGTGGCGGCGAAGGTGCCCAGCAGGAACAGCGTCTGGGTGGTGGGGTCCGACTCCGGCAGGAAGACCGGACCCATGGTGGTGATGAGGTAGCCGAACACGCCGACGTCGTACCATTCCATGGTGTTACCCACGATGGTGCCGCCAAGGGCTTTCTTCAGCATGGGCTGGTTGACGACGTTGACGTCCGACTCTTTGAGCCGGCGCGCGAGCAGCTTAGGCTTGCGCGGGCTTTTGGAAAGAGCCGGCGACGGGGCGCCGGGGGGTGTAGCCGGGTTGGTTCCTGGGGCGCTGTTAACGCCTGCGGAAGAGTCGGTCGTGCTTCGGTCTGTGGGCATTTGGGCGACTCCTATGGAGGTCATTTGCTTGCGACTTATAGCTGCCCCGCTCCGGGCAGGCCTTCAATTTTACGCGAATGCCGTAGCGCCTGCGTGGTTTATGCCGTAGGATCACCCGTTTGGCAGCCGTATCCGGCAGGTTTCCCCGAATTCTTTTCCCGGCTTTCGCCGCGCCATCACTGGCATGCGGCGGGGCCGGGCGCATCGTTACCCAATCTTTTTCGTTTTATGCGCCACACCACCGTGAATCAGTCCCAATATGGCACCAAAAGTGACGGGGCCCACGCCGGGCCGGACCTGCCGGGCGTGCACCCGGCCGCGGTTCAGGGGCACTTTTGGTGGCGCAGGCGGAGGGGGTTCACAGGTGCCGTGTCCGTCCCTAAGGTTGTTCCATGGAAACACTTTCTTTCAGGTAGGGGACGCCTGCGGCCAAAGCCACCGCCGGCCGCTTCGAAAGTTTTTGCCGGGGCCCGGTCTTGGCCACTCCCGATAGCACTTCATCTGTGAAAGGAAGAACAAATGGCTGACGAAAAGCGCGAACCCCATATCGATCCGGAGGTCGCGAGCCACCTTGCCGAGGCAATGAACACTCCTGACATGCCCGGTGCCGATGCGCCTCTTTCGCCCAGTGGGGCGGGCGGCCAGCAGGCTTGGCCGGATGGATACGGAAAGCGCAGGCACCCGAAAGAGCGGGATGCGGGCCATGGCCGTATGGGGCAGGGAGCCGCAGTGACGGCGATCCACCGCACCAGCCGGCCGCAGATGCCGCACTCGTCCTAGGCGCGGACCGCCTTTAGGACGCGCATCCTCTCGGGCGACGCGCACATGGCCTGGCGACACCCAATCCGGTGTCGCCAGGCCATGTGCGTGCCCCGGATCAATCTGCCCGCCTTTGCGAGTGGCCCGTCGGCTCAGCCTTCACGCACAACCTCCGCCGGGTCCTTGTCCAGCCGCCAGCCCCGCCACACGGGGTGCCGCAGCCTCCCGGTACCCGTCCACTCGCTGTAGGTCACTTCGCCGACCAGTTCGGGGGCAATCCAGTGGGCGTCCGCGGCGTCCGGGCGCGGTACGTCCAGGAACGGAGAGGTCTTCCGGGCCAGCCGGTCCACGGTCTGGCGGAGCTCGGCAAGTTCCCGCCCGCTGAAGCCGCTGCCCACCCGCCCTGCGTACTGCAGCTTTGTCCCGTCCGGGATGCCAACCAGCAGTGAGCCTACGGTGTCCTCCCGCCCGCCTTTTCCGGGGCGCCAGCCGCCCACCACTACCTCCTGCGTCTGCTCCACCTTCAGCTTGATCCAGGTACGGGTCCGCTGCCCGCTCACGTAGCGGCTGTCGGTCCGCTTGGCCATCACCCCTTCGAGGCCCAGTTCCCGGGCACTCTCCAGGATGTGGTCCACCCGGTCCTCAAGGACCGGAGAAAGCCCCGCGGGGCAGGCTGATGCGGTGAAGAAGGCCTCCAGCCGTTGCCGGCGCTTGGCGAGCGGCAGCCTCCGGAGGTCCGTTCCGTCGTCGTGCAGCAGGTCGAAAAGCATCAGCTGCACGGGAATGGCAGTCCGGGCCCGTGCGACCTCGGCGGGCCGGGTGAGCTTCATCCTTCCCTGCAGGAGCCCGAAATCGGGCCTTCCTGCCGCGCCGATGGCGACGATCTCACCGTCGGCGACGAACGGCCGGGCCGGCCAGCAGGTCCGGTCCGCAAGTTCAGGGTAAGTGGTGGTGACATCATTGCCGTTGCGGCTGAAAATCCGTACCGAATCTTCGTCTCCCACGAGGATGGCGCGGACCCCGTCCCACTTGAGTTCGAACTGCCAGCTGCTGCCCTCCAGGTCCGCTGCATCTCCGGAGGCGGCCATCATCGGCCTGTATTCCCCGGGCCGCACCGCAACGTTTTTATCCAGTGCCTCCTGGCGCAGCTCATCATGGCGCGGCTCATCCTGGTTCGGCGCCCCGTGTGGTTCCTCGTGGGCCGACTCCGTACCAGGCGGCTCCTCCTGCCCTTCCCGGGGCGGTGCGTGCCGCCGTCGTCCGCCAGGCCGCCCGGGCTCCATGAGGTGGATAAGCCACTGGCCCTCGGAATCCTTTCCCTGCCCCCGCCCCGTGTGGATGAGCGCAAATTTCCTGGTCCCGCCCAGCCCTCCTCCTTCGGAACCGGTGAGGGTGGCAATGACTTCCCTGCCGTTGATCCACTTGTCCAGCTCATACGTTCCGTGGTCCCAGATGGTTACCTCGCCGGCGCCGTATTCCCCTTTGGGAATAGTCCCCTCGAAGCTCCCGTAGTCCAGGGGATGGTCCTCGGTCTGCACTGCCAGGTGGTTCTTGCCGCCGGACTCAGGCACGCCTTTCGGCAGTGCCCAGGACACCAGCACGCCTTCATGCTCAAGGCGGAAGTCATAGTGCAGGCGGCTGGCGTGGTGTTCCTGGATCACAAAGGTGTTTCCGCTGCCTGCCGTGCCGGTGAAGGGCTCCGGAGTCTTCCCGGGATCGCGCATGGCGCGGTACTTCTCCAGCCGGGGGTCATTGCCGGCGTTATCGACGGTGGCGAACGGGTCCGTGCCTTCCTGCACCCGCCGGATCACCGCCTTATAGTCCAGGTGGCTGAGGCCGGGGGAGCTGATCTCCTCCCAGGTCCGGGGTGCAGCCACCATGGGGGTGGGGCGGCCACGCAGCGAGTACGGCACGATCGTCGTCTTGGCCGCGTTGTTCTGGCTCCAGTCCACCAGGACCTTGCCCTTGCGCAGGGTCTTTTTCATGTCGCTGACGGCCAGGTCCGGGTGGTCGGCCTCAAGGGCCCGGGCAAGTTCGCGGGCGAAGGCGGAGATCTGGTCGGAGGTCTGGCTCCGGTCCAGGGCGGCGTACAGGTGGATGCCCTTGCTGCCGCTGGTCACCGGGACGGGGTCCAGGCCCACGTCCTGGAGGATGGTGCGCGCCAGGAGGGCTACTTCAACACACGCCTCCAGGCCGGCGCCTTCGCCGGGGTCCAAATCCAGGACCAGCCTGTCGGGGTTCAGTTGGTTGCCGTGGGAGTCCACCTGCCACTGCGGGACGTGGATTTCCAGGGAGTTGATCTGTCCGAACCAGGTAAGGGTGGCGGGGTCGTTGACCATCGGATAGTAGATGGTGCGGTCTTTGTGGGTGATGGCTGCCCGGGGGAGCCAGCCCGGAGCCGAATCCTCAAGGTTCTTTTGGAAGAACACCTCGCCGGGCTTGTCGGCGGTCCCCACGCCGTTCACCCACCGTTTCCTGGTGGCCGGCCTGTTGTACGCCGCCGGGACCAGGACGTGGGCCACTGCGGCGTAGTAGGCCAGGACATCCGCCTTGGTGGTGCCCGTTTCCGGATAGATGACCTTGTCCAGGTTGGTGAGGGTCAGTTCCCGCCCTGCCACCCGGACACGCTCCTTAGCGGCGGGCATGGGGCTTCACCTCCGGCGTTGCGTGATGTTCACTTGAGGAATGAGAGCCATCTGGAAAGGTGCCATCGCGTTCGGCCTGGTCAACGTGCCCGTGAAGGTCTACAGCGCCACTGAGGATCATGACATCAGTCTGCACCAGGTCCACAACGCCGACGGCGGCCGGATCCGCTACCAGCGCCGGTGCGAGGTCTGCAGCCAGGTCATCGATTATTCGGACATTGAGAAGGCCTACGAGGAGGACGGCCGGACGGTGGTCCTGTCC
The DNA here is from genome assembly GCF_031844545.1 of Arthrobacter sp. AB6. Classification (NCBI taxonomy): domain Bacteria; kingdom Bacillati; phylum Actinomycetota; class Actinomycetes; order Micrococcales; family Micrococcaceae; genus Arthrobacter; species Arthrobacter sp. AB6. The sequence continues at coordinate 41,198 of NZ_JAUZVL010000024.1, forward strand.
AAGGACGAGCTCAAGGCCATTCCGGCGGAGAACAGCCACGAGATCGAAGTGGTGCAGTTCGTCCCGTCCGAGCAGCTTGAGCCCATGATGTTCGAGAAAAGCTACTACCTTGAGCCGGACTCCAAGTCTCCCAAGGCCTACGTGCTGCTGCGCAGCGCGTTGGAGGACACGGACAGGGTGGCCATTGTCCAGTTCGCGCTGCGGGAGAAGACCCGGCTGGGTGCTTTGCGGATCAAGGACGATGTCCTGGTGCTCCAGTCCCTCCTGTGGCCGGACGAGGTGCGCGAAGCGAAATTCCCTTCCCTTGATGCGTCCGTCAAGATCTCCTCGCAGGAGCGCGATATGTCCGCCGCCCTGGTGGAGTCCATGGCGGCCGATTTCGATCCCGCCTCCTTCACGGACGAGTACCAGGTCCAGCTCCGCCAGCTGATTGAGGCCAAGCTGGAGCAGGGTGAATCGCTGGACACCGAGGAAACCTTCGGCGTGGAGGCGGGCGAGGGCAGCAAGGGTGAAGTCATCGACCTGATGGAGGCGCTGAAGCGAAGCCTGGACCGGAAACGGGGCGGCGGGACCGATGCCGCGGCAGGAAGCCCGGGTGGCGAAGCCCGCGGGGACTCCGGCAGCGAAGCCGGCGAAGACGAAGGAGCCTCCAAACCGGCGCGCAAGCGGTCCGCAGCGGGGAAGGCCAGCGCCGCAAACGGCACGGCCAATACCAGCGGTGGAAAGACCGGCACCACGGCAAAGTCCACGGCAACGGAGTCCAGCGCAGCCAAATCCAGTACGGCAAAGTCCACGGCGGCAAAATCGGCCGCCGCCAAGTCGACAGCGGCCGGGTCCGCCGAGAAACCTGCCGCCAAGGCGTCCACCAGCAAGGCGACGGGCACCCGGGCGCGCAAGCCTGCGTGATGGCCCGCCGCCTGCGGTGCCTGGTCCGGTGCCCGATTCCATGTACATGAAACTACTAAGCTTGCTTGCGTTCCGGTAGCGGGGTGCTCTTTACAGCCGGGTCCGGTGCGTCCACAATGAGTCGCATCGCAGCCTCCGCTGTGCCCACAGCGTGCTGACACTCCAACGGCCCTGTGAGGAGCGCTGACCATGGACGATCAAACGGATGCAGCCAAGGCGGACCGGGAACTCAAACAGAAACACCGGGCCATGTGGGCATCCGGTGATTATCCAGCCCTCGCTGACGAGATGCTCCTGGACCTGGGTGCCATCCTGGTGGAAGCCTGCGGCATCACGTCCCGCCACAGCGTGCTGGATATCGCGGCCGGATCAGGCAACGCGGCTATTCCCGCGGCCATGATGGGGGCGAAGGTGGTGGCCAGCGATCTCACCCCGGAGCTTTTCGAAGCCGGACGCCGTGAGGCCGCGAACCGGGGAGTCAGCCTGGACTGGAAGGAAGCCGACGCGGAGGCCCTGCCCTTCGGGGACGCCGAGTTCGACGTGGTCATGTCCTGCCTCGGCGTCATGTTTGCCCCGCACCACCAGGCGGCGGCTGATGAACTCCTGAGGGTATGCAAACCGGGTGGAAGCATAGGGCTGTTGAGCTGGACCCCGGAGGGGTTCATCGGCAAGATGTTCGCCACCATGAAGCCCTTCGCCCCGCCGCCTCCGCCGGGAGCGCAGCCGGCGCCGCTGTGGGGGAGCGAGGACCACGTGCGTGAACTGCTCGGGGACAAGATCACGGACGTCGCTGCACGCAAGAAAACCCTGGCCGTGCGGAGCTTCCATCAACCCGGCGACTTCGTCCGCTATTTCAAGTCCCACTACGGCCCCACCATCTCCGTCTACAAATACATTGGGGAGGACGGGGACAAGGTCAAAGCCCTGGACCAGGCGCTGACGGAACTGGCTGATTCCTTCGGTGACGCCCATGGCGACACCCCGTTCCAGATGGAATGGGAGTACCTGCTGTTCACTGCGAAGAAGGCCAAGGAGAATGCCTGACCATGCGGCTACCCACTTGGGGGCGGGGGCTTAACGCAAGCGGCCGCCGTCGGGCGTTTCCCTGGGAGGGAAGGCCCGACGACGGCCGTGCGGCTTGGCTGCCAGGGCAGCCTGTCAGCTACTAGGCGTCGTGGTCCGTTTCAAGGATCTGGACCAGGTGGTCCAGTGCGGTGTCCGCGCCGTCACCTTCGGCGCGCAGCACAACCACGTCGCCGTGCGAGGCGCCCAGGCTCATGAGGGACAGGATGCTGGCAGCGTCCATGGCCTCGTCCGCCGGCTCGCCCTCGCGGGCGATGGTGATGTCCAGGTCGTACTCTCCTGCTGCCTCGGCAAAGATGGCGGCGGGGCGGGCATGCAGGCCCACGCGGCTGGCGACGGTTGCTGTGCGTTCTGGCATTGTTGCTCCTTTGTCTTCCGGCGGCTGGTTGGAATGCCGGATAGAGGTAGTAGGTGAGGCGGGATCAGACGGTTGCTGGGACGGTTTCCACCGTAGCAGCGCTCTTGGGTGCCGCCCAGCGCTTGAGGCCGATCACGGCCAGGGCGCTGACAATGGTGCCGGCGATGATCGAGAGGACGAACATCAGCACGTTGCCGATCGCGAAGAAGACGAAGATACCGCCGTGGGGTGCCTGCGAGGTGACCCCGAAGGCCATGCTCAGCGCGCCGGTGAGCGCGCCGCCCAGCATGCTGGCCGGGATGACCCGCAGGGGGTCGGCTGCGGCGAACGGGATGGCGCCTTCGGAGATGAAGGACGCGCCCAGCAGCCAGGCTGCCTTGCCGTTTTCCCGCTCGGCCAGGCTGAAGAGCTTCCGGTCCAGGACGGTGGCCAGGGCCATGGCCAGCGGGGGCACCATGCCGGCAGCCATGACCGTTGCCATGATCTGCCACGGTGCCTGGTTGTCCGCGCTGCCGGCGCTGAGGCCCGCAACGGCGAAGGCGTAGGCCACCTTGTTCACGGGACCGCCCAGGTCGAAGCACATCATGAGGCCCAGGATGATGCCCAGGACCACGGCGGAAGCGCCGGTCATGCCGGACAGCCAGCCGTTAAGGGCGGCGGTGAGGCCGGCGATGGGACCGCCCAGCACCAGGAACATGAGCCCGGACGCCACGATGGAGGCGAGCAGCGGGATGATGACCACCGGCATGAGGCCGCGCAGCCAGCGGGGGACCTGCCAGGTGCCGATCACGTGCGCAACGTAGCCGGCCAGGAGGCCGCCCACGATGCCGCCTAGGAAGCCGGCCCCCATGAAACCGGAGACTGCACCCGCCACGAAGCCGGGGGCGATGCCGGGCCTGTCGGCAATGGCGTAGGCGATGTAGCCGGCCAGCGCCGGGACCAGGAAGCCCATGGAAAGGGCGCCGATCTTGAACAGGACTGCGCCCAGGTAAGCGGCGAGTCCGCCCTCGGGAAGGTTGCCGAAGTTGTTCTCCACAACCACCTTGTCCGCGACTTCGGTGATGTCGTAGCCGCCCAGGAGGAAGCCCAGGGCGATCAGGAGGCCACCGCCGGCAACGAACGGGATCATGTAGCTCACGCCGGTGAGAAGGGCCCGCTTCAGCTTCTGGCCGATGTGCTCGCCCTTTTCGGCTGCGGCCTGCTCGGCCTGTTCCTCGGCACCGAAGTGCGGGACGCGCCGCGCGTTCGGGTCGGAGGCTGCGGCCAGCGCCTCCTGGACCATCTTGGCGGGTTCGTCGATGCCCCGCTTGACGGGGGCGTTGATGACCGGCTTGCCGGCGAAGCGCTCCTTGCCGCGGACGTCCACGTCCACCGCGAAAATGACGGCGTCGGCAGCAGCGATGACGGCGGGATCCAGCGGCTTGGCGCCGGAGGAACCCTGGGTCTCCACCTGGAGGTCGACGCCGGCCTCCTGGGCAGCGGCCACCAGGGAGTCAGCTGCCATATAGGTGTGTGCGATGCCGGTGGGGCAGGCGGTCACGGCCACGAGGCGCTTGGGACCGGCCGGGGCTGAACCAGCCGACGCCGTGCCCGGCGCAGCGGCGGCAGAGCCCGCCGAAGCGGCGCCTGCCGAAGCCCCCGCGGACGCGCCGGAAGCAACAGCGGCAGCAGGTACCGCGGCTGCATGGGCTGCGGGCTTGTCAGCCAGTGCACCGTCCACCAGTTCCACGATCTCCTCGCGGGAGGAAGCGTTGCGCAGGGCCGTGGTGAAGTCCTTTTTGATCAGGGACCTGGCCAGCTTGGAGAGTAGCTTAAGGTGTTCCTGGTCGGCTCCGTCGGGGGCTGCGATGAAGAAGACCAGGTCCGCCGGGCCGTCCTTGGCTCCGAAGTCCACCTTGGGATTGAGGCGGGCCATGGCCAGGGTTGGTTCGGTGACGGCGGCTGAGCGGCAGTGCGGGATGGCGATGCCGCCCGGAATGCCGGTGGCGGTCTTCTGCTCGCGGGCGAAGGCGTCAGCGAAGAGGCCTTCAACTTCTGTTGCGCGTCCGGCGGCAGCTACTTTGCTTGCCAGGTGCCGGATCACCGCCTCGGGCGTGTTGCCCAGGTTCTGGTCGAGCTCGACCAGTTCCGTGGTGATGAGCTGGGTCACTGTCAATCCTTTCGAAGGGCCGTGATGGTTACGGCATCCGGGGTGGTTTGGTGTACTGCCGGAACCGTTGAACCGGGCAGGGAGGCAGCTGCGGCACCGTGGGCCACAGCCTGGCGAAGGCAGTCGGCCGGGGCGGCGCCCCGGCCGTGGGCGAGCAGGTAGCCGGCAAGCGCGGAATCGCCCGCGCCCACCGTGCTGACCGCGGCGACCGGCGGATGCGTGGCCAGCCACGCGCCGTCGGCCGTTACCAGGACAGCTCCCTTGGATCCGAGAGTTGCCAGCACAGCACCCACGCCGGAACGTACGACGGCGGCCGCGGCGGCCGCGGCAGCCTCCGGATCCGCTTCCAGTTCGTCAGCGGTGGCCACGGCGAAGCCGGCTGCAGCAGCCAGTTCCGCCAGTTCTTCGGCGTTGGGTTTGAGGAGGTCCGGTTTCCCGGAACCGTTGCCGGCCGGTTCAGCACCGGCATCGCCTCCGGACATCGCCGCCGCGAGCGGCGAACCGGAGGAATCCACAGCAATGAGCGGTGCGCTGCCGTTTCCGGCCGCGCGGATCCGGCGGGCCGCCGTCGCGTAGAAATCGGCAGGAAATCCCGGCGGGAGCGAACCTGCAAGGACCACCCAGCTGGCACCGCGGGAGCTCTCGAGGAGCAGTTTGATCAGGGCTTCCTGCTGGTCCGCATCCATGACCGGACCGGGCTCATTGATCTTGGTGGTCACGCCGCCGGGTTCCGTGAGCGCCACATTGGTCCGGAGCGGCTCGTTGATGGGCAGCGAAAGAAACGGCACCGCGCTTTCCCGCAGCCCGGCCAGCACGGGGTCGCTGTCCGCGCCGGGCAGGACGGCAACGGAGTCCAGGCCGGAGGCAACCAGTGCGCGGGAAACGTTGACGCCCTTGCCGCCCGATTCCTGGCTGACGGAAACGGCACGCTGCACTTCGCCCCGAACCAAAGGGCCGGGCAGCGCGACGGTACGGTCAAGGCTTGGGTTGGCGGTGAAGGTGACGATCATGCGATCACCACGTCAACGCCGGCTTCTTCCAGGGCGGCTGCCAGTTCCGCGCCGGGCTCGCTGTCTGTAATCAAGGTGTCCAGATCTTTCAGGGAGGCGAACTGGACCAGGGTTTCCGTGTCCAGCTTGGAGGAATCGGCCAGCACCACAATCCGGCGGGCCGAGTGGACGAAAGCTGCCTTGACGGCGGCTTCCTCGGGATCGGGCGTGCTCAGCCCAAAACTTGCGTGGATTCCGTTGGTGCCGATGAAGGCAATGTCCGGCCGCAGTTTGCCGGCGGCCTCCACGGTTGCCTGACCCACGGCAACCTGGGTGATTCCGCGCACCCGGCCGCCCAGGACCTCAAGGGCGATTCCGGGAACGCTGGAGAGTTTGCCCGCGATGGGAACGGCGTGGGTGATGGCCACCAGTTCCGCGCGTGGTCCCGTGGGGTCGGAAGGTTCGACGGCGGCCCGGCGGGAGAGCATGTCCGCCAGGACTTCCGTGGTGGTGCCGCCGTCGATCAGGACGCTGCCGGCGGAGTTGCGCGGAATGAGGGCCAGCGCGGCTTCGGCGATCCGGATTTTCTGGTCCGGCCGCTGGATGGCGCGCTCATTCACGCTTTCCTCGGTGGTGCTGAACCGGTCCGCCGCAACGGCCCCGCCGTGGACGCGGCGGACGGTGCCGGCATTCTCGAGGGCGGCAAGGTCGCGGCGGACGGTTTCGGTGGTGATGCGGAAGCGCTCGGCCAGGAGGGTCACGCTGACCCGGCCGCTGCCGGCAACAAGCTCGGCAATCTTTTGCTGGCGCTCCTCGGCGAACACGTACCCTCCGTTGCGTAGGTCTGCTGATGGTGTGGATCGTTCACGGCGGATGCCGCTCCTGCGTGACTGGCATCACATGATGTTGAGTTATTTGACTTTATCTTTGCTTGTGTTGGTTTGTCAATGGAAACCAACATGAAACAAAGTGACATTGCCCGGGAAGCGAAGAGCCGGGCCGGACCATGGGATGGTCCGGCCCGGCTCTTCGGGTCAACTACTTGTCCTTCGCTGCGGCGCGGACGCCGGTGGTGCTACAGCCCGCTGTCGCGGCTCTCGTTCCGGGTGATGCGTTCCCCCGTGTTCGGATCGACTACAGACCGGCTCTCGCTGACACGCCGGCTGCGCCCTGGGGAAGCGAGGATGAGGGAAGCGATGAGTCCAATGACGCCGACCGCCATCAGGATGTAGCCGATGAGTACCTGGTCCACGAAGGGGATGAGGCCTGGAGCAACCGCCCAGGCGAGGATGGCACCGAGGGCGATAAGGAAAATGGAGGATCCGATTCTCATGAGTTGCTCCTTGTTAGTCACGGCGGGTGTCTTTTTGGCCCGAGGACGATTGATAAGCATGCTGTCCGTTAAGCGTCACGCTACAGCCAGCCGTTGCTGTATTCAATGGAGTGGGCCGGGGCGTAACCCATTCGTTGTGCTGTGGCATGTGAGGAGAAAGGGGCTGGTGCGCCTTGCCCGGTGTTGCCGGCAACCGGCACGGCCCGGGCACCCGGGGTCGCTGGCTTGGCTAGGCTGATCTGATGGAAACAGTTGTGTGGTCCAAACCCGAGGGTGAGCGGGCGGGCACCCCACTGCTTGTGATGATGCACGGTTATGGCACCGACGAGTCCCGCATGGTCCGCCTTTTTGAGTACCTGCCGCCCGAGTTCACGTGCGCAGCGCTCCGAGCGCCGATGCCGATCGGCGACCATTACGGCTGGTTCCTGCTGGACTACTTCCTCGCCAACGACTTCGCGGATGTCATTAAGGCCTCAAGCGCCGTCCAGGCCTGGATCAACAGCGTCAAGGTCCAGCACAGCAGCGTAAGCCTGCTCGGCTACTCACAGGGCATGGCAATGGCGAGCACTCTGCTGCGCCTCCACCCCAAGGACTATGAGGCGGTGGTGGGACTTTCCGGTTTTGTGCTCCGGAATGAGCTGCTGTCCCTCACGGAATCCTTCGACACCAAGCCGCCCTTTTTCTGGGGCAGGGACAAGGCGGACCTGGTCATCAACGAGGACGCCATCGCCTATACCGGGGAATGGCTCCAGCAGAACACGCTCCTGACCGCCAGGACCTACCCCGGCATGGGCCATGCGATGTCGAAGACGGAGATGGTGGACGTAAGCGCCTTCCTGCGACACTATGTGCTCCGTCCGGACGGGTCCGGAAAGATCGACGCCTGACGGTCTCCCATGCTGAGACGTGCCTCACGTGAGGTCCGTTGGAAAAAACAGTTGCCAGCTAAATTTGTAAGCGCTTACACTCTTCATCGGCCGTTATCGCGGCCCTGAACTGGGCGGACAAGGAGATCAGCGCGGTGCCGAGGGTTTACTGCAGCCGGATACTGTCCCATGCCCTTTATTCGGCCAGCGCTGCTGGAGGTGCCGCCGGTTTGTCCGACGACCGGTGCCGTGTCCATGATGGTAGGGATACACCGATCAGCAATGCCGGGGCCGCCGGGCTCCCTTCACACTCCGCCGCCGCCCGTGGCCGCAGATCGTCCGGGCATCGATGCCTCCCCAACGCCAAGCATCCAGCCTTCCAGGCTGCCCGCCGTCCTGAAAGGACAACGCACCGCTGATGACTGAAAACATTGCAGCAGACAACGCAACAGCCGAGGTGTCCGCCTGGGCTGGTGCCTCTGCCATCCTTTTCGACCTGGACGGTGTGCTGACCCCCACGGCAACCGTCCATGAGCGGGCATGGCAGGAACTGTTCGAGGACTACCTGGCGGACCGGCCGCAGGTTCCCGGCTACAGCGAGAGTGACTACTTCGACCACATCGACGGCAAGCCGCGCTTCGACGGCGTCCGCGATTTCCTGGCCTCGCGCGGGATTGTGCTCCCTGAGGGCCCCACTGACGACGACCCCGCCAACACTACTGTGCAGGGCCTGGGCAACCGGAAGAACCGGATCTTCAACGACATCGTGAGCGCCGGCGTGGAGCCCTTCCCCGGCTCGGTGCGCTTCCTCGAGGCTGCGCTGGACCGCGGACTGAAGGTTGCCGTCGTCTCTTCTTCCCGAAACGCTCCAGCCGTCCTGGAGGCAGCCGGACTCAGCGCCCGGTTCCCGGTGGTGGTGGATGGCGTGGTCGCGGCAAGCGAAGGCCTGCCCGGCAAGCCCAGTCCCGCCACCTACGAGTACGCCGCCCGCCTGCTGGGCCTCCCCACCGGCGAATGCGTGGTGGTGGAGGACGCAGTGTCCGGCGTCCAGGCCGGCGAGGCCGGAACCTTCTACTCGGTCATCGGTGTGGACCGCGGCGCCGGGCGGCAGGCGCTGCTCGACGCCGGAGCCACCCTGGTGGTCAACGACCTCAAGGAACTTCTGCCTTAGAGACTGCAGCCTTCCCCGAGGCCGCCCGCTGCTACCCCCGGCAGCTCACGTCAGTACGCATTACCCCCGAACGCATTACCCCCCCGAAAAGTATCCCCAGGCCGGCAGCAAACCGGTTGCCCGGCCAAACGCCAAAGGACCCAACACCATGGCCCTGATCTCAGCGGACCGCGAAAGATTCCCCAGCACACCCTGGCAGCTCGTGGAGACACGCCACGTACCGGGCAATGAAGGGACGTTGGAAACCCTTTTTGCCCTGGGCAACGGACACCTGGGGATCCGCGGCGCCCACTGGGCCGCCGCCGACTCCGACCTGCCCGGCAGCTTCATCAACGGGCTGCACGAAATCTGGGACATCAAGCACGCGGAAAACGCCTTCGGGTTTGCCCGGACCGGCCAGCGCATCCTCTACATACCGGATGCCAACAACTTCACCGTGGTTATCGACGGCGAGTCTCTCAGCCTGGCCGAGTCCGAGGTATTGGACTACCGGCGCTCCGTGGACTTCTCCACCGGGGTGTACGAATGCCGCGTCACCTGGCAATGCCGCTCCGGCGCCGTCGTCACCACCACCGAACGCCGGGCCGTGGGTTTCGCCTCCCGCGGAGCCCTGGGGATATCCCTGGATGTGGTGACGGACCGTGAGGTTTCCGTGGACATCACCTCCTCGGTGATCAACCGCCAGGACCAGCCGGTGGAGGACCACTCTGTCCACGATCCCCGCCGGGCGGGCCGCCACGCCGGACGCGTGCTGCTGCCCCTGCGCCTTGACGGCGGCGACGGGTCACTCCGGCTGGCCTGGGAGGCCGCTGAATCCAAGCAGCGCGTGGGCGTCGCGGTGGACCACTGGACCTCCGCCGGGCACCAGCCGTTCGACACGCTGGTGGACCAGGATGACAGCAGCGTCCGCTACGTCCTGGCCGTCGGCCCGGGCGAGCCGTTCCGCCTCGAAAAGAGTGTCAGCTATGCGGCCGGCCCGGCGATCCAGGACCCCGCCCTCGACCCCGCCGCGGCCGCAGAGGAAGGCCTCCGTCCGGTGCAGGACGTCTTTGCCGAGAGCGAAGCGCACTACCGCGACTACTGGGCCACTTCTGACATTGTGGTTGACAGCCAGTCCGTGCTGCAGCAGGCCATCCGCTGGAACCTGTTCCAGCTCGCCCAGGCGACGGCGCGTGCAGACGTCGCCGGCATCCCCGCCAAGGGCGTGACGGGATCCGGCTACGAAGGCCACTACTTCTGGGACCAGGAGGTCTACCTCCTGCCGTACCTGACGTACACCAACCCCGGCGGCGCCCGGCAGGTCCTCGAATTCCGCCATGGAATGCTTCCCGAGGCCAAGATCCGGGCCAAGGAGCTGAGTGTTGACGGCGCCCTGTTCCCGTGGCGCACCATCAACGGGCTGGAAGCCAGCGCATACTACGCGGCCGGTACCGCACAGTTCCACATCGCCGCTGCCATCGCCTTTGCCGCCAACCGTTATTTCTGGGCCACCGGGGACACCGCGTTCCGCGACGGGATGGGTGCCGAACTGCTGATTGAAACGGCGCGGATGTGGATCTCGCTGGGCTTCTTCGGCAAGGACGGGCTCTTCCACATCCACGGCGTCACCGGTCCCGACGAGTACACCGCCGTGGTCAACGACAACCTCTACACCAACGTAATGGCCCGCTTTAACCTGCGTGCTGCCGCGGCCCTGGAGCATGCGGGCATCACGAACGAGGAGCGGCAGCTGTGGGAAGCGGCTGCGAACCGCATGCAGCTGCCGTTCGACGAGCGCATGCAGGTGCATTCGCAGGACAACGACTTCATGCACCTCGAACCGTGGGACTGGACCACGCCCCGGTCCAAGTACCCCCTGCTCCTGCACTTCCACCCGCTGGTGATCTACCGCCACCAGGTCCTGAAGCAGGCAGACACCGTCCTGGCAATGTTCCTGCAGTGGCAGGATTTCACGCCTGAGGAAAAGCACCGCGCCTTCGACTTCTACGATCCCCTGACGACGGGCGATTCAACGCTTTCGGCCTGCGTCCAGGGCATCATGGCCGCCGAGGTGGGGTACTCGCAGGAAGCGCTGGACCACTTCACCAACGCCTTGTTCATCGACCTCGATGACACGCACGGAAACACCATCGACGGCGTGCACATCGCCTCCACGGGCGGGGTGTGGAGCTCCCTGGTCTGCGGTTTTGCCGGGTTGCGCGACCAGGGCCCGGTTCCGTACTTCGACCCGCGGCTGCCGTCGGAGTGGGACGGGCTCACCTTCCACCTGAAGATCCAGGGGCGCCTGCTGCTGGTGGAACTGCGCGCGGGGACCCTCACCCTGACGGTCCGCGAAGGGGAAGCCCTGGCCGTGGATGTCCGCGGCCAGCTGGTCACGGTGGGTGCCGAGCCCGTCCAGGTGGCGCTTGAACCGTTGCCGGAGCCGGAGCCCACGGTGTTCCCCAGCGGACATCCGACGGCGAGTATCCCCGTGGTGCGTGCCAACAGCTGAGTCCGGTGCGGCTGGGAGAGCCTAGCCTTCCGCCGCCGTCGCGCGTTCCGCCTCCGGTGAACGGTCCAGGGGGTGGGCCAATTCGTCGTCGGGCATGCGCGCAGCGGCCATGGCAACCACTGCCATGACGGGGCATACGCCGCCGGCCACCAGGAAGATCAGCCAGATGGGCAGGACCTCGGCGGCCGGACCGGCCAGTGCCATGGACACCGGCATCAGGGCGAGCGACACGAAGAAGTCCAGGCTGGACACCCGGCCCAGCAGGTGCGGCGGGACGCGCCGCTGGAGCAGGGTGCCCCAGATGACCATTCCCACGCTGCCGGTGGCGCCGAAGACGAACAGCGCCGCGGCGATGGCCCAGAAGCTGTCCATGACGCCGACGGCGGCCAGGGGCAGGCTGCCGGCGCCCCAGGAAACCATCATCACCGTGAGGTAGCGGCGCGGCAGCCGGAAGGACGCCGTGAACAGCGAGCCAAACGCTGCGCCAACTCCCATGACGGCCAGGAGGAAGCCGAACATGCGGGAGTCGCCGGCCAGCTGGTCGCGCACCACGAAGGGCAGCAGTACCTCGATGGGCCCGATCAGGAACAGCACGGAGATGCACGCCCAGATGAGGGTCCACAGCAGCCATGGTGTCCGCAGGGTGTAGCGGACTCCCTCGCGCAGGTCGTGGAAGAAGGATGTCCCGGCAGTCTCAGCGGCTTCACCGGCAGCCGCTCCGCGTTCCTGCGTCTCCGCCCCGTTGACGGGCGCCTTCAGTGCATGCTGCCCCAGGAAGTTCAGGACGATGAAGGCCAGCAGGTGGCACGCCGCAACTGCCGTGACAGCGTGCGACGGCGACAGGGCAGCCACCACCAGGCCCGCCACGGCAGGACCCGCAGCCTGCTGGAGCACGGGCCGCATGGACCCCTCCATCCCGTTTGCAGCCAGCAGGTCCTGGGCGGGGAGGATGCGGGGCAGGATGGCAGAGTAGGCAGGGAAGAAGAAAGCGGCGCCAACGCCAAGGACAAAGGACCCCGCTGCAACGTGCCACAGCTGGAGCAGGCCGGCCATGGCCAGCCCGCTGACGGTGGCTATCACCGCAAGGTTGGCACCCTCCACGGCGATGATCAGTCGCCGCTGGGGGACCCGGTCCGCTGCGATGCCGCCCGCCAGGACGAACGCCACCAGGCCCGCGCTGCCCGCGGCGGCGACCAGGGAGAGCTCCAGGGGACCGCCGCCCAACTGGATCACCTGGTACACCATGGCCACGGCCCACATGCCGGAACCAAAAATCGAGATGGCCAACGCTGCGATGAGCACCCGGTACTCGCGGTGCGCAAAGGGCCGCAGGGCTTTAGGGGTGGGCATAGGGTAAGTCTAGGCTTTGGGCGGATGCCGGGGCGCCAGCCCACACGCCCTCCCGTCCGCGGCCGGGTGGGGAAGGGCACCGGCGGTAGCCTAATGTTAAGCAACCTTAGTATTAGCGATTCCGGCATCGGCCCGCCGGCGAGACAAACAGAGGTGACCATGGCTAAGCGCAGCAACCCCGCAGTACGAATCGCGCAGGAAACCGCCCACAACGCGGTATTCGATGCCGACGGCAAGCCCAAGCCCGGTGTCCACAACATGCTCCTCAAGGCGGTGGAGATCCAGCGCCCGCTGGTGGTGGCGTACATCCGCCGGCTGCAGAAGAGGCACCCCCGGGCCACGGCCGCGCAGCTGGCTGACATCCTGGAGCGCGACTACCTCCGCGCCGTCACCGGCGGCGGTGCGCTGGTGGGCGCAACCGCCGTGGTGCCCGGTGTCGGAACAGTCGCGTCCCTCGGACTTTCCGCCGCAGCAACCGTTGGATTCCTGGAAGCAACAGCCCTCTACTCGACGTCCCTGGCAGAGCTGCATGGGATCCGGCTCACCAACCCCGAGAAGGCCAGCACCATGGTCATGGCCATCATGCTGGGCGAGGAAGGGACCGCGCTCCTGGGGACGCTCAGCGGCCAGGCAGCCGGCAGGGAAGTGAACGCCAACAAGGCCTGGGGCAACGTCCTTTCCAAGTCGATGGTGGTGCCGGGCTTCGGCAGCATCCGGAGCAGGATCCAAAAGGCCTTCCTTAAGAACCTCCTCAAGCGCCAGGGAAGTGCGCTGTTCGGCCGGGCCCTGCCGTTCGGCATAGGTGCTGTGGTGGGCGGAGCCGGTAACCTCATCATGGGGCGCGCTGTGGTGGCCAACGCCAAGGAGGCGTTCGGCCCCATGCCGGACACCATCCCCGGGGAGCTCACTGCTGCGGCCGCGGCACAGGACAACAAAACGCTGGAAGGCAACACTTTTGGATCTCAACGCTGACCTTGGCGAATCGTTCGGTTCATGGAAGATGGGGGACGACGCCTCCATGTTCCAGCTGGTCACCAGCGCCAATGTGGCCTGCGGCTTCCACGCCGGGGACCCCGTCACCATGCTGGACAGCTGCCGGGCCGCCTACGAACTCGATGTCACGGTCGGCGCGCACGTGGGGTACCGGGATTTGGCCGGCTTCGGCCGCCGCTCGCTGGACATGAGCTTCGATGAGCTGTTCGGCGACGTCCTGTACCAGTTGGGGGCGCTTGACGGCGTTGCCCACGCAGTGGGGGCGTCCGTGGACTACGTGAAGCCGCACGGAGCGCTCTACAACCGGCTGGTGCAGGACGCCGAACAGGCTTCCGCTGTTGTGGCCGCCGTGAACGCCTACGATCCCGGCCTTCCCGTCCTTGGGCTGCCCGGGTCGGAGCTGCTGACGCAGGCGAAGGATGCAGGCCACCCGGTCTTTGTCGAGGCGTTTGTGGACCGCGCCTACCTTGCCGATGGAACGCTGGTGCCGCGCTCACAGGAAGGTGCCGTGCTGCACGACGTCGCCGCGATCGTCGAGCGGGCCGTGCGCCTTGCGACCAAGGGGGAAGTCGTGGCCCTGGACGGCAGCGTTGTACAGGTCCGGCCGGATTCCCTGTGCATTCACGGTGACACTCCGGGAGCCGTTGGGATGGCTGCCGCCGTCCGGACGGGGCTGGAGGCAGCCGGCGTGGAACTGGAGCCGTTCGCCTAGGCCTGAAGAGCAACGCGGGGTCACTTTTGGCCCGTGCGGGGCCGTTTATTGGGCGCTAAGTGACCTCGCGTTGCTTGGAAAAGGGCGATTGCTCACCCAAATATCAGGTGCGCCACCGTAAAAATTGCCAACCCGGCAAGCGAGCCCACCACGGTGCCGTTGATCCGGATGAACTGCAGGTCCTTGCCCACCTGGAGTTCGATCTTTTGCGAGGTTTCCTGCGCATCCCAGCGGGCCACGGTATCGGTGATCACTCCTGCGATGTCGGAGCGGTACGTCCGCACCAGGTAGCCGGCGGCATCGCCGATCCAGGTGTTCACTTTCCCGGCGAGCTCGGGTTCGCTGACCAGCCGGGAGCCGAAGTCGCGGACGGCAGCCTTGAACTTGATGGTCAGTTCGCTCCCGGGATCATCCACCGCGCCCAGGAGGGCGTTCTTCACGGTGCCCCACGTGCGGGAGGCGAGTTCGCGCACCTCGGGATCGCCGAGAACCTGGGCCTTGATGTCCTCGGCGCGGGCAATCATCGCCGGATCGTGCTGCAGGTCCTGCGCGAGGTCGTTCAGGTACTTATCGATCGACTGCCGTACCTGGTGGTTCGGGTCGGCCTGCACCGCGCGAACGAACTTGAGGATCTCCACATAGACCTTGTCGCCCACCAGTCCGTCTACGAACTGCGGCACCCATGTGGGGGAGCGGTCGGACACCAGGTGGGTGACCGTATCGTGGTTGTCATCCACCCAGTCGGCGGCCCGGTCCACCAGCAGGTCCACCAGCTTGTGATGGTGCCCGTCGTGGAAAATGCGCTCTGCCATCTTTCCCACGGGAGGTCCCCACGGCGGAGCCAGCAGGTGCTTGCGCACCATTCCCTCGATGACCGCCTGGACGTCGTCGTCGTTCAAAACCTTGAAAGTACCCCGGATCAGGGCGGCGCCTTCCTTGGCTACCCTGTCTGCGCCGCCCGGCGTGGCCAGCCATTCGCCGGCCCGGCGGGCAATGTTGACGCTGGCCAGCTTCTCCTGGACCACCTGCTCGGAGAGGAAGTTGGTCTCCACGAACTCGCCCAGCGAGGCGCCGATCTGGTCCTTCCGGCGCGGGATGATGGCTGTGTGCGGGATCTTGATGCCCATGGGGTACTTGAACAATGCGGTAACGGCGAACCAGTCAGCCAGCGCGCCCACCATGCCGCCCTCGGCTGCCGCCCGCACGTACTGCAGCCACGGATACTCCTTCTGCAGCGCGAAAGCGAAGACAAAAACCACCGCCATCACCACCAGCAGGCCCAGCGCCACCAGCTTCATCCTCCGCAGCGCTGCCGCCTTTTCGGCGTCGCCCGGGCTGAGGTGATGGACGACGGCGGCACGCGCCTTGGGGCGGCCCTTCGCGTGGGGCGGGGCGGAAGGCGTGGTCCCGGTGGGTGCTTCCCGGGTAGTTGGCTCAGAGTTCACCTGCATGTGCCAAGCCTAGCCCCGCGGTCCGCGCCGGGTCGGCTACCGTGTCTCCATGACCAGTGACGCATCAGGGCCGCAGCGGCCCTTGGTCTTTGCCCACCGCGGTTCCAGCGCCGCCTTCGCCGAACACACCCGTGCCGCCTATCTGCAGGCACTGGCAGACGGCGCCGACGGCGTGGAGTGCGATGTCCACCTCACACGTGACCAGCACGTTGTCCTCCTGCACGACGCCAACCTGGACCGCACCTCGGACGGAACCGGCCCCGTGGCCGAACGCACGCTGCGGGAACTGAGGCACCTGGATTTCTCGTCGTGGAAGGGCGTGCGTATTCCCGAAATGTACGGGGCGCGGTCCGAGCAGCTCCTGACCCTGCCCGAACTGCTGGTGATCCTCCGGGGCGCCGGCCGGCCGGTGAAGCTGGCGATCGAACTCAAGCACCCCAGCCCGTACCAGCTCAAGCTCGAGGACCGGGTACTTGAGGTGCTGCGGGACGAGGGCTGGGATCCCCTGACCTCGTCGCTGGACAACGTGTCCGTCACGTTCATGAGTTTCAGCCCGGACTCGGTACGGCAGTTGCTCCGCTCGGTTCAGCCAGGGTTCATCTGCCAGCTGGTGGACGATGTGGACATCCGGGTAGTCCGCGCCGGGCTGGGCTTCGGGGTGATCACCGGCGGTGCAATTGCCAACCTGATGAAGGCCGCCCAGCTCGAAGGCGAGCGGATCCTGGACACCGGCGAGGCGGGCATGGCCGGGCCCGGAATCGAGTACGTGCGCCGGCATCCGGCGTCCGTCCAACGCTGGCTCGCCGCCGGCCGGCGCTTCCGGGTATGGACGGTGGATTCGGAACAGGACGTGGCGCTGTGCGCGCGGCTGGGCATCCAGGAGATCACCACCAACGTGCCGGCCCGAGTCCTCAGCCAGCTGCAGCTGGCCTCGCCGCAGGGACGGTAGTTCCCGCCGCCGGCACAGTTTCGGTGCATCCGGCGGTGCTGTGATTGAGTTGAACCATGCCTTTTCCCCGCTCCGGCCGGGCCGTCCAACGCCTCTCCGCTGCAGCCATGAGCGCCCTGCTGCTGGCCAGCGCCGTAAAGCACTTCCGCGACCCCGGCTTCTACCGCCAGGTGGTGCCCGGATACCTGTGCCGTGACGACGGCGCTGCTGCCCCGCGGCCCTTCGCCCTCCTGTCGAGGGAGGAATGGATCGCGGTGAGCGGCCTGCTGGAGCTGGCAGCCGCCGTCGGAATCCTGGTCCCCGGAACGCGAAAGGCAACCGCCACGGGCACCACCATGATGTTCGCTGCGTTCCTCGCGGGGCATGTCGACGCACTCCGCCGGGCTTACGGCCCGCAGGGAACCCGGGCGCAGCGGAAGGTGCATACTGTGCGGCTTCCGCTGCAGGCGCCGCTCATTGCGTGGGCCTGGAGCCTGCGGAAGCCCGCCGTGGGGGCGGGCCTGTGACGCTGCTGGCATCGCCGGCAGTGCGGATGGGCATCTCCATCAGTATCGCCACCGGCCTGTACGGCGTCTCCTTCGGCGCGCTATCCGTCACATCTGGACTCAACTTCTGGCAAACCATGGCCTTGAGCCTGCTCCTGTTTAGCGGCGGCTCGCAGTTCGCCTTCATCGGTGTGGTGGCCGGCGGCGGTTCCGGCATCGCCGCCATGAGCGCTGCCACCCTCCTGGGAATGCGCAACGGGATTTACGGCATGCAGCTCAACGCCCTCCTGCACCCCACGGGCTGGCGCAAATATGTTGCTGCCCAGCTGACCATCGATGAATCCACGGCCACAAGCTCCGGCCAGGCGGACCCCGCTGAACAGCGCCGCGGGTTCTGGGCGGCCGGGATCGGCATCTACGTGCTTTGGAACCTGTTCACCGCCGTCGGTGCGCTCGCCGGCAGCGGCCTGGGCGATCCAAAACAGTGGGGGCTGGACGGCGCAGCGGTGGCTGCCTTCCTTGGCCTGCTGTGGCCGCGGCTCAAGGGACGCGAGCCGGTTGCAATCGCCGTTGTCTGCGCCGTGGCCACAGTGGCAGCCGTTCCCTTTGTCCCCGCCGGCGTGCCAATCCTCGTGGCGGCCGTGGTGGCTGCCGTGATCGGCTGGTTCAGCCACGGCCGCAGCGATGAAGGCCTGGAACCGGATGTTGACCCCTACCGGGAGCACCGCCGGCATGGCGGTACAAGCAGCAGCCCCTTCGCAGGCCCGGATGAAGGCCGGGCCCGCGCGAAGGACACCGGACAGGGGACAGCAGAATGAGTCTCTGGATCTGGCTTCTGATAGCCTGCGCCCTGGCCTACGCGTGGAAGCTGGTGGGCTACTTTGTCCCGGCCCGGCTGCTCGAGGATCCGAGGATGTCCCGCGTGGCCGGGACCATGACGATCGGATTGCTGGCGTCCCTCACGGTGGTGAACACTTTCGCAACGGGCCAGTTGCTGGTTGCTGACGCCAGGCTGGGAGCGCTCGCGGCTGCCGCCATAGCCCTGGCGCTTCGGGCGCCGTTCCTGGTGGTGGTGCTGGCCGGAGCGGGCACGGCTGCGCTCTTGAGGATCCTCGGCTGGAATTGAGCGGGCGTCCAATGGGAGCCTATGTTGCGATGTGGTGAAGATCACTCACGATGTCGATTCCCGGTTGTACTATGAGAGCGGCTATGCAGTTGGCCATGGGATCTTCATATGAATGGCGGCCATGGAAAATCAGCTGCACGCGGCCGGGGAAAGAGCCGGGCGTCCTCACCATAAAAACGTTCGACGACGGGCTGGACTGCCTGCCAAACGCTTCTTCACGCGCTATGCCGGCTTGGCGGACGTTCCGGCCGAGGACCTGGAGTCCCTCTCCCGGAGCCTGTGGAAGTCCTTTGACCTGGATCCCGCATCCCAGATTCCGGCCCTGCAGGCACTGGTGCGCCAGGAGCTTCGGGGCAGGGGAGATCCCGCTGACTAGCAGGCCGTGACCCTTGGAGCCCGTCTATGGTGGGCTGGAACGGGGCCGCACTCCACTGCGGCGGCCAGAAAGAGGAACCGACATGAATGACGACATGAACGATCAGTCACGTCCGGAGCAGCCGGAACATGGCCGAGGTGCTGAAAGCGGCGCAGCCCGGGATGCCGCTTCCCGGGACACTGATTCCCGGGACCCCGCTGCCCAGGAGGCCGCGAAGAAGACCGCCGCTAAGACAGGTTCCGAGGCGCCCGCACCGGAACGGCACGGGAAGCCGCGGCAGGGCTACCTTGACCCAAGCGGCTCCGAAGGTTCCAGGGAGCTGCGCGATACGGCCCGCCGCCGCCGGGACGCGGAGGAAAAGCTGCAGCAGCACCTGATCGAAGCCAAGGGGCACGTTCCCAACGAACACCGCGGGCATCACTGAGGCGTCAGGCTAGGCCACTCCGTGGGCTTCGCCGTCGGGCGAACCGGCCCGGCGGCTGCATTCTTCGACAGCCATTTCATACCAGGTTTCCACCCCAAATTCGGGCTCGGGCGTGTCCAGGTTCTGGTAGAGGGCATCCAGCAAGTGTGCCAGTTCTTCCGCGGTCATCGTGGGGAGGATTTCCTCCGGCCCGCGGGGATCATTGAGGTAAAGGTTCAGCTTTGAGCTGTTCATCTTAGTGCGGCCGTTGCCCGGGGGAGGTACTCGGATTGCTGCATGGGTCACTCCATATCAAGACACAGAGGGCTGGCTGCGTAACCCTTCCTGAAGTCTAGTGGCACCCTCGGGACGCCCACAATGGGGCTTGCCGTTCAGGGGAGTGCTAGCCCAGCTGGGGCTCCGCCAGGGGAGAAGGCGGGACTGGTACATGCGCCGGAAGCGGCCGGGCCGGCCGGGACGTGCGGATGGCGTCCTCAATGAGGGCAAGCGGGCGGCGCCAGGCATCGGACCCGGGCTCCATGGTGTCCACCACGCCAATGAGCATAGCGAGCAGCCGGAACATGTCAGTCATGGAGATGTCCCTCCGCAGGCTTCCCTGGCCCTGCCCGCGCACCAGCAACACGCTGATTGATTCCATGAGGGAGCCCGTAATGCCGGTCAGGAGCTCACGGCGGCCCGCGACGGCGCCCAGCAGGTTGGCATCGGCGCTGGCAGCAGCCATCAGGGCCTCGAGGACCCGCAGCAGTCCGGCGGTCGCGTCGATATCCGCCAGGGCGTCGTCGATCACGGGGTCCACTGTCAGGCGCAGTTGCCGGTTGAGCGCGGCGAGGACCAGCTCTTCCTTGTCAGCGAAGTTCCGGAAGAGGGTAGCGGGGCCTACTCCCGCCGTTGCCGCGATGGTCTGCAGCGGTACTTCCGGGCCAAACTCGCGGAAGCACTGGCGCGCCGCTGTGATGATCTTGTCCACGTTCCGCGCTGCGTCGGCGCGGAGCGGCTTGCGGACGACTGCGAGGCTCATGCGAAAAGGTTAGCAATGGAGCTTTCGGCGTTCACTGTTACTGGAGGGTAGTGGGTTATGTGACGCTCCAGGCCGCTTGTTCCCCCTGCAGGCCCCGAAGGCCGCATGGCACACTGGCACCATGTTGCTTGCGTTTTCAGTTGCCCCCTCCGGCACGCCCAGCGAAGGTTCCCGTCCCTCCGATGCTTCAGTGCACGACGCCGTTGCGGCCGCCGTCAGGATCGTCCGGGAATCGGGGCTTCCCAACAAAACGGATTCGATGTTCACGACCATCGAAGGCGAATGGGACGAAGTTTTCGATGTAGTGAAGCGGGCCACCGAGGCGGTGGGGCGGTACGGAAGCAGGGTGTCCCTGGTCATCAAGGCCGATATCCGGCCCGGCTACACCGGTGAGCTGACGGCAAAAGTGGACCGCCTGGAAGAAGCGCTCGCTGACGGTTCCTGACCCGCGGCGGCCGCATCCGCCGTCGGCCTTTTGCTCTGGACCCCGACGCGGGCCCGTGCCAGACTGTGGCAATGTTCGAGCACAAGCCCCGGCCAGAGTGGATTGCGGCTGAAGAATACCTGTCCGACGTCGTCGTCCGTCCGGATTCCGCCCTGCAGCAGGCCATTCGCTCCGCCGAAGAGGCCGGCATGCCCGCCATCGAAGTGGCTCCCAACGCCGGAAAGCTGCTCAAGCTCCTGGTCCAGATCTCCGGGGCCCGCCGCGTGCTCGAAATCGGCACCCTTGCCGGCTTCAGTACCATTTGGATGGGCCGGGGCCTTCCCGACGGCGGTACCCTGGTCACCTGCGAGTTCCTGCCCAAGCATACAGAGGTTGCGTGGGCCAACATCGACGCCGCCGGCCTGGGGGAAAAAGTGGAGATCCGGCTGGGACCTGCGCTGGAAACACTGGCCGCACTTGAGGAAGAAGCCCGGGAACCATTCGACTTCATCTTCATCGATGCGGACAAGGAGAACAACAGCCGCTACCTGGACTGGGCCGTCCGGCTGGGCCGGTCCGGGGCCACGGTGGTGCTGGACAATACCGTGTGGGAGGGGGCCATCCTTGACCCCGGAATGGACCCGGTCAATGCGCCTGGAATCATCGAGGCGCTGAAACTCCTTGGCGAGCATCCCCGGCTCGATGCCACTGTTATCCAGACCGTGGGCTCGAAAGGCTGGGACGGATTCGCGCTGGCCCGCATCCGGTAGGGTGTACTCCTTTTGCCGCGCTCGCCGCCGGAACTGCTAAGTATGCTTAGAATGAATTTTCGGCTGGAGTTCGGCCGGACAGCGAGCAGCAGCGGAGGAAACTGATGAAAGCGTCACCCACCCTGGCCGGCAATCTGCAGACGGTGCTTACCGACCTCATCGAGCTGCACCTGCAGGGAAAGCAAGCCCACTGGAACGTTGTGGGCACGAATTTCCGTGACCTGCACCTGCAGCTTGACGAGATTATTGCCGCTGCCCGGCTCTTCGCCGACCAGGCCGCTGAACGCATGCGCGCCCTGCACGCCCTTCCGGATGGCCGCAGCAGCACTGTCTCAGCCGGCAGCCGGCTGGACGAATTTCCTGAAGGGCTGACCTCCACGAAGGAGACCGTCAAGCTCATCACGGCCAGGCTGGAGCGTACGGTCCAGACCATGCGGGATGTCCATGATGAAGTGGACGAGGAGGATCCCACCAGCGCGGACCTGCTCCACGCGGCCATCGAGCGGCTGGAGCAGCTTGCGTGGATGGTCAACGCCGAGACCATGGCGGCTACTGCATCCGTCACCGAGCCGGCAGGCAAATAGGCGCCGCCGCCCCGATGCCGGAACTCTCCGAAAAACACAGCCCACCACCTGCCGGCAACGCGCCTGTCAGCCCACACGCAGTGGTCCGGCTGTCCGCGGACGGGGTACGGCCTGGCGGCGTGGATGCCTTGTTCCAGGCCGTCTCCGCTGCCGTCGGCGACGCCCCCGCGTTGCTTGCCTTGGCCCGCCAGGCCGGGAAGGAATGGCCGCGGCCCGGCGAGGGCACTACCGGGCTTCTCTGGGAGCTCCTGGCCACGGTGGCCGCCATTGACGTGGCTGCTGCCCGGGTCTTTGAGCCGCACCTGGATGCCCTGGCCATCCTTGCTCAGGCGGGCCATGATCCAGCCGATGCCACCGGGACGTGGGGTGTGTTCGCCGCGGAAGGTCAAGGCTACCGGCTCGAGGCGGAAGCCAGGGGTTCCTCGGTTTTCCTCACTGGATCCAAGCCCTGGTGCTCCCTGGCCCCGTTGCTTGACCACGCGGTGGTCACGGCCCACACGGACGACGGCGGCCGTGCGGCTTTTGCGGTGGACCTGCGCCACGCTGGCGTGACCTGCGGGAACCCGGCGTGGGTGGCACGGGGTTTGCGCGAAATTCCCAGCGGGCCGGTGCGGTTCGACAGGGTCCCCGCCGAGCCGTTGCAGGGAACCAACTGGTATTTCAGCAGGCCCGGGTTTGCCTGGGGCGGCATGGGAGTGGCCGCCTGCTGGCTTGGCGGGGCTGTGGGCATTGCCCGGGATTACCGGGACTCCCTGCGTGCCGGGACTCTTTCAGGCCGGGAGCCCGACCAGATCGCGCTGGCCTCACTCGGCGAACTGGACCGCATCCTTTCCGCCGCCCTGCAGTATTTGGCGGGAACGGCGGAAAGTATTGACCGCCGGGAACAGGGCTCCACCGGGCACGGAACTGCCGGGCAGGCATCGGCATGGAGCGATGCGCTGCGGGTGCGCGGAACCTGCGCAGCCGCCGTCGAACGCGTCTTGTCGGTGGTGGGCAGCAACCGGGGGCCGGCACCGCTGGCCTTCGACGAGAAGTATGCCAAGCGCACGGCTGACCTGGCACTGTACGTCCGCCAGCACCATGGCATGCGCGATGACGCCCAGTTGGGCGCCCTGGCCCTGAAGGGTGACGCGTCGTGGTGACCTTCCTGCACACGGATGAGGGGACTGACGAGTCAGCCTGGGCGGGCGGAGGACTCGCGGTGCTTCCGGAACTCCCGCTGGGTCCGCAGGAGCTGGCCGCCATGAAGTTCCTGGTCCTGGCCGCCCACCCGGACGACGAGACGCTCGGAGCGGGAGGCCTGCTGGCACGGCTGCAAACTGTCGGCGCAGAGGTGGACGTGCTGTTGTTCACGGCAGGGGAGGCCTCACATCCCGGCTCCACAACCGTCTCGCGGGAGGTTCTGGCCGCCATCCGCCTGGCAGAGTTCGAAGCTGCCCTCGAATGCCTGGGGCTCAAAGACCGCTGGCGCTACCATGGCCTGCCGGACAGCGGCCTGGCGGAGCACGCAGGAGACATCACCCGCTGTATCGCTGAGGCCGCTGCGGGGCTCGCCGGCCCCGCAGGCCGGCTCGCCATTGTTGCGCCCTACCGGGCCGACGGGCACGGAGACCATGATGCCCTCGGCGCTGCCGCCGCTGCTGTTGCCGCAGACAGCGGCTATGCCCTGCTTGAGTACCCCATTTGGTACTGGCATTGGGCCGTGCCCGAGCACCCCGACTGGCAGTCCTGGGTACGGCTGCCGCTGGAACCAGGCGAACAGTCCGTCAAGGCGCGGACCTTGCAGGAGCACACCAGCCAGACTCGGCCCCTTTCGCCGCATCCCGGCGACGAAGTCCTCTTGGATGAGTCCTTCCTGCGCCATTTCTCCCGGCCCTTTGAAACTTTCGCCTGGACTGCCCCGCAGGAGTTTCCTGCCGGGCAGCAGGATGCCACCGCCACCGGAAAGGCGCCCCGTACGAGCAAGGAGGCGCAGCGCATCTTTGACCATGTCCACTCCCGGGAGGCGGACCCCTGGCACTACACCACCAGCTGGTACGAGCGGCGGAAGCGCGCGCTGACGGTGGCGGCGCTGCCCGAAGAACACTATGCCTCCGGGCTGGAGATCGGCTGCTCCATCGGCACGCTGACAGCAGATCTCGCGGCACGGTGCACGAACCTGCTGGCCGTCGATGCCAGCGGTGCCGCCTTGGAACGGGCAGTTGAACGCCTGGCCCCTTTCCCGGGAGTAGCCGCCAGGCAACTGACGCTTCCCGGAGAGTGGCCCGACGGAAGCTACGACCTCGTGGTGATGTCCGAGGTTGGCTATTACTTCGCCGCCTATGAGCTCGATGTGCTGCTCGAGAGGATCAGGGAGTCCGTTGTGCCGGGAGGCACCTTGCTGCTGTGCCACTGGCGGCATCCCATCTCGGGATGGGAGCTCGACGGCGAAAGGGTCCATGCGCTGGCCCGTGACCGGTTGGCGTGGCCTGCTGCCGGCGTATACCGGGAGCGCGACTTTCTGCTGGAAACCCTGACAGCGCCCAAGGCATCGGTTCCTGCCCATTGATGCCGGTCGAGAGGGTGGCCGTGGTGATCCCGGTTCACAATGAGGAGGAGCACCTGGACGGCGCCCTCAGTGGCGTGGAGGCCGCCGTATCGAGGCTGCGGCTGGCCCAGCCTCGAATTGGCGTGCGGGTCCTTGTGGTCCTTGACTCCTGCACTGATGGTTCTGCGGCCATAGCATCCGCTTTCACTGCGCGGAACAGCTGTTTTTCTGTCCTGCCGGTCGCCTTCCGCAGCGTTGGGCGGAGCAGGCGTGCCGGGAGCTGGCAGGTGCTCGGCGCCCTAAGCGATGGCAGGCCTGAGGCCGCCGCCGGGCTATGGCTGGCCAATACTGATGCCGATTCGGTTGTTCCGGACAACTGGCTCGTGGGCCACCTGGAATTAGCTGCGGCAGGGGCCGATGCGGTCCTCGGGTCCGTGGAAGTGGATCCTGCGGGCGTCGCACCGGACTTGCTTAGCCGCTGGGAGTCGATGCACCCGTTCTCGGAAGACCATCCGCATGTGTTCGGAGCAAATTTCGGCATCCGCGGCTCGGCCTACCTTCAGGCCGGCGGGTTCCCTCGGCACCTCGCGCATGAGGACCGTGTGCTGGCGGCGCGGTTGCGGGAGAAAGGGTTTGACGTAAGGGCCACTGACACCGTCCGGGTGCTGACCTCGGGCCGGACGCAGGCGCGGGCCCCGCAGGGGTTCGGTGCCTATCTGCGCACGCTTGGCATGGACATCGCGCTGGCACCGGAGAATTAGGCCAGCGCGGGACTGAACGGCTTAACGGCAAGGGGGCCGTTGCGTTTCCGCAGCGGCCCCCTTGCCTGGCAGGGCTAGTCCTTTCGGAATGCGTCCTTGACCTTTTCGCCGGCCTGCTTCAGGTCGGCTTTCGCCTGGTCCATCTGGCCTTCGGTCCGGAGGCTTTCGTCATCAGTTGCCTTGCCGGCTGCTTCCTTGGCTTTGCCGCCCATCTTCTCGGCGGCATTGTCAATCTTGTCGTCCAAACCCATGGCATTCTCCCTTCGGCTTGTGGCCTGCGGCAATGCGCATGCCATGCTCCCATGCTAGCCAGCCGGCGGGTTGTTCAACAGGTCGCTGGCTGGAACCGACAGGCAGTTGCTGCCGGCAAAGCCGGGGGATGCCTAGACCAGGTCGGGTGCGCTGGCCACGATGTAATCCGCGGCCGCGGGGCCGGTCATGGACAGGTTGTTGCTGTCCGGGTTGATTCCGTGTGTCTGCAATGCCGCCCACAGTGCTTCCGGCGGCTGGAGGGGACCTTTGTGGAGCAGGCACCAACTGGTGTAGAGACCGTACAGCTCATCGCGTCCGAGGCCAAGGCCCGGTTCCCTGTCCGCGACAACTGCTTCGGCAATAAACTCTTCAAAATGTGTAGCAGGCATGTTCGCTCATTCGGGCTCGACCGTGGTGCCGCCGTTTCTGCTTCAGCGGCTCTGCCGGGCCCAGAAGGGCCTTGCAGAATAATCATGAAGGTATGGCAGCCGGCTCACTTTGTCCAGTTAGGCCGTCCCGCGGGCCAGGGAGTTCGTACATGATCGAGGGGGCCGACGGCGACTGGGGGGACTGGCCTCGGTCTCAGAAGAGGCCATCTCGCCGCCGGCCCCGCCTGCCCCCGGGCCACCTTGCCAAACCCGGGAAGATAACAGGACCTTCGCTACCAATTTTCCCCTATCTTGGAGGTCCTGCCTAGCCCCCGGCGCGGCCCTCCGGCGGCGCTCCTGCCGGGCCCGGCTGGCGCTGGTTCTCCTTGGTGCTGTCTCCGCCGTCGGCGCGGTCCCGGACTTTGTCCCGGACCCTTTCCCGGTGCGGCTCCGTGGGCTGGGCATCGTTCCTGCCGCCGCCTTCATTCCCGCCGGAGCCTTCGTCCTGGCCGTTGTCGGCGCTGTACTTCTCGCGGAGCTCGCGGCCGTGCCTAACGTCTTCCTCTTCCTGTTTCTGCAGCTTTTCGCTCTTCTTGGTGTCCCGCGGCGGCAGCTGAATGGTTTCCTCCGCTTCAATGCCGGCCTGCAGCTGCCGTCCGCGCTCCATTTCGGCATCGAACTCCGCACCGAACAGCAGGGACATATTCAGGATCCACAGCCACAGGAGCATGACAATGACGCCCCCAAGGGCGCCGTAGGTCTTGTTGTAGTTTCCAAAGTTGCCTACATAGAACCCGAAACCGACCGAGGCCAGCAGGAAGACGAACAATGCGATGCCGGAGCCCATGCTCATCCACTTGAATTTGGGCTGCTTGACGTTGGGAGTTGCGTAGTACAGCACGGCGATGATGGCGATGATAAGCGCGATCATCAACGGCCACTTGGCGATGTTCCACACGGTCAGGAAGACGCCGCTGAGGCCGATCAAGCCCCCGACGGCCTCTGCCACCGGGCCGCTGAGCACCAGCATGCCGGCCAGGACAGCAACAATAACCACAGCCAGGAGCGTGACCACCAGCATTGTGCCGCGCAACTTGATGAAGGGCCTGCCTTCATCCACCTCGTAGACCCGGTTCATTGCCCGGCCGAAAGCGCCCACGTACCCGGAAGCCGACCACAGCGCGGTGGCAAGGCCGATGACCAGGGTGAATCCTGCCGCTGGGGCGTTTGCCAGGTCTTGCACCACTCCGCCTACCGTGTCAACAGTCTCGGCCGGGACAAAGCTGCTGACGATTTGCAGGAGCGCATTGGTGGTCTTCTGCGGGTCGCCAAAGAGCCCTATCAGGGACACAAGCGCCAGGATGGCCGGAAACAGCGACAAGACCGCGTAATAGGTCAGGGCTGCGGCGAGGTCAGGGCACTGGTCCTTGGTGAACTCGCGCAGCGTCTTCCTGGCGATGTATTTCCAGTTTGGCTTGTCTAGTTCCTTGGGGCTTTCCGGCTTCCTGGAGTCGTTTGGATCCGGTGCCTGGCCCGCCTTGGCGGTGCTGGTTTCGGAAGAGTCGTGAGTGGCCATGGGGTGTCCTCTCGATTGGGCCTGAACCTGAGAGGCCGGCTCCGCGACGGGCGGGGCCGGCCTCTCAGTGGTGCTTATTGCCTTGTGGGGCGCCTAATGCCGTTGCGGGTGCCGCAGCGGGCCCGTTAGGTGTTGGGGAATCTAGGTGTTTTTGACGTGGTCTGCGGCGTCGGTGGCGCGGTCTTTGACGTCGGTGGCGGCGTGTTGGCCTTCGGCTTTGACGTTTTGGGCGGCGTCGGTGGCGGTGGCTTTGACGTTTGCCATGGCTTCCTGGGCGGGTTCCTTGAGGTCCTGGGCCATGTCCTTGGCGGCGTCGGTGACCTGGGTGGCCAGGGGCTCGGCGGCGGTCTTGAGCTGCTGGGCTGCCTCGCGTTCCG
>NZ_JAUZVL010000025.1:0-68722 GCF_031844545.1 Arthrobacter sp. AB6
CT
Organism: Arthrobacter sp. AB6; assembly: GCF_031844545.1. Lineage (NCBI taxonomy): Bacteria > Bacillati > Actinomycetota > Actinomycetes > Micrococcales > Micrococcaceae > Arthrobacter > Arthrobacter sp. AB6. The sequence continues at coordinate 3 of NZ_JAUZVL010000025.1, forward strand.
TTGCGGCAACCGGGCCTCCACGCAGGTAAGACTTAGCTGGCGCGGTCCACCACAGCCAGCGCGAAGTTGGACAGCGAATCCTTGACCACGCCTTCGGGCAGCGGGGCAAGGGCGGCGATGGCTTCATCGGCCCACCGACGGGCAACAACCCAGGACTCCGCAGTCACGGGGTGCTCGCGCAGCCCGGCTACGGCCTCGGCAAGCGCCTCGTCCGAGGACAGGTCCCCGTCAATGAGCCGGAGAAGCCCGACGGCGGACTGGTCACCATCCGCGGCAGCCTTGCGCAGGAGCAGCACCGGCAGGGTGGGAACACCTTCGCGCAGGTCGGTGCCCGGCGACTTTCCGGATTTGACCTTGATCCCGGTGACATCGATGACGTCGTCCGCAAGCTGGAAGGCCACACCCACCTTCTCGCCATATTCCACCAGGACGGGCTCGAACGCGGGATCGGCGTTGGCGAAAATGGCACCGAGCTGGCCGGACGCCGCCACGAGGGAACCGGTCTTGTCAGCAATCACGGAAAGGTAGTGCTCGATCGGATCCTCATCCGGACGCGGCCCCACGGTCTCGTGCAGCTGGCCCAGGCACAGCCGCTCGAACGTGCGCGCCTGGATGCCAAGGGCCCGCGACCCGAGTTCGGACACCAGGATCGAAGCCCGGGCGAAGATAAGATCGCCGGTGAGCACCGCCACCGAGTTGCCCCAGACCTCGTGGGCCGTGGGCGCTCCGCGGCGGAACGGGGCAGAGTCCATGACGTCGTCGTGATAAAGCGTGGCCAGGTGGGTCAGTTCAACCACGACGGCGGCCTGCACCACGGCGGGAAGGGAAGCGTCGCCGAGGTGCGCGCACAGCAGGGTCAGCAGGGGCCTGATGCGCTTGCCGCCGGCTTCGACCAGATGCCGCGACGTCGCATCAGCCAGGGGATCCGAGTTGGCGATCGCTTCGCGGAGTTTTTTCTCCACGCGGGCCAGGTTGTTGGTGATGGCCGGGCCCAGTTCGGCGTCTCCGGCAATGGCGGCGAAGCCCGCAGGCAGCTGCAAACCCGTAGCGATGGCGGTGGTATTAAGGCTGGGTTCGGAGTCCGGCAGGCCGTGTCCGGCGTGCGTCCAGCTGTGGTCTGCGGGGTTGGTCACGGGTTAACCCTAACTTTTTGTTGCGGATACCGCTGATTCGAAGCCGACGGGGTGGGCGATGTGTTGGTTGTGGCCGGGACCAGCGCTTCGAGGACCCGGATCACCCGGTCCTCAAAGCCCCTCGCGGACGGGTCCGTGAGGTTGGCCAGGAGCCGGACCACAAAGCGCATCAGAACCGGGATCGGCATGCCGGTGCGCAGCGCGAGCTTCATGACGGCAGGTTTGCCGATCAGCGCGGCGAAGGCCCGGCCGAGCGTGAAGTGCGAGCCCCACTGGTCCCGCACGTAGTCCGCGTACCGCGCGAGGTGCGCGTCGGCGTCGTACGTTCCGCCCGAAGCAGCCGAGCGCGAGGAGGCATCAATCAGGAACTCGGCGGCGAAGCGCGCGGACTCCATGGCGTAGGAGATGCCCTCACCGTTGAACGGGGACACCATGCCGCCGGCGTCACCCAGGAGCAGCAGGCCGGGCGAATAGTGCGGGGTGCGGTTGAAGCCCATGGGCAGCGCGGCGCCGCGGATCTCGCCCACCTGGTTCTCCGGCGTGAAGCCCCACTCGGCGGGCATGCCGGCGGTCCATTCGCGCAGGACCTGCTTGTAGTCGAGCTTGCCGAATTCCTTGGAGGAGTTCAGGATGCCAAGGCCCACGTTGGAGGTGCCGTCGCCCACGCCGAAAACCCAGCCGTAACCGGGCAGCAGCTTGCCGTCACGGCCTGGCAGCTCCAGCCAGCCTTCCATCCATTCGTCGTCGGTGCGCGGCGAGGTGAAGTAGGTGCGTACGGCCACGCCGAGAGGGCGGTCGTCCCGCTTCTGGATGCCGAGGGACACGGCGGTTCGGGTGGAGTTGCCGTCCGCAGCGAGGACGACGTCGGCACTGAAGTCGCGCGTCTCCCCCGCCTTGCGTCCGGACTCATCCAGGAGCGCTGCGCGGACACCGGTGACGCGGCCGTCCTCAGAACGAAGCGCTTCGGTGACGCTGTGCCGCTCAAGGATTTCCGCGCCGGCCGCCTGGGCGTGGCGGGCCAGTTCCTCGTCGAAACCCAGGCGGGTGCGGATCAGGCCGTACTGCGGGAAGTCGGACACCTCGGGCCAGGGCAGTTCGATGGTGCGGCCGCCGGCGATCAGGCGCAGGCCCTTGTTCCGGCGCCAGCCTTCCCCCTCGGGGTGGGGCAGGCCCAGTTTCTGGATTTCACGGACGGCGCGGGGGGTGAGGCCGTCGCCGCAGACCTTCTCGCGCGGGAAGCTCGTTTTCTCCAGGACGGTGACGTCGATGCCGGCCTTGGCAAGGTAGTACGCGGCGGTGGAGCCAGCCGGCCCCGCCCCGACTATCAGTACCTTCACAGGTCAGCGTGTGATGTTGCGGCGGAGCTTGGCCACGGGGCCCTTGTGCGCGGCGATGGCGGCAGCCGCGTTGTCCGGAGCCGACCCTGCAGGCTTGAACGCACGGTGGACGGCCACGATCCCGCCGGAAAGGTTGCGATAGGTGACCTGTTCCCACCCGGATTCCTGCAGCCATGCGGCGAGGTGGTCCTGGTCCGGCCAGGCGCGGATGGATTCGGCCAGGTAGACGTACGCGTCCGGGTTGGAGGCAACCTTCGTGGCAATGGCCGGCAGGGCGCGCATCAGGTATTCGGTATACATGGTGCGCCAGAGCGGGATCACGGGCTGGGAGAACTCTGCGATGACAAGCTTGCCGCCCGGCTTGGTGACGCGGAGCATCTCCTGCAGCGCCTTCTTGGGCTCGTTGACGTTCCGCAGGCCGAAGGAAATAGTGCTGGCGTCGAACGAGTTGTCGGCGAAAGGCAGGTTGGTGGCATCCCCGGCAACAAAATTGATGTCCGGGCGGCGGCGCTTTCCAACCTTGAGCATTCCGAGGGAGAAGTCGCAGGCCACAACGTCTATTCCTGCGTCGGCATAAGGCTCGCTGGAGGTGCCGGTACCGGCCGCCAGGTCAAGGACGCGCTGGCCCCTGCTGACGTCCATGGCTTCCACCACAACCTTGCGCCAGCGCCGGGTCTGCCCCAGGGACAGGACATCGTTGACGACGTCGTATTTCGGTGCGACGTCGTCAAACATCGTGGCTACTTCGTCCGGACGCTTATCCAAGGATGCTCGGTTCACCATGCCATTGTCTCAAATGTTCGGGAGGGTCCGGACCAAGGCGGCGTGGAGTCAAAGCCCCTCCAGGAATGCCCTGGTATCCGCGGCCACCCGCTCCGGGCATTCCCAGAGGACCACGTGGCCGGTTCCGGCGTACGTTTTCAGGACGGAGCCGGGAATGCGGGCTGCGAGGATTTCCTGCTGGCTGCGGGGCAGGAGGCCGTCCTGCTCTCCCCAGAGGATCAGCGTGGGGGCGTGGATGGCTCCGGCTTCGGTGGGCGGTACCGCCTGGCAGAGCCCTGCCAGCACGGACTTCCACACGGTAGCAGGCATTTTCAGCCCATCCGCCACCCGGTCATCGAGGTACCAGCCGGGCACCGCCTGGCCCAGGGGAAACCACAGCAGCGATTGACGCACCCAGTCCTCGTCCAGCGGGTCGGCCAGGGCCTCCACTTCGTCGGCGAACGCGGGCCGGCCTTGAAGGGTCAGCGGCGAACCCACCAGGATCAGGGCATCAGCACGTTCAGGCTGCATCACGGCCAACTGCTGGGCCACGTAGCCGCCGCTTGAGGAGCCCAGGATGGCGGCCGATTCAAGAGCCAGTGCATCGAGGATCGCGGCCACGTCCCGGGCCTGGTCCTCCAGCGAATAGCCATTAACAGGTTTATCCGCATCCCCCTGGCCGCGCAGGTCAGGCGCCAGGATCCGGAATTCCTCCAGAAGCGGGACCAGCCGGTCGAAGCTCCTGCGTGATTCCCCCCAGGCATGGAGCAGAAGCAGGGGCTGCGCCGAGGCATCTCCCCGGACCAGGCACGGCACGCGGATCCCGGTGCCGAGGAACAGCTGGCGGACTTCGGAGTCCATGGCAGAAGGCTACGCCCGCCCGGCCGCCGCCGGTACCTCCAGCAGGCCTCCCGGGCCACCGCACGCTCGGGAGTAGTGTTGTCTCATCATGACGAGCACGTTCCGCACCTTGACAGTCCCCCTGGATGGAAAAGAATTCCCCGGGGGGCTTCCTGCGTTTCTGGTCCGGGACGATGTCCTCTGCTGGACCCGCCGCGAGGCCGGACTGGCAGGATTCGGCGAGATTGCGCGCTTCACGGCAACGGGCCCCGAGCGGTTCCTTGAGGCAGACATCTGGTGGCGCCACCTGGTCCTTGAGGCCGAGGTCATTGATTCCGTGGAGCTTCCTGGCACCGGGCCGGTGGCCTTCGGCTCCTTTGCCTTTTCCAAGACCTCGGCGCACGAATCGCGGCTGATCGTGCCGGAAATCGTAGTGGGCGTGCGCGACGGCCAGGTGTGGCTGACCCAGCTGACGTTCGACGACGGTCCCCTCACCGGAGACGGCGCCCTCGCCGCACTGGACCGCTGGCTTGCCGGCGGTCCAGCAGCTGCTGCGGCCACACCCGTTGGAGCAGGCCCGACGGCGGCAGCGGACCCTGCCGGGGACGGCACCCTGGGCGGTGCCCGTGCCAGGGCGGGCGGCGCCGTCGTGCGTCCCCTCCCGCTCGCCGCGGCGGCAACCTTGCACACCGGTTCCTTGAGCGAGGAAGCCTGGATGGCCGCCGTCGAAGCGGGCGTAGCCGAAATCCGGACGGGTGCGCTGGAGAAGCTGGTGCTCGCCCGGGACGTGTTGGCCACTATTCCGTCGGGCGTACACGCCTCAGCGGTGCTGCGGGAGCTCGCCGCGCGGTACCGCGAGTGCTGGACATACGGGGTGGACGGGCTGGTGGGGGCGACTCCGGAGATGCTGATCCAGGTTGAGGGCCGCACTGCCCAGGCCCGCGTGCTGGCAGGAACACTGGACCGCCGCGATGCGCACGGCGAAGACGGCCTCCCCATGGATTACGCCACCCGCGTGCTGGCAGGATCCGACAAGCAGCGGCACGAACACGAGATCGCCATTCAATCGCTGACCTCGCAACTGGCACCGTTCTCGGAAGCCATGAACGCCCATGACGAGCCGTTCATCCTGGAACTGCCCAACGTGTGGCACCTGGCATCCGATGTGAAGGCTGAGCTCGCAGAGATCGAAGGGCATGTGCCCACCTGCCTTGCGCTTATCAACGCCCTGCACCCCACCGCGGCCGTCTGCGGAACTCCCACGGAGGTGGCCGGGGCACTCATCCGCAAACTGGAGCACCTGGACCGCGGACCGTACGCCGGGCCGGTGGGTTGGCTTGACGCGGCAGGAAACGGCGAGTGGGGCATTGCCCTGCGCGGCGCCGTCATCGAGTCCTCCACCAACGTGCGGCTTTATGCCGGCTGCGGAATAGTCGACGGGTCACAGCCCGAAGCGGAGCTCGCTGAAACGTGGGCCAAGTTCCGGCCGATGCTGGAGTCGCTCGGCATCAGCAGTTGATTCCCCCTCCCGGCCAGTCCGGGATCGGAGACAACCCCTTCTCCGGCACGCTTGATTTCCGCTGTGATTTAGTTATCCAATAGTGAAACTAAGTTTCCTGTGATGCACATCTCATGATCTGGCGCTACACTATGAATCGATTTAGTACTACACACTCCCCGCAACAAAAGGTAAGAAACATGCAGCTCAAGTCCCTGGCCACGGCCAAAATGACCGCCAAGGCAGCAGCAGTCTTCGTCGTCAGCGCCCTCACCCTCACGGCATGCGGCGGCGGAAGCTCCACCCCGGCAGCCTCCGAAGGCGGCATCCAGCTCATCAACGCCGGCAAGCTCACGGTCTGCTCGGATGTCCCCTACGAGCCGTTCGAGTTCGAAAAGGACGGCCAGACCGTCGGCTTCGACATCGACATCGCCAAGGAGGTGGCCAAGGACCTCGGTGCCGAACTGAGCATCGTGGACAGCTCCTTCGAGGCAATCGAGACCGGCACCGCGCTGACCCAGTGCGATCTGTCCATCTCCTCGATCTCCATCACGGACGTCCGGAAATCGGTTATGGACTTCTCCACCCCCTACATGGACGACGACCTGACGCTCCTGGCAACCACGGCCTCCGGCATCACCAACATTGACAGCGCCAAGGGCAAGAAAGTGGGAGTCCAGCAGGCCACCACCGGTGCCAAGTACGCGGCAGAGAAGGGGATAGACGCCCAGCAGTTCGAGGACACCGGCCTCCTGGTGCAGGCCATCCAGGCCGGTACCATTGACGCTGCCCTGGGCAACCAGTCGGTTCTGGCCTACGCCATCAAGGACAACGCCGACTGGAAGCGCGTGGAGAACTACGCGAGCGGCGAAAAGCTCGGAATCGCCTATAAGAAGGGCAACACCGCCATGGGCGACAAGGTCAACGCGACCCTCAAGCGCCTCACGGACGACGGCAGCCTGAAGAAGTTCGAAACCACCTGGTTCGGCGAAACCGCCAAGTAGCCCCGAACCGCACCTAGCAACGAGCGGGCCCCAGCGCATACAGCCCTGGCGCCTGAACAGCCCTGAGAATGACGCAGCAGGGGCCCTGGACGGGCTGCACCGCAGTCCGTCCGGGGCCCCTGCCACGCAAACGAATGTGAGCACCCCATGGCAATGACCGCACGTCAACGCGCCAGAGTAAGCCTGTATGTCCAGGCCGGAATCTTTGTTGTGGCCGTCGCCGCGCTGATCCTGGCCACCGACTGGAAGACCATCGGCAACAGCGTCTTCAACTTTGGCAAGATCGGACCGATGTTCCCGGGTATCTTCCTGGTGGGCCTGAAAAACACCCTGATCTATACGGTCCTCGGCTTCATCGTGGGCCTCTCCGGCGGCCTGCTGCTGGCCCTGATGAAGCTCTCCAGCTTCCCTCTCTACCGGTGGATCGCCACCGGCTACATTGAGTTCTTCCGCGGCGTTCCCGCCCTGCTGGTGTTCATCGCCTTCGGCTATGGCGTTCCCTTGGCCTTTGGCGTCCAGTGGAACGTCACCGTGATCGTCATGGTTTCCCTGGGCATGGTTGCCGCGGCGTACATCGCCGAAACCCTCCGCGCCGGCCTCCAGGCCGTACCGAAGGGCCAGATGGAAGCGGCCCGGTCGTTGGGCATGCCCCAGTGGCGGGCCATGGTCACCATCGTCATCCCGCAGGCCTTCAAGATTGTCCTGCCGCCGCTGACCAACGAGGTCATCCTGCTCACCAAGGACTCCTCCCTGATCTACGTCCTGGGCCTCACCGCATCCCAGTACGAGCTCACCAAATTCGGCCGCGACGGCATCTCGAGCCTCGGTGCGGGCCTGACGCCGCTCCTGGTGGCCGGCGCCTTCTACCTGGTGATCACCATCCCCCTGAGCTTCCTGGCCCGGAAGTTCGAAAGCCGCACCGCGCGGAACAATCGATAGGCAGGGAAGACCATGAACGACGTCGTAAATTCCTCCGCCGGCACCATCCACGCCGCCGGCGTCTCCATCAAGGACCTGCGCAAGGCCTACGGCTCCAACGAGGTCCTCAAGGGCATCAGCCTGAATGTGGCGCCGGGCGAAGTGGTGTGCCTGATCGGGCCCTCCGGCTCCGGCAAGTCCACCCTGCTCCGCTGCGTGAACCTGCTGGAACAGCCCAACCAGGGCAGCATCCACGTGGGCGGCTACGAGGCCACGGACCCGGATGTGGACATCGACAAAATGCGCCGCAAAGTGGGCATGGTGTTCCAGCAGTTCAACCTTTTTCCGCACCTGGACGCCAAGCGCAACTGCTCCATCGCGCAAACGAAGGTCCTCAAGCGCTCCCAGGCCGAGGCGGACAAGGTGTCCATGCACAACCTTGAGCGCGTAGGTCTGGGACACCTCGCGGACCGTTTCCCTGACCAGCTCTCCGGCGGCCAGCAGCAGCGTGTGGCTATTGCCCGGGCGCTCAGCATGGACCCGGAGCTGATGCTCTTCGACGAGCCCACCTCCGCGCTGGACCCTGAGACCGTGGGCGATGTCCTCTCCGTCATGCGGAACCTCGCGAAGGAAGGCATGACCATGCTGGTGGTGACCCACGAAATGGGCTTCGCACGCGAGGTGGCGGACCGCGTGGTGTTCATGGACGGCGGCGTTGTGGTGGAGGAAGGCGCGGCCGAGCATGTCATTGCCGCCCCCACCCAGCCCCGCACCAAGGAGTTCCTGCGCCGCGTCCTCGATCCGACGCATATCGGCCTCGAGGAGTAGCGCGTTTCGCGCCCCCAAAGGACAGCCGCTATCCGGCCCCGGATGGCGGCTGTCCTTTTCGGGCGCGGACACCCGGAATGGTGGCGCGAAGCGGTAGCCTAGGCACCCCCTCGGCGATGAGGAAGGCGGCAAAAGTCTCCGCATCCCGCAACTCAGCCCATGTCCACCGGACAACCCTCCGTCCAGTTGCGCGGATCCGGTCCTCCCTCTTCTTCTCGGCAATCACCACCTCGGAGGGAGTGCGGCCGCGCAGAAACTCCGGTTTCTGGTACTTGACGAGGCCATCAAACTCGCCTGCTATCCTTTCGGCGCCCCATTCGAAGTCGAGGTAGGCCACAAAGCCTTTCCTGTCCACCACCCCGCGCTGAAGCAAGGGGATGGGAAATCCCCCGAGGAACATGTAGGCGCGACTCAAAGATTCACCCGGTGATCCGGAATTCGGGTCGGCGAAGTCCAGTGCAGTACCGATTCGCCTGGCCGCGGCCGCACTGTATCGTTCGCTTGCCATCAGCTTCAAAGAGTCTTTGTCCAGGGGTGGCAGGCCCGTAACGGCGTCCGGCTTGAGTACGTGGTCGAACGCAATCACGGCATGCTCAAACGGCCGGAGAGCGCCCAAATCCAGGACAGTACGTTCCCTTGAAGTCACCAGGAGCCCTGTCCGCTCGCAGATCTCCGAACCACTCGCGCTGATGCGGTGGCGGCTGATCCCTGGCTTCGACCGGCCACCAGCCGGATCGTCGGTGCAGGCATGGACCACCTTCTGTGCCCCCAGGAGCGGGATGCGCCAAAGGGCCGCCGCCGATTCCAGGCAAAAAACGCTCCGCGTCCTCAGTGTGGTGGCCGTCGCCAGGATCAGCAGCGGATACCGGTCCCATGGCTTGAGGTCCCTCCAGACAGCCTCGGAAACATAGACGCCATGCCTGATCCGGCGCAGCTCCCCTGCTGCGCACTTCCGCGCAAGTTCCCGGGAGTCTTTGCCAAGGCGGGCATAATCGCTGCTGAGTATGAGTGCATTGGTGTCCATCCAGCCATGGTTGCGGGGCTTACACGCCGCCGTAATGCCCGATCACGTGTATGTGGATTAAGGTGGTGCGCCCGATTCGGATGACGGCTCCCGGGATCCCGGTGGCCGATGTCGGAACGGGTAGCGCAGATCCAATCCGGCCGCCGTCAGCGGGCCAGTACTCCCGCTACCGCCGCGGCCACGGCTTCCCTGATCCGTGCGTGCAGGCCGCGCAGGCCGTGCCGGTCCGTCCGGACCTCCACTATGGTGCGGCCTTCGATCGGCCGGGCAAGCGCCTCGGCGAGTCCCGCCGTCGTACCCACCACTGAATGCCCGACGCCGTACGCTGCGGCGAGTGCCGAAAGGTCCACTGCGTGCGGGGTGCCGAAGAGGCGTTCGACGGCGTCCCCGTAGGTTCCGGCCTCGCGCACCGCACCGTGCTCCAGCAGGTCGAAGATGGCACCGCCGGAGTCGTTGAGGACCACGATCCGGAGCTGCGGCTGTTCCTCCCCGGAGCCGAGGAACAGCCCTCCGGCGTCGTGAAGGAAGGTGATGTCCCCCAGCAGGACGGTTGTTTCCTGCCGGCCGCCAAGCGCTACGCCGGTGGCTGTGGAGATGGTGCCGTCAATGCCTGACAGCCCGCGGTTGGCATACACCGTGGCGGCCGGTTCGGGAGCGGGCAGCCCGGCCAGGTCCACGTCCCTGATTCCATTGGAAGATCCCAGCAGCAGTTGGCCGCCGCTGTGCTTCCAGACCAGCGATCCCACGGACAGGCCGGTGGCGGCGGCGTCAGCTGAAAGTATTCCGTCCAGGGCATGCTGCGCTGCCGAGCTGGCGAGGAGCCAGGTATCCAGCCATTCCGGTGCCCCGCGGCCCGCGAATTCCGCCAGGTCTGCAAGGTTCTCCAGCGGCAGCTCGGTGCGGCGGCCCGGCTCGAACCAGGCCACGGGAAGCGGCTGGTACAGGGCGGACGGAACTTCCGCGCGGGCCAGAAGGGCTGCCACCGGGCGGGACAGCGTGGGGCGGCCAAACAGCACCACGCGCTCAATCGGCATCGCGGACCCTGGTCCGAAGTGCTCCAGCAGAAGTCGGTACGGCCCCGCGGCGTTCGGGCCGAAGCGGGCATTCGATGACGGCTCCGCCAGCAGCGGCAGGCCGTGGGCGCGGGCAAACGCCTCGGCGACGGGTCCGGCGTCGTGCCCTGCCAGGACCACCGTCCGCCGCTCGGGCAGCCCCGCTGACGCCGGCGGCAGGTTCATAATGAGGGGCTCGGTGCCGATCCGGTAGCGCTGCCGCTCGGCCGCCGGCGGGAGCGCCTCTTCCGGCGAGGGAACCAGCGGATCGCGGAAGGCGAGATTCAGCTGGACGGGGCCCGGCGGGAGCTCCGGGAAGGCGCCGGTGGCGGCGGACAGGCCGGTCCGGATGGCGCGCGCGGGGTCCGATCCGGCGGGGATGTCGGCGGCGAAGCGCACCTGATCGCCGAAGAGGTCCGGCTGGACGGTTGTCTGGTTGGCGCCCGTGCCGCGGAGCTCATCCGGGCGGTCCGCGGACAGGACCACCAAGGGAACCGCAGCGTGGTTGGCCTCCATGACGGCGGGCATCAGGTTTCCGACGGCGGTACCGGACGTCGTCAGCACGGCAGCGGGAGAGCCGGTGGCAAGTGCCAGGCCCAGGGCCGTGAACCCGGCAGAGCGCTCGTCGATGCGCACCAGCAGTTCCACCCGGCCCTCAGCTGAGGCTTCGGCCAGCGCGTATGCCATGGGAGCCGAACGGGAACCGGGCGAAACCACCACGTACTGCACGCCGCCGTCGATCAAAACCCCGACGGCGATCCTTGCCGCCGCGATGGCGCTGATGGAAGGGGCGTCCGGTGAACCTGTCTGGGAAGTGCCGGGGGCGGCATCGTTGTGCGAAGTCACCCGACCAGTCTGCCACCCCCACACCCTCTCTCACTTAATGCGCCTTTAACCCAAACGCTCTCCCACCTTTCGAACCCGGCGGGGCGAAAAGTGAGAGAGCGTTGGCCCAAAACCTGCAGGAAGTGAGAGAGCGTTGCAGGGCTGGAGGGGTCAGGCGTCGGTGCGGAACACCTGGATCACGGACGGGCGGGGTGCGCGTACCTGGCCGGGAGCCGGCGTCGTGCCTTCCGTGACGTAGTCCGGGAAGAAGGAAACCTGCTTCTCGAACGTGCCGTCCTCGCCCGGGTGCTGCACGGCGACGAACACGGTGCGCTCCTCATCGTGGATGATGGGGCCGCAGGTCTCGGCATCGCGCGGAACAGCCAGGAACTGCTCCACCTTCCCGCGCTCGGCTCCTTCCAAGGTGACCTTGAAGAGCCCGTCCGCGCGGCCGATGCCGGAGGGGGCGCCGTCGGTGGAAATCCAGAGGTTGCCCACGGAGTCGAACGCGAGGTTGTCCGGGCAGGAGATGGGCGAGACCTGGTCCACCGGGAAGCCGGAGAAGTAGGTGACGTCGCCCTGCTTGGGATCGCCGCAGACCATGAGCAGGTTCCAGGTGAAGGTGGTGGAGGTCTGGTCGCCGGTCTCGGTGATTTCCACGATGTGGCCATCGCGGTTCTGGTTGCGCGGGTTGACCTCGGTGGCGCCTTCGTTCGTTCCGGTGCCGCGGTTGGAGTTGTTGGTGCACGCCACGTAGACCTTGCCCGTGTGCAGGCTGGGCTGTACGTCCTCGGCGCGGTCCATCTTGGTGGGGCCAACCTTGTCGGCAGCCAGGCGGGTGTACACCAGGACCTCTTCGACGGACATGCCCGGAACAGCGGACTTTCCGTCTACAACCAGGGGCAGCCACTGGCCGATGCCGTCGAAGGCACCGTCCGAGGGGACGGCCCCGGTGCCGGTGATTTCAGCGGCCGGTGAGTTGCCCGTGAACTTGGCGACGTACAGGTTACCGGCGGACAGGAGGGTCATGTTGTGTTTGCGGTCGCCCTCAATGTACTTGTCCTTGGAAACGAACTTGTACAGGTAGTCGAAGCGCTCGTCGTCGCCGGAGTAGGCCACTACGTGACCGGACTCGGCGATGATGACGTTGGCACCCTCGTGCTTGAAGCGGCCCAGGGAGGAATGCTTCTTCGGGGTGGAGGTGGGATCGAAGGGGTCGACTTCCACGATCCATCCGAAGCGGTTGGCCTCGTTCTCGTAGCCGGGCTTGCGGGTGTCCCAGCGGTCCTCGTCCAGTTCCCACTTGCGGGCGGTTGGCTTGCTGGTGATGCCGTAGCGCTTGTCTCCGGCGGAAGTGCCGTTGCCGACAAAGTAGCCCTGGAAGTTTTCCTCACCGGAGAGGATGGTGCCCCAAGGGGTGGTTCCGCCGGCGCAGTTGCCCAGGGTGCCCTTGATGAAGCGGCCGTCCTTGTCCTCGACGGTCTTGACCAGTGCAGATCCTGCAGCAGGGCCGGTCAGTTCATAGACCGTGCTGTTCAGGTAGCGGCGGTTCAGTTCCGCGCCCTTGACGTAGGTCCACGGCTGGTTCTTGTTGTGGCGCTCCAGCTCCACAACGGACAGCCCGTGCGCAGCTGCTCCCACTTTGCGCTGCTGCTCGGCCGGCATGGCGGGAGGGAACATGATGGCGTCGTTGGTGTACTCGTGGTTGGAGAACAGAACGGCGCGGCGGCCCTTGCTGCCCGGGATCTCAAGGATGTCCGTGTAGTCGTTGTTGTAGCCGAACTGCCTTTCCTGGGCTGCAACCGTCTGGTTGTTCAGGTCCAGCTCCGGCGCGTCGTTGAAGATGGGGTCGCCCCAGCGGATGACCGGCTTCCAGGTGAAGCCTTCCGGCACGGTGACGGCGTCCACCATCGCATCAATCGAGGGAATGGCGGTGAACTGAAGCTTGGACTTGCCGAAGCCTTCCTTCGCTGCCTTGGAGAGGCCGGCGGCATGTGCGGAGTCCGGCGAGGTGACGGCGCTGCCGAGGACGACGGCGAGGGCACCGGCGGCGCCGAAGCCCAGGGCGGCGCGGCGGGACATGGTGGCGGAGGCGATGTCGCGGAAGTAGCTGTTGGAGCTGGTGTTGCAGACGTCGCCTGCGCAGGCGTTGTCGCACTTCAGGGCGCAGGTGACGGCGCTGCGCTTGCCCTTGGTGTGGCCGAGCATCGGCAGCAGGGTGAACTTGCGGGCAGTTTCAGACATGGTTGCCTTCCAAAAAAATCGATGCGGTGCCCTCACCTTGCCAGCCGGTTCCTACGGGCAGCCGTCAGCGAGGTGAACCGGAGGTAAACCCGCCGGTAACCCCCGATGACCTGCGCACATGCGAGAGCGTCAGCCCGAAAGGCGCGTTAAGTGAGAGAGCGTCAGCCCGAAAGGCGCGTTAAGTGAGAGAGCGTCAGCCCGAAAGGCGCGTTAAGTGAGAGAGCGTCAGCCCGAAAGGCGCGTTAAGTGAGAGAGCGTCGCGGTGGGCTAGCGGGCGGCCAGGAGCGCGTGGACGCGGGCGAGCCGGTCCAGCCACCAGTCCCGCCGTTCCGCGGAAGCCGCGTACCGCTCCAGCAGCCCGGCGTCGGCGGCGACGTCACGCAGGCGGATGGCGCCGTCGTCGGCCACTAACGGATCCGTGGTGACGTCCGATTCGAACAGGGACACCGTCCCCAGACCGCACGCATACGGCAGCTCCGGCAATGCGGCCGCCAGGGCCAGTCCGGCGCGGATGCCCACCGAGGTGTCCAGCGCGGAACTGACGACGGCGGGCAGCCCGGCCCGTGCCACGACGTCCAGGGCGCGCCGCACTCCCCCGAGCGGTGCCACCTTGACCACGATGAGGTCCGCCGCGCCGGCGCGGGCAACCCGCAGGGGGTCGGATTCCTTGCGGACGCTTTCGTCGGCCGCAATCAGCACCGGCGTTCCCGCCCCGCGGAGCGCGCGCCGCACCTGCGCCAGACCCTCAATCGTGGGCACCGGCTGCTCGGCGTATTCAAGCCCGACGACGGCCAGCCGGGTGAGTGCCTCGACGGCGGCCGGAACGTCCCAGCCGCCGTTGGCGTCCACCCGGACGGCAGCATCGGGGAGGGCGGAACGGACGGCGGCGAGGCGCGCGACGTCGTCGTCCAGCGTTTGTCCCTGTTCGGCCACCTTGACCTTGACCGCGTCCACCCGGCCGAAGCGTGCCAGAACGTCCGGCACGCGGTCCGCAGGTACGGCGGGAACCGTGGCGTTGACGGGGATCACCGAACGCAGCGGGGCGGGGAAGCCTTGCCAGCCGGCTTCAACGGCCGCGGCGAGCCAGCGGGAGGCCTCTGCGTCGCCGTACTCGGGGAACGGGCAGAACTCGCCCCAGCCGGCGGGGCCGTGCAGCAACAGGGACTCGCGCTCCATGATGCCGCGGAACTTGACCCGCATGGGCAGGCTCACGACGTGCGCGCCGGCCAGGAGTTCCGCTAAAGGGGGCACGGTGGGCAGCGGCGTGGGCATGGACCCACTGTACAAGCGGGCGCTAGATCCACCTGTTGTGGCGGAAGGTCCAGTAGAGCGCCAGCCCCATGGCAATCATCAGGCCGAGGGCAAACGGGTAGCCAAACACCCACTCGAGCTCCGGCATGGAACGGAAGTTCATGCCATAAATGGTTCCCACCAGCGTGGGCGCAAACAGGATGGCCGCCCAGGAGGAAATCCGCTTGACCTGCTCGCTCTGGGCAATGCTGGATTCGGTGAGGCGGCGCATCTCGTCATTCTGCCGCTGGGCCACCAGCGCGGCGTTCACGGCCAGCGCGTTCTGCAGCAGCACACGGAAGGATGCCACGCGTTCATTGAGCCGGAGCACGTGGTCCAGCACGTCGCGGAAGTGGTCCTGGAGTTCCGGATCGGGCTCCCGCTCCGGCGTCCCGGCCATCAGGACCTGGAGGATCCCTGCCAGCGGGCTGGTGGCGCGCTGGAACATGATGACCTGGCGGGAAAGCTCGTAAATGCGCCGGGAAACCTCCGGGTCCGCCCCGAAGAGGTCGTCCTCGATCTCGTCAATGTCGTTCTCGAGCCCCGCCGCCACGGGTTCGTACTCGTCCACCACCTGGTCCAGGATGCCGTAGAGGACCGCATCCGGGCCCAGGGCCAGGAAGTCCGGCATGGCTTCCATCCGGCGGCGCACCTTGGCCAGGTCCGGGGATTCGGCATGCCGGACGGTCACCACATAGTCGGCGCCGACAAAGACGTGGATCTCGCCGAAGTCCACCTTCTCCACGTCGTCCAGGTAGCGGGCCGGCCGCAGCACCAGGAAGACGCATTCGCCGTAATGCTCCAGTTTGGCTCGCTGGTGGCCGGCCAGGGCATCCTCGACGGCGAGCGCATTGAGGTCGAATTCCTCGGCCACCGACTGCAGTTCCCCGGGGTCCGGCCGGTAAAGGCCGATCCACGCCATCCCCTCGCGCTGGCGGAGCACAAAGTAGGTCTCGTCCAGGCTGGCGGGATCCTCCGTCCGCAGCCCGTCGACGTAGACGGCGTTGTCGATAATGGTCACGGCCGGCCTCCTGTGTCTAGGTGCGCTTCCGGCGGCTGCGCGCCGGTGCTGTCAACAAGCTTTGCTGCCGTCAGGCCGTCCCTGTTTCGCGGCGCCGCATCGCTGCCACGGCCACGGCGGCCGTGACCACGGCGATGGCCAGCATCCACCACGCTCCGCTCCAGTCCGTCGTCGAACCGCTGGGAACAGGGGTGTGGGTGAACGGCGAGAGGTCGCGGACGCTCTTGTCCAGGCCCACCAGTCCGCCGAAGATGCCCATCACCACGCCGGCCCCGAGGAGGGCCCAGCCCCCGGCGATGGTCGCGGCCGGCCAGATGACGAACACCAGCGCGGGGACGGCCAGGTAGATCAGTGCCGCCGGCAGCTGGGCCGCCGCCGTCTCCCATACGGCCTGCCCTTCCACGGACGTGTCGCCGGCCGCGGCCAGGGAAGCCCAGGCACCGAGGGCTGTCAGGGACAGGACCAGTACCACCGAGGCCGTGCCCAGCAGGAGGTAGCTGGCCAGCCAATGCACGCGGCTGATGGGGGCGGCGAGCAGGAGTTCCGCCGTGCCGCCGGCCTCCTCCTGCCTCAGTCGCAGGACCGCCTGCAACCCGCAGGCGGCGGCCAGGATGCCGGCGATCGAGAACATCGCCGAGATCATCAGCTGGGTCAGTGACACACCCTGGGTTTGGAGGATGGCGCGCAGCGCAACAGTGATGTTGCTGCCGGCGGTCTCCGTTGACGCAATCGCCCTGCCCAGCGAACCGGCCAGCAGCCCCATGGTCAGCCCGCCGACGCCCCAGCCAGTGATCGAGCCAGCCTGTAGCCGGAGGGCAAGGGCGGTGGGGCTGCGCAGGCCGGGCCGGGCCGCCATCCGGCCGGGCAGCGCACCAAACACGCTCGCGCCGCTGTCCCGCCGTTCCAGGAGGACCCACGCCACGCCACCGGAGAAGACGGCCAGCCCCAGCGGCAGGAGCAGCGGCCACCAGCGGCCGCCGGTGAAGGCGAACGTCTGCTGGCCCCATCCGATCGGGGAGAACCAGCTGGCCGTTCCGGCGGTCATGGGGAGCCCGTCGGCGCTCGGCGTGCCGCCGGCATCGCCGATGCCCCGCAGGAGGTAGGCCAGCACAACCAAGGAAGCCGCGTAGCCGTTTGCGCCGCGGGAGGTCCCCATCAGCTGGGCGACGAAGAGCCCCACGCCCAAAAACGCGAGCCCGACGGCGCCTACGGAGGCTCCCGCCAGCAGCGAACCGTCACGATCCAGCCCCGCCGCCAAGAATCCGCCGAACACCGCGAGCGCGGCCAGGACATTGGCGCTGATGCCATGCATGACCGTGGCCACGGCAGGGGTCAGGCGACCGGCCGGGGTGGCTGCGATCAGCTCGGCGCTCCCGGTCTCCTCATCGGCCCGCGAGTGGCGCACGGCCAGGAAGGTGCTCATCAGGCCTGCCAGCAGCGCCAGGAAGGCGTAGATCAGGAAGAACATGAAGCCGCCAAGGCTTGCGTCGCGCGGCAGGCCGCGGAGCATGAGAATGGCCGGGGTGGCGATGGCCACCTGGAGGATCTCCGCCCGGCTGGACTCCTCGCCGTAGGTCTGTTGGATGGCGGAAGCAGCGAACAGCGTGAGGGCGCCCATGCCCAGCACCCAGGTGACCAGCTGCCAGCGGTCACGCCGCAGCCGCTGGCCCCACAGGATCCGGAGTTCGCGCATGTCAGCCACGGCCCCTCTCGCCAAGCAGGTGCCGCCGCCGGGCGTGCTCAGGGTGCTCTCCCCGTGCTTCAACTCCCTCCCCGCCGGCCCCCACCGAGGTGTCACCATAGTGGCGCAGGAACAGCTCCTCCAGGGACGGCGGCGTGATGATCAGCCCCTGGACCCCCAGTGCGCCAAGGAGCGGAAGCACCTCGGCGATCCGGTCGGAATCGGCACCAAACTTAACCCTGCCGCCGTCGGCCGTCAGGTCATGGACAACGCCCAGCTGGGCCAAGGAACCGGTGTCCACGCCGTCCGCGGCGAAGGAAACCTCGGACCGGGTCAGGTGGCGCAGCGACTCCAGCGTCCCGCCGTCCACTATCCTGCCGGAGCGGATGATGCTGACGCGGTGGCAGAGCACTTCCACCTCGGACAGGATATGGCTGGACAGGAGCACTGTCGCTCCGCGGTCGACGGCGGCCAGTATCTCCCGCCGGAAAACGGCCTCCATGAGCGGGTCAAGGCCACTCGTGGGCTCGTCGAGGAGGTACAGCTCGGCGTCCGTGGCCAGGGCAGCAATCAGTGCAACCTTCTGCCGGTTGCCCTTGGAGTAGGCGCGGCCCTTCTTGCCGGGATCGAAGTCGAGAGCTTCACAGAGGCGGTCCTTGCGCTGCCGGTAGCCGCGGGCGTCGGTGGTGCCGCCGCGGAGGCGTGAGAGGAGGTCGATGGTTTCGCCGCCGGACAGGTTGGGCCAGAGCCGAATGTCGCCGGGGACGTAGGCGAGGCGGCGGTGCAGTTCTACCGACTGTGTCCACGGATCGAGGCCCAGGACGGTAGCGGTGCCGGACGTGGCCTTGGCCAGGCCCAGCAGGACGCGGAGGGTGGTTGACTTGCCCGCACCGTTGGGGCCAAGGAACCCGTGGATCTCGCCGCGCTGGACCTCCAGATTGAGTCCGTCGAGGGCCCGCACCCGGCCAAAATGCTTGTGCAATTCAACAGTCTGGATGATGGACTCCATATTCCGGACACTACTCAGATTGACCCGTTTGTGAAGGGCCGAAAGTCGGTCCGCGGGTGCCGGGCAGCCTAGCAATGCATATCCATATGGATATATAATTACGGCATGGCACGGGCGGCAACAACGGCGGATGCGTTCAACGCGGTGGCGGAACCCCGCCGGCGCGAAATCCTGGACGCCCTGGCCGGCGGCGAACGGCCGGTCGGCGAGCTTGTTGACCTGCTCGGCCTGGCCCAGCCGCACGTGTCCCGGCACCTGCGGGTCCTGCGCGAAGTGGGCGCCGTCGTGGTCCGCGACGAAGGGCGGCAGCGGCTGTACCGGCTGAACCCGCAGGCACTGAGGCCAATCCACGACTGGGTTTCGGGTTATCAGCACCTCTGGAACGAGCGCTTCGAGCTGCTCGAAGACGTTCTTGGGGACCTTCAACAGGAAGACACGCAAGATTAGGGAGCAGGGCAATGGCACCAACAAACACCTTGGACATCACCTTTCCCACCGACGAGGAAATCCTCATCACGCGCACGGTCAACGCACCACGGCATCTCGTCTACAGGGCCTGGACCACGTCGGAATTGGTCAGGAGGTGGTGGCCGGGCCGGCGCGGCGAAATGACGGTGGCGGACATGGACTTCAGGGTAGGCGGGGCCTGGCGGTACGTCATGGTGGCGCACGGGGAATTCGAGGTGGCCTTCCACGGGACGTACCGGGAGATCGTCCCGAACGAGCGGATCGTCCACACCGAGGTGATGGAGACCCCGGGCGCGCTGCCGGACAGTGAGGAGGGTGCGGTGGTCAACACGGTCACCTTCGAGGAGGCCGACGGCGGCGCCACCGTGGTGCGCATCCGCACCAACGCCGGCAGCAAGGAAGTCCGGGACAGGATCGCGAAGTCCGGCATGGAGGGCGGCGTGCGCGAGCAGTTCGAGATCATCGAGGAGCTGGCGGCTGCGCTGGGCTGACCTCCCACCCGCACTCCCAACTAGGTAGCGCTAAGTGTCGTTCTGGAGGGTCAAAACGACACTTGGCGCTACCTAGTTGGGAGGGGAAGACACCTGCACTTCTGACCCTGTAACAGTTGTTACACTTCATGGTGTGACTTCCGTCGAAGAGGTGCCCTGGCTCGTGATGCTCGTGCAGGTGCCCTCGGAGCCTTCGCGGCACCGGGTGGCGGTCTGGCGTGAGCTCCGGCGCTTCGGCGCGGTCCCCGTCGGGCAGGGCGCCTGGACGGCGCCCGACGTGCCGGCCTGCCGCGAGGGTGCGAAGAAGGCCAAGGAGCTGGCCGGCGCCGGAAACGGCGAAGTGCTCCTGCTCACCACCGCGCCGGCCGACGACGACGCCGCCCGGCTGCGTGAACTCTTCACCGCTGCACGCGCGGAGGAGTGGGCGGAATTCGTGGCCGACTGCGGCAAGTTCACCGACGAAATCGCGAAGGAAATCGCCAAGCGGAAATTCACGCTGGCCGAGCTTGAGGAGGAGGAGCAGAGCCTGGACCGGCTGCGCCGCTGGTTCCGCGCCCTCCGGACCAAGGACGTCTTCGGCAGCCCGGCTTCGGCGGGTGCCGAGCGGAAGCTCGGTGACTGCGCCGCCGCCCTGGACGGTTTTGCCGCCCTCGTCTACGGCGAGGTGCACTCGTGACCGCCGCCCGCACCGCTGCAGCCAAGGCCGCCAGCGTCTCCGCGCCCCTCTACGCCGCCGGGTTCGTTACCGCATTCGGGGCCCACAGCATCGCGGCGGGCCTGGGCGCGCAAAGCGGGAACATCGGCCTGACGCTGCTTAACCTGGGCATCCTCCTCGCCCTGTACGACGTTTCCGAGGTCTTCCTCAAGCCGGTCTTCGGCGCCCTGAGCGACAGGATCGGCGCCAAACCCGTCATCGTCGGCGGGCTGCTCGCTTTTGCCGCACTGTCCCTGATCGGGCTCTGGGCGGCGGACCCGCTGATGCTGGCCCTGGCGCGGCTCGGCCAGGGCGCAGCGGCATCCGCGTTCTCACCGGCATCGTCCGCCATGGTGGCCCGGCTGGCACGCGGCGGGAATGCGGGCACGTATTTCGGCAGGTACGGGTCATGGAAAAGCCTGGGCTACATCATCGGGCCGCTGCTGGGCGCGGGCCTGATCTGGGCCGGCGGCTTCGCCCTGCTTTTCGGCACCCTGTCCGTCCTCGCGGCAGCCACGGCAGCGTGGGTCCTGCTGGCTGTGCCGCACCTGGAACCCCTCCCCCGCCAGCGCTACACCGTGCTGGACCTCGCACGGCAGGTGGGCGAGCGGCGCTTCCTCGTGCCCACGCTGGTCCTGGCGGCATCGACGGCGGCGCTCGGAGCCGCCGTCGGATTCCTCCCCGCGCTGGCCACGAGGCACGGCCTGGACGCCGTCGCCGGCACCGCTGCGGTCAGCCTCCTGGCGCTCGGCTCCGTCCTGACCCAGCCGCGGATCGGCCGGCTGCGGGACCGGGACCGCATCACTGACAATAAGGGCACGACGGCGGGACTCCTCCTCATCGCGGCAGGCATCGGTGTGATCTCGGCCGCCCCGGGCCCGGTCACCATCTTCCTTGCCGCTGCAGCAATCGGAGTCGGTGTGGGCGCGGCAACCCCGCTGGCTTTCGCGCACCTCGCGGACACCACCCCGCCCGAGCGCATGGGCCGCACCATGGGCTCTGCCGAACTGGGGCGCGAACTCGGCGACGCCGGCGGGCCGCTGCTGGTAGGCGGCGTGGCCACGCTGACCGCCCTGCCCTTCGGACTCGGGGCCCTCGCGCTGGTGATTGCAGCGGCCAGCTTCCCCAGCCTCGCCCCGGCCAGCCCGCCCCGGCCCAACTAGGTAGCGCCAAGTGTCGTTATGAGCCTCCAAAACGACACTTGGCGCTACCTAGTTGGGTGAAGCGGGCTCCCAGCTTTCTGTGACACCCTTAAACCGATGACTTACCAACGGCAGGCACCCAGCAGGACAGCAGCCCGACCCGCACCGGGGTCGGGCTTCCTGTTCGTGCTTGCCACCCTGGCCTGCGTGGCCGGACTCATCGCCACCTACTACTACTTCGTGCAGACCACCACCGGCCAGTTCATTGATGAGTCGGCGCTGGTGGAGGCCGTGGGCATCCACGGACCGGCGGGCAAGGCGAGCACAAGGTTCCTGGACCTGCTGCCAACCATCTCACTGGTGATGGCCGCCGTCGTGGTGTTGTTTGTCACGGTGATCCGGAAGCACTGGACGGAGGCCGGGATCGCCGTGGCCGCGTGCGTCGGGGCAAACATCGCCACCCAGGTGCTGAAGGACCTGCTCCCGGCCCGCCCGGACAAGGGTGTGGTGACTCTGGAGCTGAACTCGCTGCCGTCCGGGCACACCACGCTGGCGGCATCGGCTGCGGCCGCGGTCTTCCTCATGGCCTCCCCCCGGTGGCGCCCGATGGCCGGCTTCGTGGGCGGCACGTTCGCCATTGCGTCCGGGGTCTCCACACTGATCAACCAGTGGCACCGGCCGGCGGACGTGGTGGCGGCGTTCCTGCTGGTGGGCGCGTTTATGATTCCGGCGGGCTGGCTCATCATCCGGCGCGGGTCCTGGAATGAGTGGGACGGGTTCGGCAGGCACATCGGCTCGGCACGGCTCTGGCTGACGCTGCCGGTTGCGATCGGGCTGGTATCCGCGGCCGTAGCGCTGTACTCGCTGGCCCGCATCGCGCCCGGCCCTTGGCAGGAAGCCAGCACCACGAACTATTTCTGGGCGGGGATCGCGCTGATCGTGATCGCCGGGTACCTGGCCACCGTCGCCACCACCTCACTGTTCGCATACGCCGCACGACGGCGGGACTCACCAGGGCGCTGACGGTCACCACTGACCCCGGCTGGGTGAATGTTGACCGTTTCTTGATGAATTTCCGGCCCCTTTTTTGATACAGCCCGGGAATACTTGCTGGTGCTTGGCCCGGGGATTTCGACCACATTGGTGCTCTTCGACCCGGCCCATCTGTCTCCTGGCGTCGTTTTGAAGTGGGCGCCGCCAGGTATCCCGCGTCCCGGCGCCGCCTGTCCCCCCACGGCGGCGCCGGGACTTCCATCGGCTGGCGGCTTGCTGGGTGTGGTGCTGCCCAGCCGGGGTCAGGGATACTGTCGGTATGAACCGGGAGGCGCGGTCATGAGGGTTCTGGTCGTCGACGACGAAGTGGTGCTGGCCGAAACGGTTCGCCGCGGGCTGCGCAATGAGGGGTTCGTCGTGGACCTGGCCCACGACGGCGTCAGCGGCCTGCGGGCTGCGGTGGAGAACCCCTATGACGTGATCCTGCTGGACCTGATGCTGCCCCTGAAGAACGGCTACGACGTACTTAGGGGAATCCGGGAGCACCGGATCTGGACGCCGGTCCTGATGCTGACCGCAAAAGATGGTGAGTACGACCAGACCGACGCCTTCGATCTTGGCGCGGACGACTACCTTACCAAGCCCTTCAGCTTCCTGGTGCTGGTGGCGCGCATCCGGGCCCTGGCACGCCGGGGCGCCCCCGAGCGGCCTGTGGTCATCGCCCTCGGCAGCCTGAACCTGGATTCCGTAAGCCGCAGTGTCCACCGCGGAGACACCCCTATCGGACTCACCGCCAAGGAATACGCGCTGCTGTACTACCTGATGCGCAGGCACGATCAGGTGGTCTCCAAATCCGAAATCCTCCGCAACGTCTGGGGTTCCGACTTCGAGGGAGGCGGCAACGTCGTCGAGGTGTACATGGGCTACCTGAGGCGGAAAATCGATACGCCTTTCGGGCTGCACACCCTGACCACCATCCGGGGAATGGGGTACATGCTCACCCCCGACCGCCCTGCCGCAGCGGTTTTCCCGGCGCCTTCAGGGGCGTGAAAGGCTGGACCAGGGCCTCCTCGGCGGACTGAACCTGGGTGGCCTGGGCGGGAAATGCCAGCTCGAACCGGCAGCCGCCGTCGGGGGCTTCCGTGCACAGGATCCGGCCGCCGTGGGCACTGACTATTGCGGACGTGATGGCCAGGCCCAGGCCGCTGCCACCGCTTTCGCGCGACCGGCTTTCGTCAAGCCGGACAAAGCGTTCAAAGATCCGCTCGCGTTCGGCAATCGGCACCGGCGGGCCATCGTCATCTATGGTGAGCAGTACGTCGTCCGGCGAGTTTCGCACCTGGATGCTGATCCGCGCCCGGGCGTACCTCTCCGCGTTGTCCAGGACGTTCCGGATGGCCCGGCCGAGGCTCCGGACATCCCCCGTGATCCGGGCCGGTTCAAGCCTGGCCTCGATCTTGTGCCTGCTGGTGCAGCGCAGGCGGCGGACTTCGTCGTTGAGGACATCGTCCAGGTCCACGTCCGCCGCTTCCAGGCGCAGGCCCTGGTCATCGGCCTTGGCCAGGGTCAGCAGGTCCTGGACCAGGTAGCGCATCCGGGCCGTTTCCCCGGCCACAACCTCCTTTGTCTCCTCCCACATGGCCCCGGACGGATCGGCGGCTGCGATCTCCACTGCGGCGCTGAGCGTTGCCAGGGGGCTGCGCAGTTCGTGGCTCGCATCGGAGACAAAGCGCCGCTGTTCCCGGTCCGAGGCTTCCAGCCGGTCCAGCATCATGTTCATCGTCTGCGCCAAGGCCTGGATCTCGTCGGACGTCCGGGGCACCCCCACCCGGCCGTCCAGGCTCCGTGCGTTAATCCCCGCAACCTGGTCGCGGATCTGCTCAACCTGGCGCAGCGACCGTCCCACAAGGATCCAGACGCCGAAGCCCACACCCGCCAGGAGGAGTGGCGCGGCGCCAAGGATGAACCATGCCACGGTGGCCACAGTCTCGGCCTGCGCTGTTACCGTGGCGCCAACGGCTACGGTATAAACCTTCTCGTCCTCGCCAACGCCCGTGGCCGCCACAAGCAGATCATCGTCGAACAGGCTCTGCTGCACGGAGACATGCTCGAACAGCGTTTGTTTGGCTTCCGGCCGCAGCGCCGTGATGGGCCTGGTGGCCGCGGCGGGGACCGACGCCGCCAGGACGGCTCCGTTGGGGTCCAGGATCTGGATGTACTGGCCCGGGCGCGCCGCCGACCTGACATAGTTGGCCGCTTCCTCGAGGTCCTGTTCCGCGATGTGGGCCACCACGTCCTCGGCTTGGAGCCGGGTGAGCCTTTCGGCGGACGCCACCAGGGCCCTCTGCAGCAGCAGCAGGAGAATCAGTCCGCCGACGAGCAGCGCAGCCGCCACAAAGGCGACCGCCGTGGCCGTTGCCCGCTTGCGCACCCCCCAGCGTCGGGTGCGCGTTTTCCCGAAGCGGGGGCGCCGCTGTTCGGCGTCCATGAACCAAGGATGCGTCCCGCTGCCGCCTGTGACAAACCCTCCCGGCAACTGTTTTTGATTTCTTTGTCCTGGCTGTGCCCTGGCTGAGGAAAACTGAGCCCTGGCTGAGATTTGCCCGGTGAAATTTGTGGGCGCAGAAGCCTTGGCAGCACACTGGTTTTATCGATCAGGATCTGTTGGGGGCCATACAACAGGAGACCGTCATGGGCAGGAAAATTCTTTTGCTTACAGGCGTTGCTGCCGCGGCAGCCGCAATCTCCGGAGCGTCCATTGCCACTGCCGGCACCACCCCGGGCGACGACCAGCCATTGACCGGAAATGCCCTGCAGCAGGCCAGCGACGCGGCCATTGCCCGCACGGGACCCGGCACCGTCATCAGTGCCGAGACTGACAACGATCCCAATACTTCCTATGAAGTAGACGTTCAGTTGAACAACGGCACCCGGGTGGAAGTGGAACTCGACGGCTCGTTCCAGGTGGTCTCGGAGGGCAGGGACGACGACCCCGGACAGCCGCTGAGCGCTGCAGACCGCGACAGGGCAGGCCAAGCCGCACTGGCGAACGTGGGCAAGGGCCGGATCGGGGACGTGGAACGGGAGAGCGGGGGCGGCGCCGCCTACGAGGCGGAAATCGTTCTTGACGACGGTTCCGAAGTTGACGTTGAACTGGGGGCAGATTTCCAGGTCCTGCGGACGGGCGCGCCTGAACGCGACTGATCCGCGGGCCAAGCCGAGCATGCAGGGCGGGGAGGCGCGCCAGATGAGGATACCGGCAAGAATTCACTTCCTCGCCCTTGCAATGGACAGCGGTGTCCTGGCCGCGGGATTGCTGGCCGGTCCTGAGGCCACAGGTACTGCCCTGTTTCTGGTTTCGATAGGGCTCGGGGCTTATGCGAGATTCGGGCACCGGACGACTGAAGTCAGCCAGAAGCATCCGGCCGGCCCGGCTCGTACAGGTCAATGATCGGCAGGTGACCGTCGGTGCGGATGGCATCGCCGCCGCCGTTGCGGTGGTGGTAGCCGCTGGAGTAGTTGAGGATGACGTGCACGGACTGCACGGCCTCGGCTGCCTGCAGCGTGGCAATGATGAAGTCGCGTTCCTCGTCCGTGCGGTCGGCAATCTTGTGCGTGATCTGGAACGTGAACAGGGACAGTCCCACGCTCCTGTCGTACGTGCCGGCTCCCACCCAGTCCACGGCCAGGCCGCCCGGCAGCATCCACCCGGGCGGGCACTTCCAGAACCGGACATGGTGCCGCTTGCGCGGGTTCCCGTCGATCTCGCGCTGGAACGCCAGGTCCTGCCTGTTGCCGAAGACGTACAAGGAACTTACCGGGGCGGCGGGATAGCTGCGGCCCAGGACGGTGGACACCAGGGTGTGCCAGGCGGTCGCCGGGGTGATGGGATCCGCTTCCACCCAGCCGGCGGAACGCATGGCCCGCCGCAGCTCTTCCTCCGTCCCCACCACGGCGAGGTTGACGGGATCGCCCAGCACGCCGTCGCCCGTCCTTGCCCGGCCGATGAAGTAGTCAGGGATGTACAGGCTGCTCAGGATCTTATGGACGCGCGGCAGCAGGGCATAGGCCAGGATCAGCCAGACGGGCAGGAACACCCACGCCTGCTCAGGGCCGCGGGAGAGCCTGGCGAGCAGGAAAAAGTACACAGCCCAGCCGACGGCGACGGTCACCGACAGGTACAGCAGCCGCTGCAGCACCGCCAGCACAGTGGCCCACCTGCTCTGCCGGCGCTCCACGGCGCTGCTGGAGCGGGAGTGGTCAGGCTCGTCCGGAACCGCGCGCGGGGACCCCGCATCGAAGGACCCCGCCCGCGAGGACCCCGCATCCGGTTCTCCGATATCCGGGTTCTCCAGTCCCGGAGTCACGGCTCGTCGAAGTTCAGCTGCTCAACGATGATCCGCGCCGTCTCAGGATCACCCAAAATCCGGAAGTGCCCTGCCGTGGGCAGCTCGATGTTCGTGGCACCGGGAAGGACGCTGCCTTCCGGAATGTGCGGATCGAACGGGCCGTAGATGGACGTGATCCGGCTGTTGATTGCCTCCTCGCGGGCCAGCTCAAGGGTCAGGGGGTGGCGGGGGGAAAAGATGCGCAGGCTCGGCAGCAGCATGTACCTGGCATAGCGCGAACCGGAGAACGGGGTGCACACCGTGACCATCCGGTTGATCCGCTGCTCAGGATCCAGCATCAGCATGGCGTACTTTCCAATCAGGCCGCCCTTGCTGTGCGCCACGATCGCGGCGTCCCGCAGCCCAGCTTCCTCCAGGTGCTGCGCCACCATCCGGGCCGCCGCGGGGACATCGAGCTGGTTCCGCTGCAGCACCGTGACCACGTGGACGGGATGGCCGGCGTCGTGGATGGACTGGATGAGCGGCATCATGAACTGCCAGTTTTCGTAGACGCCGGGGATGATCAGGACCGGCCGCCGGTGCCCCTGGTGGAAGGACCCGGGCTGGACACGCGACAACATGCCGCGGACCTGCCATCCCGCGGCATATAGGTAGTCCTGCAGCCACCAGGCGCCTTTTTGCAGCGCACTGATCCTCGTGGGCGTGCCCGGTTCACTCATCTGTCGAGGATATCCCGCCCTCGCGTGGCTCAGTAGTTGCGCCGGTGCCTCAGGCGGGGAATCACGACGGCGAACACGGCCGCCGCCGCGAACCCCAGTATGCCGGTGGCTGAGATCCCCGCGCCCAAGGTGGCAAGGGCAGTCACCCCGGAGAGCAGGACGGGGCCGGCGGTGGACCCGGCGTCGGCCATGAACCGCCACAGCCCCAGGAACTGCCCGCGGCCCCGGTCCGGCGAGAAGTCGGCGCCCAACGTCATCACCAGGCCCGAACTGATCCCGTTGCCGAACCCGATCAGCAGCGCAGCCAGCAGCAGCCCCGTGAAGGACCCGGTCAGCGGAATCAGCAGCAGGGCCACGCCCATGAGAAGCGTGGACGGGACGGCGACGAACTGCCGGCCCTTCCGGTCCATGAGCTTGCCGGCGGGATAGAACACCAGCATGTCGATCGCGCCGGAGAGCCCGTAGATCAGGGAGGCGGAAGTTGCGTCCATGCCCAGGTTGTCCGCCCACAGCGGGATGACCACCTGCCGGGAGGAGCGGAGGGCGCTGAGCAGCAGGATCCCCAAGCCCAGCGAAAGGAACACGCCTGCGTGGGATACCGCCACACTGCGGAGGGTGGGCTCCGGACCCTTGTAGCCGCCGTCGGGCGCTGGCGGAACGGCCAGGTCCGGGATGGTGAGGGACAGCAGCGCGGCTCCCGCCATGGCAACCACGCCCACCCAGTAGGCGCCGCTGATTCCGGCGAACTGCATCACCGCCGCGCCCAGGAACGGGCCGATGAACACGCCGATGCGGTTCACGCCGCCCAGCGTGGAGAGCGCCCGGGCACGGAATTCCACGGGTACGGCCTCGGTGAGGTACTTTTGCCGGGCCAGCCCGAATACGGCCCCGGACATCCCGACGACGGCCATCGCCACTGCGAGCAGCCACAGCCCGTTGGGGACCACGGACGTCAGCCCGGCCGCCGCGAGCGCGAGCCCGGCGGCCGCGGCGGCAGCCACGATGGACCAGCGCTCACCGAATTTGAGGGTCACCAGGGAGGCGGGCAGGTTGAAGAACCAGGACCCCACGCCGATCAGCGTGACGATCAGCGCCGCAACGGCCACCGAAGCGCCGAGATCGCGGGCGGTGAGGGCCACCACCGGCAGGATGGCTCCCGTGCCGATCCCGTAGAGCAGCGTGGGCCCGAAAGCGGCCACCGCCATGCCGCGCAGGCTGAAGGGCTGGGGGTCGTCCGGGGAAGTCATCAGATTTATCCTATGGCCGCCCACGAGGCGCCGCCGTCCGGCGCAGCGAGGGCAGGCGTCAGTGCGCAGGACTGGCCCATGCGCACCGAAGCCGGGCCTCCGGGCGCAGGCCGGACGCGCCCATGCCCCGGCCAATAGGACGGGTGAAATTCGGGGGTCACAAACGCCCCGGGAAGGAGTAGCGTTCGCTTTATGGGGCGCTTTCCCGCGCCCACACAAACGGGGAGGTCATTCGATGGGTGAAGTGTGGATCCGCACGCTCGGCAACGGGCTGGTCCGGGCAGACAGAGTCACCGAAATTTCATCCACCAGGGGGTCCTTGCACGAGGACCAGGGGTATTCACTGAAAGTCATCGTGGACGGCAAGGGCCACGTGCTGATCGACGACGCCGACTTGCAGGGCACGCTGGCGGAGCGGCTGGAGTATGCGCGGCATGTGGAGGACGCCCTGCTGCTCGCCATGGACGAGGCACGGGACAGCGACGCCGCCGTCGTCATTTCCTATGAGCCTGAGCGCGAGCGCTGGTCCGCCGCACCTGTCACGGTGTTAGCCGGAAGGCTTGCCGAACCGGTGGGCTGAGCCTGCCGTTCGCCACGTACGACGCCGGGCGGCGGCTGGGGTGCCGCCCGCTGCGTTTTGGCAACCGCTTGCTCCTGCACGGGTTCACCGGTACGCGCCGGCAGGCCCGTGATGCTGGTGCGCGTGAAGCAGAGCGACCAGAGCGCAAGCA
Organism: Arthrobacter sp. AB6; assembly: GCF_031844545.1. NCBI lineage: Bacteria > Bacillati > Actinomycetota > Actinomycetes > Micrococcales > Micrococcaceae > Arthrobacter > Arthrobacter sp. AB6. The sequence continues at coordinate 29,303 of NZ_JAUZVL010000025.1, forward strand.
CCAGCACCACCACCGCAACCCAGGGCAGGTCCGGCCACGCCAGCATGAACGGCACAGCCACGGCCGCCGCCGTCACGATCAGCAAATACCACGTCACGTACCACCACGGGTTGGCCGGCAGGTTCCGGGTGGGATCGCTGGACTGCCGGAACGACGGCTTGCGCAGCCGCTGCAGCCGGTCGTGCAGCACTCCCCACACCGGCCCGTTCAGGAGTCCCACCAGCACGCCGGCAAAAACGGCGGTTGTCACGGCCAGCACGCCCAGGTCCTGCCAGTGCGCCCAGTGGTACGTCGGGCCGGAGCACAGCCAGGCGGACCACCATGGATCCCGGCCGGCGCCGGGCGGTCCGCACTGGACCAGGTTCCGCGTCCAGTCCAGAGAACCGAGCCACGCCAGCGCCGCCGGGGCGCTCAGCGCTGAGGTGATGACGGCGAGAAGCCGCGTCACCCCCAGGCTCTTCACCATGACGCGGTGCGGGCGGAGCCGCCGGTCGCCGTCGAGCATCCTGAACGCCAGCCCGGCAGGGTCCGGTGGCGGATCCAGGACCAGCCGCGCCAGCGGATCCAGCACCTCAACGCGGTTCTTGGAGTAGACAATGTGGTCGTAGATCAGGGCGGACCGGTTGTACACGGGATGTTCCTCGGGGCCCGGACCGCCGTCGCCCTCTGTGTCCCGGGCATAGATCTTGCCGAAGACGGGCAGCCGACCGTTGGCGTGCGTGGAGATCGGCCCGGCGGGCACAAAGTCGAACTTCCCCCACACGTTGATCCAGCGGGGGCGCCGGGGGTTGGCCAGCCAGTCCGTCACGGGGTCCTCCCCCGTTCCGCCGCCCCACTGCGCGTAGCCCAACAGGTCCAGCCCGCTGCCCACGCTGACAAAGTTGGTGGCGCGGGCCTGGTTCTGGAACAGGACCTGCCCGGTGATCGCGGCGCCCTGGCTGTGCGCCACCACGGTCACCTCGGTGCCCGTGCCGTGGTCCCAGCGCTGGAGCGTGTCCACCACCCGCTGCCGCATGGCCGCAGCCTGCAGGGGCTTGCGCTTCCACACCTGGGGATCGCCCAGGAAGTCCGCGAACAGGGACACAAGCTTCCCCATCCACCGTCCCGGCCCCGGAATCCAGGCCAGGATGATGATCAGCAACAGCACCACGAGCACCGCCAGCAGGATGAAGAACCCGGCGAACGCGGCCAGCGAAGTAAGGACCAGCTGCCGCAGCCAGGCGCCGAGCCACCGGACGTCCTTCCGCTGGCCGGGATGGAGGTTCCATTTGATCAGCTGCACGGACCGCATGTACACCCGCAGGGCGGTGCGCAGCGCCCACGAGTAGGTGGACGCGGCCGACGCCGGCTCGAAGTCCCTGCCCCAGGACGCCTCGGTCATGAGAACAGTCAGATAGTCCGGCTTTCGGCCGGCAACGCCGCGGAGGACCTTGACCAGCACCTCCGGTGCGTCCCCCACCGCGTTAGCCTTGGTGATCACCAGGTGCGGATGCGCGGTGCGCGGCACCATGTCCAGGGAGAGATCGTGCAGGCTCAGCATCAGGGGCTGGGCCCATTCCTGCAGGGTGCCGCCTTTGAGGGCCCGGCCCATGCCGTGGACGAACACCACCACGTGGTCCGGCCGGCCCGGTTCCCCTGGTTGCCCTGGCCCGTCCGGTGGCTCCGCGGCCTCCGCGCCTTCGGCGGCGTCATGGCCGCCACGGCTTGCGCGCTTGTCCATGGCTAAATGATCCACCCGCGCCAACTGGCGGGGGAAGGGGAAAGTGCGGATCCGGGATCCTGGTTCCCGAACTGTGGCCCGGACGTTCCCCTGGGGTGGAGACGGGCGCTCAGCGGCCGGCCGGCGGAGGCCCGGATGCCGGGGTTTCCGGTGCCGGCTTGTCCTGCTGGGCCGCGTCCCCGCAGCCGGCGCAGCACGCAGCGTCTACTTCATCAGGGCCGCTGCCCTCACCGCCGTGCAGGACGGGGCAGCAGGCCTCACCCCGCCAGGCGTCGATGCCTTCACGAACGGCGATGGCGGCGATGACCAGGGCGGCACCGGCATCGGCCCACCACCAGCCCAAAGCGCTGTTCAGGACCAGGCCAACCAGCAGTACGGCCGAGAGGTACGTGCAGAGCAGCGTTTGCTTGGAATCGGCCACGGCGGTTTTGGAGCCGATTTCCCGCCCGGCGCGGCGCTGCGCCCAGGACAGGACGGGCATGACCGCCAGGCTCAAGGCTGCGATTGCGATTCCCGGCGCCGAGTGCCGGGCTTCTCCCCCGCCCGTGAGTGACCGGACCGCGTCCACGCTCACGAATGCGGCAAGGGCAAAGAAGGAAATGGCAATGATCCGCAAGGTCAGGTGCTCGCGCCGCTCCGGATCCTTGGCGGTGAACTGCCACGACAACGCCAGGGCGGACGCCACCTCTATGACGGAGTCCAGGCCGAAGCCCACCAGCGCGGAGGAGTCCGCGGTTCCGCCGGCCCAGAGTGCCACTACGGCTTCGATGACGTTATAGCTGATGGTGGTGGCCGCGAACAGCCGGATCCTCCGGCTCAACACCGCGCGGCGTTCCGGGGTTGGTGTGTGGAGCAGCGTCATGCAACGCACTCCCCGTCCGGGGCGCAGCAGGCCGGGTCCACGGCAAGGACAACACCGATCAGGTCCTTGATGGCGTGGCCAAGCCTGGCGTCCGCAAGTTCGTAGCGGCTCCGCCGCCCGTCCGGGACAGCAACCACCAGTCCACAGCCGCGCAGGCAGGCCAGGTGGTTGGACATGCTCTGCCGCGAGACCCCCAGGGAGTCAGCCAAGTCCGACGGATAAGCCGGCGCTTCGGAGAGGGCCAAAAGAATCCGCGCACGGGTTGCGTCCGACACCGCGTAACCGAACCTGGACAGCACGGGGGCCCGGGTAAGCGATTCCATGGAATCAAAGTACATCCGAAGATGTATTCAGGCAAGCATGTACTAAGGGCCTGGTGGCTATTCCGCCCTTACCCGTTGCCTTTGCCTTTACCCTTCCCGGCGTCCTTCTTGGCATCCTCGGGCTGCTCTTCAGCCTCTTTTTGGGCGTCTTCCTCCTGGTCCTCAGCGGCCGTTGGTTCCGCGGAGGGGGCGGGCTGCGGTTCCGCCGCCTGCTGCGCCGCCTCGAGCTCAGCCCTGATTTTGCTGATCGCAGCCTCCGCGCGCGCCTTCCGTTCGGCCGACATCAGGCCCTTTTCCGCTGCGGTTGCCACGCCCTGGCCCAGCTGTTGAAGCTCGGCGAGCGCCGCCGGAAAGTCCTGCTGCGCGGCGAGCTGTTTAGCGGACGCCACCCGGGCCTGCAGGTCTTCCGCCGTTCCTGCATCCAGCTCCGACGCGCCGGCGCAGGACGTGAACAGCACCAGCCCCAGGCAGACGGCCAGGATCCGGACTGAGTATCTTGTCCGGCTCATGGCGTGACGCTCTCTTCCAGTTCCTTGAAGTGCTCGCCCAGCGGTCCGGTGATGACCGGCTGGGGTGTTTCCACGGGGGCGGGGGCGGGGCGTTGGATGGAGGTTAACAGGAATGCCGCGAGGACCAGCACAAGAACGACGACGGCGGCCAGGATCCAGGGCCGGCGGCCCTTCAAGGTGCCGGGTTTCTTCCACGGACGCTGCGCGATTGATGGTCCGCGGGCGGGAGCTTCAGGGATTCCTGCCCTGGGAGCCCGCTGCCACGACGTCACGTTGGTTGCTTCGCTGCCGGAAAGGGTGGGAATCCTTGGCCCCCGGGTACCTGCCGGTCCAGCGGGCTCGGGGTTCCCTGACGGTTCGGGAGCATTCCCGGGTCCCAGGGGCGGGAGGACGCGGGTGGGCTGCGGAAGGGCTTCCGTGGCGGCCGTTGCCCCGCCGGCTGCATTGGCCAGCCCGCCCCAGTCTCCGGCCGTGCCGAGTTCCGCGGCCACGCCCGAGGCCTCCGGCCGTGCCCGGGGGTCCCGCGCAGTCATGGCGGCGAGCAGCGGCGTCCAGCGCGGACCCAGGGCATCAGGAATATCCGGGTCCTGCGAAAGCCTGGCCACTGCGGCCTCAAGCGGCGGCCCGGGGAATGCCACTTTCCCGGTCAGTGCCTCCAGCAGCACAAGCCCCAGCGCATAGATGTCCGCCGCCGGTCCAACCTGTTCTCCGCTGGCCTGCTCCGGACTCAAGTAGGCCGCGGTCCCCGGCACCATATTGGTGGCGGTGACCCGGGCGCCGTCGAGCATCCGTGCGATGCCGAAGTCCGCCAGCTTGGGGCGCAAGGGGGAATCCGCCGTATAGCGGGTCAAGAGGATGTTGGCTGGTTTGATGTCGCGGTGGACCACACCGCGGTGGTGGATGTACTGCAGCGCACCCGCGAGCTCGGCGCCCAGGCGGGCCACCTCGGCTCCGGGCAGCGGGCCCGAGGCCAGGTGCCCGCGCAGGTCCACCCCGCTGACCAGCTCCATCACCAGGAAAGGCACCTCCCGCCCGCCGCTCAACAGGGTTCCCGTATCGAAGAGCGTCACCAGGCCGGGGTGGTTCAGCCCGGCAAGCATCCGGGCTTCTGCCTGCTGCCTGCGCAGTTCCTCCGGATCGGTGACGTCGGCACGGAAGACCTTCAGCGCCACTTCCCTGCCCAGCACCACGTCGGTGCCCCGGTAGACGCTCCCCATGCCGCCGTCGCCAATTACCTGGCCAACCCTGTAGCGCTCACCCAGGACCGTCCCGGCCATACCCGTCTGCGTTTCTTCCGTCATGCGGCCCCTGCCCTTCAGTCCACCCATCACTCTAGCCATGCCGCCGTGCGCGCAGGGGGAACAATAGAGCCATGGCACGAGGTAATCTGCGCATCTTTCTTGGGGCTGCGCCCGGGGCAGGCAAGACGTTTGCGTTGCTGGAAGAAGGCCGCAGGCTGGCCGGAGAGGGCTTCGACGTCGTCGTTGGTGTTGTCGCTGCCAAAGACCGTGCCGACAATGAAGAGATGCTGGCGGGCCTGGAACTGTGCCCGAAACCGGGGAGCCAGGGCCTGGAAGGCGGGCTGGACGTCCAGGCCATTAAGGACCGGGCCCCGGACATCGTCCTGGTCGACGACTACGCCGCTGCATCGGGCGGCGTGCGCCGGTGGGAGCAGGTGGACGCCCTGCTCGAAGCCGGGATCAATGTCATCTCCACCTTGGACATCAGGAACCTGGAATCGCTGTCCGACGCGGTCCGGGAGGTCACGGGAGAGCAGGAGTCACCTACTGTCCCGGACACCGTGGTGCGGGGCGCCGGCCAGATCGAACTCGTGGACGCCTCGCCTGAGCTGCTACGGCAGCGGCTTGCGGACGGAAAGATCTACGGCACCCGCGAAGAGGCCGACGCCGCGCTTGCCGGCGTTTTCCGCATCGGCACGCTCGCCGCCCTGCGGGAGCTCGCACTGTTGTGGCTGGCTGAGCGCGTGGACGCAGACCTGTCCGGCTACAAGGAATTGAAGAGGGTCAGGGAGAGCTGGCCGGCCCGGGAAAAGATCGCCGTCGGGGTGGGCGGAAAGAGCCGCGACCAGGCCCTGGTGCGCAGGGCTGCAAGGATGCTCGCCGCGGCTGCCGGCGGAGAGCTCCACGTGGTCCACGTCCGCACCGGCACGGAGGCATCCGCGGAGTCCGGCAAGGACCTGGCGATGCTGCGCAGGCTCACTGCGGAATTCGGCGGCGTCTTCCACGCCATCGGCGGACGGGACGTCGGGCAGGCCCTGGTGGACTTTGCCAGGAGCATCAACGCCACCCAGGTCATGGTGGGGTCCCCCTCCCGCCGCTCCCCCCTACGTGGCCGGACCGGGGTGGCAGCCGGCGTGCTGCGGGACGCAGGCACCATGGATGTCCACCTCATCAACCACCTTCCCGGCCCCTCCGGCGGCCAGAGGCGGACGCCTCCCCGGCTGGGGCGGCGCCGGGAGATCCCCGCGTTTGCCCTGGCGGTGGGGCTTCCCCCTGTCCTGCAGTTCGTCCTGGACCTCCTCCCCCACAACCAGCTGTCAACGGACATGCTGGTCCACCTGACCGGCATTGTGGGTGTGGCCCTGCTCGGGGGGCTTTGGCCGGCCGTGGCGGCGGCCGTCGTCGCGGGGCTGATCGTTAACTACTTCAGTGTCCGGCCTGTCGGGTCCCTGTCAGTCATCGATCCGGAAAACGTCCTGGCGCTGCTGATCTTTGTCCTGGTGGCGGTGGCCGTCTCGCTGGTGGTGGACCGGTCGGCCAAGCTCAGCAAGGAAGCACACATAGCCGGCGCGGAAGCCGCCGTGCTGGGTGAACTGAGCCGCAGGGCGGTCGCCGAAGGCAACAGCATCCCCGCCTTCCTTGACCAGGTCAGGGAGCATTTCCAAGTGCAAGGGACCGGGCTGTGGGCCAGGCGCGGGACCGGCAGGTCCGCGGCGTGGGAGCTCCAGGAATTCTCCGGCGAACCCCGCCCCGCTGAAGTTTCGGAGGCGGACACGGTGGAGCAACTGAACGGGGACAGGATGCTCACCCTGACGGGAAGGGAACTCTCGCAGGACGAAAGGCGGCTGCTGGCTGCCTTCGGCGCGCACCTGCTGGCCATGGTGCAGCGCGAGGAACTCTCTGCCAGCCAGCGCGAAAACCTGCGCCTGGCCGAAGGCAACACCATGCGGACCTCCATCCTGCGGGCGGTGTCCCACGACCTGCGCACCCCCCTGGCCGGCATCAAGCTGGCCTCCAGCAGCCTGCGGGACAAAACCATCACCTTCGGACCCGAGGAACAGGAAGAACTCCTGGCCACCATTGAACACGGCGCGGACAGGCTGGACCGGCTGGTCAGCAACCTCCTGGACATGTCCAGGATCACGGCCGATTCCGTGGCGCCGCTCATCCGCCCCGTCTACTGGGTGGATGTGGTGGGCGAGGCATTGCGGGGAACGGACTCGGAGCGGCTCAGGGTGCTGCTGCCGGACAACATGCCCCCGGTAGATGCAGACCCGGGGATGCTGGAGCGCGTCATCGCCAACCTGGTGGAGAACGCGCTCAAGTACGCCCCGGATTCCGACGTGGTGATTGCCGGGGCGGTCGGAGGTGCGGGGAGTGCGAGAATTGGGGATGTTCCTGCCAGCGAGCTCACCGTGGTTGATCACGGCTCAGGCATCCCTGCCGATGAGGTCCTGGCGATGTTCCGCCCCTTCCAGCGCGCGGATGACACCACGCCCGGGACGGGGATCGGCCTTGGCCTGGCTGTCGCGAAGGGATTCACCGAGGCCATGGGCGGGGTCCTATTGGCTGAACCCACTCCGGGCGGGGGCCTGACCATGGTGGTCCGGCTGCCGCTCTCCACCGGCGCCGCGCCGGAATCCGGCACAAGGGGGGCATCATGGCAGCAGTCCTGATCGTTGATGACGAGGTCCAGATCCTTCGTGCGCTCCAGATCAACCTGAACGCCAGGGGCTACTCCACCGTGACCGCGTTTACCGGCCAGAGCGCGCTGGAGCAGGCCGCGCAGCACCCGGTGGACATCATCATCCTGGACCTGGGGCTTCCCGACCTGGACGGCGTCGAAGTCATCCGCCGCCTCCGGCGCTGGAACGACGTACCCATCCTTGTCCTCTCTGCACGGCACGGATCCGAGGACAAGATCCAGGCCCTGGACGCCGGCGCGGACGACTACGTGACCAAGCCGTTCGGCATGGATGAACTCCTTGCCCGGCTCCGCGCCGCCCTGCGCCGGGGGGCACCGGGGGACTCCCCTGTTGTGAAGACGAATGACTTCACCGTTAATCTGCCGGCCAAACAGGTAACCCGCCGCGGAGTGCCCGTGCGGCTGACGCCCACCGAGTGGAACATCCTGGAAATGCTGGTCAGGAACAGCGGCGCCCTGGTCACGCACGAGGAAATCCTCACGCAGGTGTGGGGCCCCGGTTACGCGGGCGAGACGGCCTACCTGCGGGTATACCTCGCACAGTTGCGGCGGAAGCTCGAACTGGATCCGGCCAATCCCCGGCACCTGCTCACGGAAACCGGGCTGGGGTACCGCTTCCAGGAGTGACCGTCCAGCACCGGCGAGCCCCTGTTCCGCTGCACCCCTGCACTGCTGTAGCAGAGGCGTTAAGAAAGCATTAAGATCCCCGGAAACGCCCGTTGGACAGGACCTGCCCGGTGTTACGCTCCGGTGGTTATCAGCACAGTGCCGCGCCTGGAAACGGGGACCGTGTGCCCTCATCCGGCAGTAAAGAAAGACACGTCCCTTGACGGCTTCCGCCCAGTTCTCCATCCCCGCCACCGTTCCCAACCCCGAACGCGAGACAGTGCCCGGCAACGCGTTCACCCGCTGGCTGCTTGAGCACCGGGTGCACCAGCCTGTCGGCCCGGAAGCAGCAGAAGCCCATGCCCCGCAGCATCGCTGGTGGAAGGTCATGTGCCTCACCGGGGTGGACTACTTCTCAACCCTGTCCTACCTTCCCGGCATTGCCGCCCTGGCCGCCGGTGCGCTGTCTCCGCTCGCCACCCTGCTGATCGTGGCCCTGACCCTGCTCGGAATGCTGCCCATGTACAGGCGGGTGGCCAAGGAAAGCCCCCACGGGCAGGGGTCCGTGGCCATGCTCGAACGGCTCCTGCCGTTCTGGCGGGGAAAGGTCTTCGTGCTGATCCTGCTCGGCTTCGTGGCCACGTCCTGGATCGTCACCATCACCCTGTCAGCCGCCGACGCCACCGTGCACCTGCTCGAAAACCCGTTCCTGCCCCACTTCCTGGAAGGCCAGGCCGTCGCGATCACCGTGGTCCTGCTGCTGATCCTGGGCGGGGTGTTCCTCATGGGCTTCTCCGAAGCCGTGGCCGTGGCAATCCCGCTGGTGGCGGTGTTCCTGCTCATGAATGCCGTGATCATCGGGGCAGGAGTCGTCGAGATCTTCACTACTCCGGGCGCTTTGAGCGGCTGGACCGGCGCCCTCACCTCCTCCGGCGGAGGTTTGGGCGGGGTCATCGGCCCGGCCCTCATGGCATTCCCCCTGCTGGTCCTGGGGCTGTCAGGCTTCGAGACCGGCGTCAGCATGATGCCCCTGGTGGCGTCCAAAGGCGCAACTCCGGAGGAGAAGCTCGCCGGCCGGATCAAGAACACCCGCAAGCTCCTGACCGCAGCGGCGGTAATCATGAGCGTCTACCTGATCGGCAGCAGCTTCGTCACCACGGTGCTGATCCCTGCCGAACAGTTCCAGGCCGGGGGCGAAGCGAACGGCCGTGCGCTGGCGTACCTTGCCCACGAAAAGCTCGGCAACGGTTTCGGTTCCGTCTATGACATCAGCAGCATCCTCATCCTCTGGTTCGCCGGCGCCTCCGCGATGGCCGGGCTGATCAACATCGTGCCGCGCTACCTGCCCTCCTACGGCATGGCCCCGGACTGGTCCCGCGCCGTCCGCCCGGTGGTGCTGGTCTACACGGCCATCAGCATCCTGATCACCATCGGTTTCAAAGCGGACGTCAACGCCCAGGCCGGCGCCTACGCCACCGGAATCCTGGCCATGATGGTCTCCGGCGCCATCGCCGTCACCATCTCCGCCATCCGCCGGAAGCAGCGCGCGGCATCCATCGGTTTCACTGTGCTCACGCTGGTGATGCTCTATGCGCTGGCCGCCAACGTGATCGAGAAACCGGACGGCATCACCATCTCCGCGTTCTTCATCCTCGGCATCATTGCCATCTCCCTCGTCTCCCGCGTCAGCCGCACCACGGAGCTGCGCGTGGACAAAATAGAGTTCGACGACGGCGCGCGCCGCTTCATCAGCGACACGCTTGAGTACGACGGCAGGATCAACCTGATCGCCAACCGTCCGCAGGACCGGGACGGCGCCGAGTACAGGGACAAGGAAGCGGTGCAGCGGGAGAACAACCCCGTGCCCGGCACCGCTGATGTCATCTTCCTGGAAATCGACATCACCGACCCCTCCGAGTTCAGCGACACCCTGGAAGTCCGTGGCGTGGAAGTGGACGGCCACAGGATCCTGCGGGCCAACAGCCCTGCGGCCCCCAACGCCATCGCCGCGATCCTCCTTGCACTGCGCGACGGCACGGGTGTCAAACCGCACGCCTACTTCGAGTGGTCCGAAGGAAACCCCCTGGCCCACCTGATGCGCTACCTTCTCCTGGGCCGCGGGGACACCGCCCCGGTGGTCCGGGAAATCATTCGCGAAAACGAACCCGACCCGGACCGCCGCCCGGGCATCCACGTAGGATGAGCCTGCGCAGGAGCGGCCCGCCGCCGTCGAATTCCCCGAATGCCGGGAACCCCGGCACGGAACCGGCCAACGTCGCCGCAATCCAGAAGATGCTCCGGGACGCCAGGAGCGGGAAGGAAAGCAGAAAGGACAACTTTGTCCGCCGCCTGCTGACCCACCCCGTCAGGGCCGTCCCGGTGGCCTTCCTGCTGGTCATCTTCACCGGCGGGGCCCTGCTGATGATCCCGGCAGCCCGGCAGGACGGGGGCTCCGCGGAGTTCATCGACGCCCTGTTCACCTCCGTCTCCGCCGTCTGCGTCACGGGCCTTATCACCGTAGACACCGCCACCTACTGGACACCGTTAGGGCAGGGCATCATCCTGGGCCTCATCCAGGTAGGCGGGTTCGGCATCATGACCCTGGCAACGCTCCTGGCACTGCTGGTCCGCAAGAGCATCGGCCTGCGCGGCCAGCTCGTGGCCCAGTCCGAGACCCACACCCTGAACCTGGGGGACGTCCGGGCGGTGCTGCTCCGGGTGGCAAAAATCATGCTCACCTTCGAGGCCGCAACAGCCTTAATCCTGACCGCCCGGTTCTGGATCGCTTACGACCAGAACCCTGCCACCGCCCTGTGGCATGGGCTGTTCCATGCCATCTCAGCGTTCAACAACGCGGGCTTTTCCCTCTTCAGCGACAACCTGATCGGCTTCGCCGAAGACCCGTGGATCATCGTTCCGGTCTGCCTGGCCGTTATTGCCGGCGGGCTCGGCTTCCCGGTCATCATCCAGCTCACCCGCGCCGAGGTGGCGCCGAAGAACTGGTCTGTCCACCTGCGCCTGACCATCTACGGAACGCTGCTGCTCCTGGTGGCCGGTTTCGCACTGTTCGCGGCCTTCGAGTGGAACAGGAACGAAACCCTGGGCCCGCTTTCCCTGACGGGCAAGATCCTGGGCTCCTTCGCAGGCAGCGTCTTTCCCCGCACCGCCGGCTTCAACAGCATCGACTACGGTGCCGCTGCCCCGGAAACGCTGATGGTCACCAACATCCTGATGTTCATCGGCGGCGGAAGCGCCGGTACCGCCGGCGGTATCAAGATCACGACGTTCCTGGTGCTGGGCTTCGCCATCTGGAATGAAGTCCGCGGCCGCGACCAGGTGACCATCGCCCACCGCTCCATCAGCTCGTCCTCCCAGCGGCAGGCCCTGTCCGTCGCACTGCTGGGGATCGCCGCCGTCGTCATTGGAACCATGCTCCTGCTGATGTTCACGGACTACAGCCTGGAAAAGGTCCTATTCGAATCCATCTCCGCGTTCGCCACCGTGGGCATGAGCACCGGCATCACGTACGACCTGCCCCCGGCAGCGAAATGGGTGCTCATGGCGCTGATGTTCACCGGGCGCATCGGAACGGTGGCCGTAGCTTCCGCCCTGGCCCTGGCGGCCCGCCCGCGCCTGTTCCGGCTGCCGGAGGAACGGCCCATCATCGGCTGACCCCGCCAGCGCCGGTACGAGGATCCGGGTGGGAGCCGGAAAGAAATATGTCTCCTGTTTGCCCATGACCGGCATGCCAGCCTTAGACTTTTGGCAATTGCGAGAGCTGGGGGCCATGTGGAAGAACAGAGCGTTTGCCTGGTCATAGAAGATGACCCGGACGTCCGTGGATTGATCACCGCCGTGCTGGGCCGTGCAGGATTCAAGGTGCTGGCCGCCGAGTCCGGAGCCGAGGGAATTGCCGCGTGCACCGCCGCCGGCCCATCCCTGTCCCTGATTACCCTTGACGTCGGCCTGCCGGACATGGACGGTCATGAAGTTGCCCGGGCCCTGCGGGAAGTGAGCCAGGCGCCGCTGCTGTTCCTCACCGCCAGGTCAGAAGAAGAGGACGTCCTTTCCGGGATGGCATCAGGAGCCGCCGCCTACATCACAAAGCCTTTCCTTCCACGGGCTTTGAAGGAAGCGGCCCTCGGCCTGGCGGGCGCCAGGACCATACAAAGCTTCCGGCAACGGGGAAACCCTAACCGTTGTAATAATGGCCCTGGTGTTGCGTCCATCACATTCAGCCCCTACTCTGATTGAGGCTTAAGAAACAGGCCATAGCAAGAAGCTGCAGCGTCGCAGCCAATGCCGGGGAAGGCTTTACAACTTGAATTCCAAGCTGAACATTGTTGTCCGTGTAGATCTCGACCACGCCAGGGCCTTGGTGATCGCCAAGGGGCACGTCACCATCCACAGCGTCAACGCCCTTTATGTAGTAGTTAAACGCGCCAATTCCTTGCGGAATGGCCTCGACCTGGAGCTGGATATTTCCCACGCCCGGGTGGACCCGGAAGCGCTGGAAATGCTCCATGCGTCCTCCGCAACACACCACCTGCCGGCCAAGATCGATCCGGAGCAGGCACCCTGTACCATCAGCGTCCTGGCACCGCGCGCAGACGCCGAGGCCGGCCGCCGCGCCGCTTATTCGACTTCGCCGGCCCTCATCGCCGCCTAGGCACCTAAGGCAACGGCACCCGAAGCGCCCAATCGTCGGGCCAGGGAGCCAGCCGCAACCTTATCCTTCGTGTTCCACGCCTGTGAGTGCAGCTGTATCCGAATAGACGGGTAGCTGCACTCCCGGCTTCACTGAAAGTCCTTGCCACCCCCAAGGTGTGCATCCAGCCATTCCTTGAGGCGCGGCGCCGGAAGTGGGCGGCTGAAATGGAAGCCCTGGGCAAGATCGCAGCCCATCTCCTTGAGGGTTCGCAACTGGCCGGACGTTTCCACTCCTTCGGCAACGGCCCGCAGGCCCACCGCATGCGCCAGCTCTATGCAGCTGCCCACGATCGCGGCGTCTCCGTGGTCCGAGTCCAGTCCGCCTATGAAGGAGCGGTCGATCTTCAATTCGTCTATCGGGAATTTCTTCAGGTAGGTCAGGCTGGAGTAGCCGGTGCCGAAGTCGTCGACGGCAAGGCCCACGCCCAGCTTCTTGAGGGCAGTCAGCGACTCGAGGGCGGCGCCGGGATCCGCCATCAGGGCTGTTTCCGTGATTTCCAGGAGCAGTACGGCAGGGTCGATCCGGGCAAGCCGGAGGGCATCTTCCACCATCGTCACCAACCCGGGGTCATTCAGCTGCCGGGCTGACAGGTTGACCGCAACGTCGAGCTCCGCGGCACGGCGCCCCTCGCGGCGCCAGCTGGCTGCCTGCCTGAGGGTTTCATCCAGGACCCACGCGCCCAGGGGCCGCACCAGGCCTGATTCCTCGGCCATGGTGATGAATTCCGACGGCGGCAGCAGCCCGCGCGTCGGGTGCTGCCACCTGACCAGCGCCTCCACTCCGCTGGCATGGCCGGTACGCAGGTCCACGCGAGGCTGGTAGTGGACGCGCAGGTCACCGTCACTGATCCCCCGGCGCAGCTCTCCGAGGGCGCGGAGCCGGTCCACGGTGGGGTCTGATTCCGCGTGCTGGTGAATCTCCCAGCGGTTGCGGCCGAGCGCCTTTGCGCGGAACATGGCGATATCGGCACGGCGGACAAGGTCGTCCAGGTTTTCCGGCTCATTCCCGGACACCGCCACTCCAATGCTGGCGGAGGTAACGATCTCCAGGCCCTCGAGCAGGATCGGGGCGCTGAGGACGTCCAGGATCCTGGCCGCGAGTACTGTTGCTTCCTCGGCGGACCCGAACACGTCCAGCACCAGGAACTCGTCCCCGGAAAGCCGCGCCACGGTGCGCGATTCGCCGGCGGCCGGCGCCAGGCGCTGTGCCACGGACTTAAGGAGCTCGTCCCCTGCGGCGTGGCCAAGGCTGTCATTCACGGCCTTGAAATGGTCAAGGTCAACAAAAAGGGCAGCCAAGGTGCCGCCGCCTGGCGGGCGATCCGCCAGGACCGTCTTGAGCTTGGCTTTCAGCCCCGCCCGGTTGGGGAGCCCGGTCAGGGCATCGTGGAACGCGAGGTGCTGCAGTTCCGTTTCGGCCTGCGCCCGCCGGGCTTCGGATTCCTCGGCCTCCCGCAGGGCGGACACCAGTTCCTTTTCGTACATCCGGCGTTCGTGGGCGCTGAAGATGATGACGCGGACACTGGCGGCATGTTGCGGGGAGCCGGGAGACCTCGAGGCCGAGAGCAGCGCGGCGCGGCGCCGTCCGTCAGCGGCAATAATCTCTACGGCTATTTCCGAAATGGCTCCGGCAATGCCCAGCTGCGGAATACAGTGCGTGGAATATAGCATTTGGTCGCCGACGGGCATCAGGGACTGCAGCCGGGTTCCCAGGAGTTCCGTAGGGGCATAACCCGACCACTGCGCAAAGGTTTCATTGACCGCGGTGATACTCCCGCCGTCGTCCGTTACCAGGTAGCCGCACGGCGCCTTGTGGAACAGTGACTCGAAGTCCGCCGGCCCGCCGGCCTGGGCGCCGGTCACGGGCCGGTGGCAAGGTACTGCCGTATGGCCCCCGCTGTTGCCTCCGGTGCGCTGACGTGCGGACAGTGTCCGGTGGCCTTGAGGTGCACCAGCGAACTGCGTTCCAGCTGACGGTTCAAGTAGGTTCCCACTTCGGGCGGCGCGAGCAGATCGTCGGAGCACTGCAGGATCAGGCTGCTGGTGCGTACTTTCCCGAGTTCATTCCGGGTGTCGGAGAGGAACGTAACCCTGGCGAAGTGCCGCGCGATGGAGGGGTTGGTCCGGCAGAAACTGCCGCGCAGATCCTCGGCCAGTCCGGGTTCGTCCGGGTTGCCCATTACCATCGGCGCGAGGGCCGCCGCCCACGCAAAGTAGTTGCTGTCCAGGGAGTCCAGCAGGCTTTGGATGTCCTCCCGCGAGAATCCGCCCACATAGCCGTCGGAAGGGTCGTTCGTGTAGCGGGGCGACGGCGCCACCAGGATCAGGTGGGAGAAGCGGCCGGGCTCCTGGACCGCCGCAAGTACGGAAATCATTGCGCTGACACTGTGGCCGACGACGATGACGTCCCTCAGGTCAAGGGCCGCGCAGATTTCCAGTAAGTCAGCCGCATAGCCGTCCAGGGATCCGTATTTGGTGCGGTCGTAGGCAGAGGCGTCCGAGCGTCCGGCGCCCACATGGTCGAAGAGGACCAGCCGGTAGTCATCGGCGAAATACGGCAGGAGCCTGCGCCACATGTCCTGGTCGCAGCCGAAACCATGCGCAAACAGCATCACCGGCCCATCAGGGCGGCCGGACAGGGTGATGTTGTTCCGGCGGATAACCGGCGAAACCATTGCAGGTGCCGCTTCGACCATGTGCTCACCAACCGTAAGTAGCCTGACCTATTCCTGCCTCAGATACTATCGGCGGGACGTCCAGGAATCCTAGGATTCCACGCCACAGGCATCACGGCGCAGCTCTAGTCCTCCACGAACTCCAGCAGGTCGCCGGGCTGGCACTCAAGGACCCGGCACATCGCTTCCAGCGTGCTGAAGCGGACCGCCTTGGCACGGCCGTTTTTCAGGACCGCAACGTTGGCGGGCGTGAGGCCCACGCGTTCGGCAAACTCCCCCACGCTCATCTTCCGTTTGGCCAGTTCGACGTCGATGCGCACCACTATGGGCATCAGATGACCGCTTCCATGTCCGCGCGGAGGTCAGTAGCCTGCCGGAGCAGGGCGCGGAGCACCACCACCACAAGGCCCAGGGCGGCGCCGGCCACCAGGACCAGCAGCAGCAGGAGTGGCAGTCCGGGATCGTCGGCATTGAGGACCACGACGGCGGCGAGCGCGGCGAGCATGGTCCAGCCGGCCGCGATTGCCCACACAATGGCAGTTACCCACACCAGGGCGCCGCGGCTGAAGATCCTGTCCTGCTTGACAAGGGTCAGCAGCTTCCACGTGCTGACGATCACCACCTGGACGCAGGCCACCTCCAGGATGAAGAACATGGTCAGCGGCCACTGCAGGTGCGCCCGCTCCGGGTTCTCCTGCGCCATATGGGCGAACTGTCCGGGAATGGACATGACCTGGAACAGGACCAGGAGGAGGAAGGCGGCAACGAGCACCATCCTAAGGGCAGTGACGGCCAGGCGGGTGATTTGCATGTATCGAGTTTCGGCTACTACCTATCGAAAGTCAATTGAAATGGGTTTCGGGGGACCCCGGAGGGTGAATGCCGCGGATCAGGGAAGCAGTTGGGCCCTGCGGAACCGGAGCTCCCTTCGGGCGCCATTGAGCGGTGATCCTGTAGAAGGCACGGGTCCAGGCCGATGCCCTCGGCTGCTTTGAGGGCGTGGGCATTGGGTCGTCGCCATAGAGCAGGAAATAACCTTCCGGTGAGCAAACCATCCATCGAGGTAATTACGTAGGATTTCTCCATGAGGATCGCCGTTGCAGGGGGAACCGGTACTGTCGGGCGCCACGTGGTAGCCGTAGCGAAGGAGCGCGGCCACCACGTCGTCAGCCTGAGCCGTGCGGAGGGCGTGGACCTGGTGAAGGGGCACGGCCTGGCCCAGGCCCTCGCCGGTATGGACACCGTGATCGACGTCTCCGGGATCCAGACCACCTCCACCAAGCAGGCCGTGGACTTCTACACCAATGCCACCCAGAACCTGCTCGCGGCGGAACAGGAAGCGGGCGTGCAGCACCACGTGGCACTCTCCATCGTAGGGATCGACGGCGTCACGTCCGGCCTGTATGCGGGAAAGCTGGTGCAGGAGGACGAGGTCCGCCACGGCGGCGTCCCGTGGACCCTGCTCCGCTCTACCCAGTTCCACGAGTTCGTCCCGCTGACGGTGAAGATCGGGACGGTGGGCCCGCTGGTGGCCGTTCCAAAAATGTTCACCCAGCCCGTAGCTGCCCGTGAGGTGGCCGAGGCCCTGGTGGACGCCGCGGAGGCGGGACCGCAGGGACGGATCAATGACCTCGGGGGGCCGCGGGCCGAGGAACTCGCAGACCTCGTGCGCTCCTATCTCGCGAAGACCGGCGAGCGCAAAAAGGTTCTGGAGGCAGTGCTGCCAGGCCGGATGGGCAAAGCCATGCGCAGCGGCGCGCTGATCCCGGCGCCGGGTGCCGCCGTCGGACGCCAAACATTCCAGCAGTGGCTGCAAGCCAGCGATCCGGACGCCGGATAGCACCTCCAACTCCGGGCCCGAGTCCGAGAAGGGCGCCTACAACTCCGCCTCCGCCCGGGGAAAGGGCTGGTCCGGTCCGTTCAGTGCGCCAAGCAAGTAGTCCAACTGCCGGGCAGGAAAAATAGAGTACCTGCTACTCGTGCCCTTTCCGTGCCGCTCCACTAAGTTCAGGGAAAGCCCGCGCTTCGGCAAGGCGCAGGCCGGAACGTGGACGGGGGCAAAAGCGTGGCAGCACATCCGGCGACTGACGGCAGGCGCCAGGACCGGCCCGGGTTCCTGCTGGACCTCATAACCGGGATGGACACAGAACTGGACTCCCTGCAGCGGCTGACCGAGGCCGCTGCGAAGGCGGTGGAGGGGCCGGCCGGGCCAGGGCTCGACTGCGCCGCGGTGCTGGCGCGCGGCGGGTGCACCCCGGTCACTGCCGGGAGCAGCATGGCCGCATCCGAACTGGCGGCATCGGAGGACCGGTACGGGGACGGGCCCTTGATGCAGGCCCTGAGCACTGCCGCCGCGGTGGCGGTCGACGGCGACACGTCGGTGCGGTGGCGGACGTATCGCCGGCGGCTCGCGGATGCCGGGTATTGCGGTGCCGTGGCCGTCCCGTTGGGGCTGGCCGGCGGCACATCCTGCGCCCTGGTATTCCTGGGGCGCACCGCCACCGGGCTCCCGCAGAGCCTGTTGGCCGAGGCCAAATGGTTTGCCGGGGTGGCAACGCACAGCATGCGGCTGGCCCTTGAGGTGCGCAGCGTCCGGTCCGCCGGAGACAACCTCAAGTCTGTGCTGGAAAGCCGCACCTCCATCGACGTGGCGTGCGGGGTGATCATGGCGCAGAACCGCTGTACGTACCCCGAAGCCTTCATCAAGCTGGCCAGCGCGTCGCGCCAGCGGAACCTCAAGGTCCGCAATGTCGCCGAGAACATCCTCAAGGCGCTGCCCAGCGGCGCTCCGGCGGCCAGGTTCGAATCCTGAGGCAGGGCCCCCGGCCCGACGGAGCAGCCGGGCTGGCCGGGCAAGGGGAAAGCCCCTCATGGGAGGGGCTTTCAACGTAGTGGTCAATTGTCTTCTGGTTACGGTCAGTGGTGATGCGCTACCCCCTCCCAGACGCCCCCCGGCGCCCATCTGGACTATGACAGACATGACTTTAATAACCTGCGCCGCGGAAGTAAACAACAAATTAAAAGTCCCCGCACTCCCGCTGCGGATTTCCACGCGTTTGGGGACTTTTACTTGTGCGAAACAGGCCCGACCGTATTATTCATGCATGTGGACCAAACAGCACCAGGCCCTTTGCATTACGTGCGGCAGGAACACCAACCACGTGACGCACTATAAGAAGGACGACGGCGGCGGCCCGCTGACCGCCGAGGTCCAGTGTGCTGAGCACCGCGAAGCTCCCCCGGCCGCCCGTAGCGGGCAGTACCAGGCTGCGTGGCTGGCGCAGACGGCCGAGCCCGCTGCCTGACCTCCCGCCGCCGCTGCAAGGCCCTGGCCTGGCGTGAAGGACGCTCCGCTGCGGCGGCACAATGTGGACATCATCCTCTGCTGGTTTAGGGGCATGCGAAATTAGTAAGTAGACTGATTAGCATGGCCTGTAAATCAGCACGGCGGCATGGGTTGGATGCGCCTGCCATGCCCGGGCGCACAGCATGAGCGACGATTCAGAGCGGCGGCTCAAGCTTGCGGCCATGGTTGTTGCCGGCTTGGACCCGGCGCACGTCTGGCCGACCTACTTTGGCGGGCGGCCCTTTTCCGATCTTGAGCTGCATGCCTACCTTCACGGCGCACTGTCTTTGCCCGAATTCGAACGGGGCTACAGTGCCGGCTCGGGGCCCGCAGCGGCGCAGCCGCCGGGCAAGGGACCCCGGCACGGGCGTGGACGTGCCGGCGAGGATGCGCTGGCCGGCCTGGGAGCTGCGGGCAGGTTCCTCCTGACGCCTGAAAGGGCGGAGGAGGAACGGCTACAGTCCCTTCGGGAGACCGACCTGCTCCACGGAGGCACAGTGGAAATCTTTGACCAGGTTGTGGAAACCGCCAAGGACTATTTCGGCGTTGGCGCTGCGTCACTGTCCCTGATCGCCGAAAATACCCAGTTCCTCAAGTCCGTGGTGGGCCCCCTTCGCGAGGAGACGCCCCGGGAGGTCGCGCTGTGCACGCATACCGTGCGGCTGAACACGATGCTGATCATCAACGACACCCTCACCGATGACCGGTTCGCCACCAACCCGCTCGTCATCGGGGAACCCTTTATCCGGTTCTACGCCGGTTATCCCCTGCACGGGCCGCGCGGCTGGAACATCGGAACGCTGTGCGTCATCGACCAGCGCCCCCGGGCATTCAGCGCCTCGGACCAGCAAGTGCTCCGCACACTGGCCACCATCGTCCAGAACAACATCAACGCCCGCACTGACGCCGCAGGCTAGGATTCCCGGCCTGCTGACACCAGTTCGGGCCGGCGGTCCGGTGCCGGTGCGGAATTTCGCGCCGCTTCCGGAGATGAACGGACGACGGCGGGCTCCAGCCTTGTATTTGCCCAGCGGCGGACGGGCGCCTCCACCAGGCGGTGGGACGCATAGGCGAGCAGCACGGTCACCGCTGCGGCCAGCGGCACGCGGAACCACAGCGAGGGAACGAGCGGCATCAGCAGCAGGTAGACGGGCAGGTGCCAAAGGTAGAAGGCGTAGGAGAGGTCGCGGCCGGGACCGGCAAGCCACGGGTGGCTGAGGACACGGGCGGCGCAGCCCGCCGGCTGCAGGATGAGCGATCCGATCAGGACGGCCGCCAGCAGGGACAGCACGGCGGGCCCGGCGGTCCAAAAGGCACTGAACCAGGGGCCGGGGGTGTCCGGCTCCTTCAGCAGGAACACGGCGGCCAGGAGGACGAGCCCGGCGGCCGGTCCGGCCCAGCGCGCCGCCGCCAGGAGGCTTGCGTGGAACCGGGATCCCGGTGTGATGGCTGTGAACACGAGGGCCAGGGCGCAGCCGATCAGCAGTTCGTCGGCCCGGGTGTCCGGCCCGTTGTAGAGGCGGTTCAGCGGCGCCCCGAGCAGGACCAGGACGAACCGTTCCAGCAGGAACGCCGCAGCCAGGCCTGCGGTGATCCAGGCGACCGTGCGGACCTTCCAGAACCGCAGGAGCACCAGCAGGAGCAGCGGCCACACCAGGTAGAACTGCTCCTCGACGGCCAGGGTCCAGGTGGGGCCAAGGGTTTCACCTGCCACGGAGTCGCCGAACATTCCGAAGCGGGCCAGGTTCATCACGTACGCGGCGGCCGGGAGGACGAACCCTTCCTGGCCGGCCCACTTTGACGCCGGGAAGGCCACGCCCACACTGAGGATCACTCCGCACAGCGCCAGCAGGGCGGGCCACAGCCGGGCCAGCCGCTTTGCGTAGAAGACGCCCAGCCGCAGCCGGCCCGTGGCCAGGTGCTCCTTCATGATGAGGAGGGTGATCACAAAGCCGCTGAGCGTGAAAAAGACGTCCACCCCGATGGAGCCGCCCGGCACCAGGGTGGTTGCCGCGTGGAAGAAAAACACCCCCGCCACGGCAACAGTCCTGAGCCCGTCGAGGGCGTGCTTGCGCCCGGCGATGAGGCTTGTTTCCGGTATCGCGTTACGTTCTGGGGCTGACAAATTTCCGCTGCTTGACCTAAAAACCACCAACCCAGCATATATAACGTTTCCGTAACTGCGCTGGGTGCTGGCTGGACGCAGCCTCGGTACGGCATGCCCGCGGGGACGATGGACGGTCCGGAAAAGGAATCCGTGGGCGCCCAGGACACCGCAGGCCAGGGTCAACCGGCTCAGGGCACGTCCGCTAAGGAAGCAACGTCCGGGATGATGCCGGCCGGAGGCATGCCGGCAACCCTCCGGCCAGGCACCCAGGGTGACGTACGACGGCGGCACGCGTCCGCCGTCGTACGTCACTTTCGAGCCGGCGTCAGTGGTGCTCAGCCGCGGAGCTTCGCATTCCGCTGTAGGCCGCCACGACCCCCACCAGGAAAATGAGCACGGCGAGGTAGATCAGGCCGAGGTGCCCCAGCGTGGCCAGGCCCCACGGGTAATGTGCGGGGAGGGCCACTGCGAGCCCAACGATCGGGACGGTGACCGCGGTGGCGAAGGCCCACCGTTCTCCACGGCGCACCCCGAACCAGGACAAGCCTGCGACAGCCAGGCCGGTTGCCGCAATGAAGCCGCTGACCGCGATGTGCAGGTGGCTGATGTAGTGGTACAGCTGCGGGCTGAACGCCTCGATCTCCGCCTTCCCCTTGTCCACCTGCTCGGGCCCGATGCCCAGTTCGAGGAAGGCGTCCGTGAAGTTCATGATCAAAAAGACCACGGCGTACCCCACGAAGGCCAGCCCGGCCAAAGTCATGAGGCCCGCTCCTGTCCGGAGCCGGGACTCTTGCTGGTGTGGCGTCTGGATGGTGGACATGGCCACCACCCCCTTTCTTATTCAAGTAGGTACTTGAATAAGAAACCCGTCGAGGTAGGCTTGTCAAGAGATATCTTGAATAGGAGGCGCAGATGGGCGACCAGCAGGACAAGGATGCGCTCTACGACGTCCTTGTGGAAGCTGCCAAGGCAATAGGGAACGGCCGGAGGGCCCAGCTCATCGATGTCCTCGCCCAGGGCGAGCGGCCGGTTGAAGAGCTGGCAGCAGAGATCCACCAGAGCATGGCCAACACATCCCAGCACCTGCAGCGCCTGCTGCGGGCCGGCCTCGCCTCCTCACGGCGTTCGGGGACGCGAATCTACTACTCCCTCGCCAGCCCTGCAGTGGAACGGCTATGGCGGGCACTTCGGGAGGCAGCCGAAACGCACGCCGGGCATCTGGGCGAGCTCGTCCGCGCCTACGTCGGCGACCGCGCCGACCTGAGCATGATCACGCGCGACGACCTGCTGCTGCGGCTGCGGCAGGGCGACGTCGTGGTGCTGGACGTGCGGCCACAGCCGGAGTACAACGCCGGACATATCCCCGGTGCAATCTCCCTGCCCCTCCCGGACGTCAGGTCCCGGCTGCGGGAGGTCCCGCAAGGGAGCGAAATCGTGGCCTACTGCCGCGGACCGTACTGCCTGTTTGCGGACGAGGCCGTGCGGCAGCTCACGGACGAAGGACGCACTGCCGTAAGGCTCGAGGAGGGCTTCCCTGAATGGAAGGCGGCGGGGCTCCCGATCGAGCGACGCCCGGTTGCCTGGCCCGGAATTTGAGGAAGTCTTGGGACGTTCTTGACGCTAACTGCCGCTTCCCTTGAGGATGGCAGCCCAGACTAATCAGTGAAAGGCAGCGGCGCATGGGGGTGCGGCTGGAACTGGGTCCAGTAATATCGCGGCCTTGAGTCGGGAAACCGATGGGTCTCAGCGCTTGGCGGTGTCAGGGGCGGCACCGCCAAGCGCAACACCCGCGCATGGGCCGCCACAGCGGCGCGCGGCCGCCGTCGTACCCCTCACGGATCAGCCGGGCGTGCGGGTGCGCACATGCTGGCTGCTGTGGAACGGGCAGCCTCCTCCATCCGGGCAACGAGCGGCGGGACGGTGGACACGTCCAGTTCCGCCGGCGGCAGCGCCATGCCCACGGAGACCTGCTGCTGGCCGTCCAGCGAGGAAATGGACTGCACGTTGTACGCGCCTCCCCCGCCGTACACAAAGACGTGGCGCTGGCCGGGGCAGATCCCTTCCGTCTGCTGGAGTCCCCCCAGAACATACGGGTTTCCCTCCACCATTGACTTCCACGCCTCCATACTGACCAGCCGTCCCGCTGGTAGGGCGGCGAAGAATGCGTTCAGGTCTGCAACGGTGGAAATGATGCCGGCATCGCCGGACCCCGCGACGATGTCCGTGCGGGTGAAGTCAATCCTGTTTCCGCCGGCCAGCACGTAGCCGTGGAGCATGGGCTCCGGCGGCGGTCCCGGAACGGCAACCAGGGTGTTACCCATGCCTGCGGGCTCAAAGACGTCCGCGCCGAGGACATCGGCGAGCGCACGGCCATGGATCCGTTCCAGCATCCATGCCAGCACTTCCCAGTCGGTTGCGGACCACGCCGCCTCGGACAGCGGCCCAGGCGAGGCAGGCGTTCCGGCCGCGATCCTGAGCCTTTCTTCGAAGGTCAGCACGCTGGTCTGCAGCTCTTCCACCGTCCGGGTCCCGAGCAAGCGCGGAATGTAGTCCGGGAGCCCCGAGCGGCTGCCGAGCAGCTCCCGGATTGTGGTCCGCTGCCAGCCCGGGAAGATGGCGCCAAAGTCGGGCAGGTGATCGGAAACCGGTCGTCCAGGCGGATGGCGCCCTTCTCCACGAGCTTGAGGACGGACACGGCCACCATCGGCGCTCCGGCGCCTGAGATCCACAGCCTGTCCGCTGGCCGGGCGGGCTCACCCGAGTCCAGGTCCCTGGCCCCGGAGGCTTTTGCTTCCTCCCGGCCGCCGTTGCGCACATGGATG
Source organism: Arthrobacter sp. AB6 (assembly GCF_031844545.1). NCBI lineage: Bacteria > Bacillati > Actinomycetota > Actinomycetes > Micrococcales > Micrococcaceae > Arthrobacter > Arthrobacter sp. AB6. The sequence continues at coordinate 52,928 of NZ_JAUZVL010000025.1, forward strand.
ACCACCGCCGGCGCGCCGGCCTCCACGGCGCCGCGGGCAAAGGTTTCCAGCTCCGAGGTGGGGGCGGCCGGGGGCTCAGGACTGGGAGCGGCGGGATTAGGGGATGTGCACGCGCCGACCAGGACAGCGACGGCCACAGCTCCGATTGCGGCGGGACACAGCACCCGGAATTGAGGACCCATGGCGCGCGGTCAGCCCATTCCCGCGGGGCCTGCCCAGGTGCCGGGGGCGCCGGTCCCGCCTCCGCCGCGGTCATCGTCCTTACCGCAGCAACGGCATCGCTTGTACAGGCCGCCGTCTTCGGCGTGTTCCACATGCCAATCGTGGCGGATGTTCAATCTGCACATCAGGGCCTGCAACATGGCTTCTCCTCACTGAGAATTCCTGCCGTCCCCCACCGTTAAGTATGTTCCTCAGACACATGCCCGGAGTAGGCCCTGAATACTGCCGGTCTTGCTAAAGGTGAAAGCGGAGCGAAGGGGAAGGATATAGCACGCCGTTACAATGGCGGATATTGCCCTTAGCCTCCCGGAGGAACTCAATGCTGAACTACTTTCGCGAGCGGCAAGATGCCCTGGAAGCTACGTCGGGGCGGCGAATTTACAACTATTCCTCCGGGGCCCTGGTCCTTGCAGTCATGGCATTGGTTTTTGCGGGTCTTGCACCCGTATGGGTCTCCTGGGCGACTCTCCTGGCGTCTTGTTCCCTGGACGTCTTTCTGACCAGGAAATGGATTAGGGAAGATGCGCTAAGGGCTTTCCGGGCCCATCATGCGGTCTGATTTCCCGTACACCGGACGCTAGGGCGCAATTGAATTGACGCACCCGACTGGCTGTTTCCGATGCCCCGCCCTGGAGTGTTTTCAGGGGCTGTTGGATCTGGCCGCCCCCAGCAGCGGCCAGTCCCGCCTGGGGGTCAGCGCAGGACGCCGCAGACCGCCGGGTCGGTGGCTTCGGCCGGCAGGTCACCATTCAGTTCGCTTCCGCCTTCAGGGTCACTGAAGTTGTAGGTTCCGTTGCCGTCGTAGTCCAGCCCGTGGATCACGAGGACGCCTTCGCCGTCCCGGATGGAATCCGCGATCTGCTTGGCCGTCCCGAGTCCGCCGGCACCGGGGTAGCCTGTTCCGGCGACGTCGGTGAACTCGATGTTGTCCCGGCTGTAACTCAAGATCCCGTCGCGGGAGACGGGGAAGCGGGCCACATCGAGGAAGCTGGCCGGCGTGGTGTCCCCGGTGGTGTTCAGCGATACCACCACCGGGCCGTAGGCCGGTATGCCTTCAACGGTGTTGATGCGGCCGTCCAGGTTCGCGTCCTGGGCGAGGGTGGGGCACTCGTTCAGGGCGTCGTTGCCGTAATGGATGTGCTGGGCGTGGGGCGCGTCCGGCGTCAGGCCCTCAGCGTGGACCTCAATGTGTTCGATTTTCTGGTTTTTCACCACGGCCGTAGCGGTGCCGGACGCGCCGGATCCGTTCAGTTCGCTGAGCACAGCGGTGAGCGTCACCGACTTGTCCGACGATTTCCCGTTATTGGCCAGGACGGGGCCGGCACCCAGGGATACCACTGTGATTACTGCTGCTGCGGCGCCGCCAATGGCCAGTTTGGAATTTCTGTTCATTTTCTGCTCCCTACCGAGGGGCCGCCGAGGAGGTTCGGCGGTCTTCTGTGATTCGCAGCACAATGGCCCCGGGATGGGTGTGGTCCCCGCAGGCTATGGATGTTTGTGCCGCCCCGCCCGGCGGGTGGAGGGGCTGTGGTTAGAGCTTGTCCCGGACCACAGTTTCCATTCCTCTGTGGCTACAGTGGGCCTGCCCAGCAGGTAACCCTGGCCTGCGCCCATGCCCAGCTTCCGCACAGCCGCAAGCTCAGCCTGGGTTTCAATCCCTTCGGCAACGAGGGAAGCACCAATCTCTCCCGCGAACTTGACCATGGCGGCGCCCAAGGCCTGCAGGCCGGCGTCGGCATTGATGCCGGTGATGATGTCCCGGTCGAGCTTGATCAGGTCCGGCCTGAGCTCGACAATGTGGCGCATGGAGGCGAACCCTGCACCGGCATCGTCTACGGCGATCCTCAAACCTGCGTGCCGCAGTGGGGCCAATGCTTCTCCAAGCCGGCCGTAGTCGGCCACCCCATGGTGTTCCGTCAGCTCCAGCACAACGCGTCCAACCGGAATGGCGCTTCCCTGCACCACGCTGGATATCCGGTTATCAAGGCAGGCCCCGGGGGAAAGATTGACTGCCACGTAGAGGTCCTCCGGGAGGGACACCGCGGCGGACAGGGCCGATTGAAGCGCGATAATTTCCAGATCCACACCCAGTCCCACGGAGGCAGCCTCCACAAACCAGGCCTGCGGGGACATTCCGGGATCATCAGCGCTCAGGAACCTGGTCAGCGCCTCCGCGCCGATCACGGCGCCGGAATCCAGGGCTCGAATCGGCTGGAACGCCGTCAACAATGTTCGGGAAGAAAGCATGGCTTCCACCCCGGCGCGGGCTTCTTCGGCTGCAGCGTCATGGGCCGCCGGCACGTCCAGGGCACGCGTGGTCCCCTCGAAGCCGCACACCTGCCCCTGGCCGTCAAAGATGGGCCTGCCGGAAACCTCAACAAGGACCCGGCTGCCGTTCCGGTGACGGATCGCGGTCACGAGGCCGGTCCATGAGGAGTCATTAGCCTCCAGGCCCACCCGGTCCTGCAGCGCCCGGGCCAGGTCATCGGGTTCCATAACCTGGCTGAAGTGCTGGCCGAGGAGCTCGGAGGGGTCATATCCGATGAGCTCGCGGGACATTGGCCCGGAGAACGTGAACCTGCCGTCCGGGCCAATAGTCCACAACCATTCCCTGCTGGTGGCCAGCACAGCTTCCAGGAGACGGGACGTCCTGGAAGCGGCAGCGGATTTCCGGTTCTGCCTGCGCAGCAGTGTCCACGCCAAGTAGGCAGCAACCGGCGCAATCACGGCGGCGAGGACAACCGCTCCCCAGGGTTCCATCAGCAGGAGCGCCGATACGGATTACTACTGATTGGAGCCATGGTTCCCCCCGGAGACCAATTACTAACTTTGCTTGGTAATTCAATATAGCCTGACGGTATGCCCGTGCCAGTAACGCTGTAGTAACGCCGCGGAAGGTAGAGCTGGGCGGACCGCTCGACACATAAGCCAGAGGCCACGGCACCTGGCACTACGCCAGGGAGAAGAACATTGAAGAACCCGTCGTACAGAGAAACCCGGACCGCGCATTCTGAGCCAGTGGCAGGCCGAGGCGCCCGCTCCTGCAGGGGTATCGCGGGGCGCCTGGGGTTGCTGGCCGCCGTCGTCACCGGACTGGTGGCCGGCTCCGTCGCTGCGCCGGCAGCCGCGCAGGCCCCGGCACCGCTGGACTACGTCGCTTTGGGGGATTCCTATACCTCCGGCATCGGCGCCTCCCCTAATGTCACCATCTCTCCGCTCTACCCTGCCGGGCTGCAGCCGTGCTACCAGGCCTCGCCGGGCTACGCCGACGTGCTGGACGCGCAGGACGACGTGCAGCTCACGGCCAACGCCGCCTGCGCGGGCTGGACCGCCGCCATGGTGCCCATGCAGGTCCACGTGGCATCCGCGGCCGGAGTGCTGAACGCGGAAACGGACCTGGTGACCATCACCGCCGGCGGAAACGACGTTGGGTTCGGGAACCTGCTCGGAGCCTGCATGCGGTACCCCCTGGACATTTGTGCGGCGGAGGTCAAGGCCGCGGAAAGCGTTGCCCAGGCGGTGGTCCTCCCTGCCCTGACCGCTGCCTACGCAGCCATCCGCGCCCAGGCACCGAATGCCAGAATCGTGGCACTGGGCTATCCGCACCTGTTCTCGCCGGAGGTCGGGGCCAACGGCTACATCACCAATGAAGCGGCGAAGGTCTTCAACAAGGGCACGGACACCCTGAACAAGGTCATCAAGGAGGCGGCCAAGAAGTCCCCCGGCACCGTCTATGTCAGCGTCACGGACGAGTTCGCCGGGCACGGCGTCGGCTTGCCCGGTTCCTGGTTCTTTTTCGACCCCGCCGACCCCTTCAACGGCATGAATTTCCACCCGAATGCCACCGGCTACGCCCTGGGCTACGCTGACGCCATCATCCGCGAAGCGAAAGTCCCGGCCCTCAGCAAATGACGGGAAGGCACACCACCGACCGGCCGGCCGAGAATTGATGGAATGTTGATTCTGGGAACGGCGCTTTCTTGATGGTGGACCGCCAGAATCAAGTGGTTCGGCCGGGCCGCTGTGGCTCGGCCCGTCACTTGAACGGGGTAAACCTCATGGGTATCGGCGTGAAAATTGTGTCCGGTGAGGTCCGGGTCCCGCGGACTGTTGTTGCGGACAGCTCAGGCCCAGGGGCACGGACGGCTGGGCAAGCGCCAGCGTTGGACCTCGCGCAGCTCATGAAAATTGGCGACGATCTCAGCCCGGAAATCGCGCTCAGATTTCTGTCTGACTACCTGGGCATGATTCCTGGCCGCTGGTCCCGCATCCTCCTGGCCCTGGACGACGAAGACCCGGACGTGGTCCTGGACGCCCTGGTCAGTTTGCGGATCACCTCGTCCATGGCGGGCGCCTGGGAGGCAGAAGCGCACTGCCGGGAGTTGGAATCGCTGGTGCGTGCAGGATGCACTGCCAAAGCACGGGTGGAAGCCTCGAAGCTCGGCCCCAAGCTTGAGCGCCTCTTCTGCGCGGCCCCGGATCTACTGAAGCAGGCTCAGGGTAGCCTGCAGGTGCCGTTTTCCGGTAGGTAACGGCCGGCGCAGGAGAATCCCATGCGAGTCATGCCGCGGTTGGAACGTGCATCGGCTCAGCCACGCATCAGGACGTAGGCGGCCAGAACCAGGACCACCACCAAGACGACACCAAGGATAACCAGCGGCGGGCGGCCTCCTTTGGCCGGACCCGGCCCCCTGCGGCGCCCGTGCTTTCGTTCAATTACATTCGCCATGCGCAGACTCTACGCATCCCCTCGCTTCGGCGCCTGCGTATTGCCTACTCGTTTTACAAATTCCCACCACGTGGTTCGGGCGGCTTCGGGAGCCCTGGCGCCTGCCGCCCTCCTCAACGGGTCAAGCCGGCCCAGGATTCCAGGAACTTCCCGGCGATGTGGGCGTGGCCGGCGGTGTTGGGGTGGGCGCCGTCGGCGTCGAAACCCGGACTGTTGGCGCCCGTGAACCAGTTGCCCTCCACGGCGTCAATAAACGGCGCATTGACAGCCGCGGCGCCGGCGCGGACAGCGCTGTTCACGCCGCGCAGTTCCTCCGCCAGGGGCCGCGGCGCCGACGGTCCCAGCACCACCACTTGGACGCCCGGCCAGAACCTGCGGGCCGCCTCGATGGTCTGGGCAGTGGCGGCTTCCACTTCAGCTGGGTTACGGACGGCGGCATCGTTCTGCCCGCCCTGCAGTACCAGGACGTTGGGCACAAAGGCGGGGTTGGCGGCGATCCTCCGCAACCGGACTTCGTACTCTTCGCCCTGCTCGTCCTGCGCCCCGCCGCCCCAGGCGAACCCGGTTCCGCCCGCGCCGTCCACGGTGGCGGGGTAGCCGAGCTCCGCGGCAACAAGGTACGCCCATCCCTGGTCCGGCTGGTCCGCCCCCACCCCGGCTGTGTACGAATCACCGAGAATCAGCAGGACAGGCTCGGCGGGCAGCTCAATGCCCAAGGTTCCGGGCGTTGGAGGCGTGGCGGTACCCGTGAAAGCGGGCGACGGCGCCACGGAAGCAGTAGCCGACGGCGCGGCTGCCGACGGGCTCGCGGCCGCGGGACCAGCTTCGTCCGGGTTCCGGGGCCCCATCAGGGCAATGGCGGCCACCCCGAACGCCACCACGGCCAGCACGAAAAGTCCGCCGTACTTGAGCCAGTCCTGCCTGGACCTGAACGCACCGCCAGCCGGCCGGCGTCGCCCGCTAGCCATCGAACCGCGCACTGGTGCTGCTTGCCGGCACCACCACGTGCACGGCGTTGCGCTCGATGGTGAACTCCGCGGGCGTGTCCGTGGCGATCTCGCCGTCGAGGTTCACCGGCATGGGCGGTTCGGTGACCAGCCGGACCCGCCGGGTGGTCAGGTGGTACACCCCGTGGCGCTCCACGAAGCTGCCGTCCTTCAGCAGCCGCGCGATCCGCACGTGCTCGCGGAGCGGCGCTCCGGGGATTGCATAAATGTCGAGGAGGTGGTCATCAATCCCGGCCGTCGGCGAGACCGTGTTGCCGCCGCCGTAGTGCCGGCCGTTGCCCACCGCCACCTGCAGCATATCCTTGAGCTCCAGCGCGTCATGGTCCCCGTCCGGGAACTCGAGCCGGGCGCGGAACGGCCGGTGCCGGGCGTAGGCGCGCACGGCGGCCACGCCGTAGGCCGCCGGCCCGAGGTACCGCTTCAGGCGGGGGCTGAGTGTCTCGGTGACACCTACTGACAGGCCAACGGATGCAACGTTCAGGAAGGGCATGCCATTCGCCCGCCCCAGGTCGATGTCCACCACCTTCCCGCCGGCGAGCGCAGCGCAGGCCCCGGCAAGATCACCCGGTATCTCCAGCGTGCGGGCAAGGTCATTGGCGGTTCCCAGCGGCAGGACACCGAGTACGATTCCGGTCCCGGCGAGCCGGCCGGCGGCGTAGGAGACCGTCCCGTCACCGCCGCCAACAACCACCAGGTCGTGCCCGTCGGCAACCACCCGGTCCAGCATTCCGGGCAGCTCCGCGCCGGACAGCACGTGGTGCACGGAGGAGACGGGGAGGCCGGCCCGCTGCAGTGTGTCCGCTGCCAGCTCCGGCGCCGCCGCCCCCAGCCGCGCCCCGGCGTTTATTACCAGGGCAGCGGAGTTCGCCTCTCGGGCAACCTTCATGAGGAACATCCTAGGCGGGGCGGGCTGGGAAAACGCCGGGCGACCAGGCGGAAGGTACGCCCCGGACAACGGAAGAAGTACGACGGCGGCACGCGGCCGCCGTCGTACGTTCCACTATGGCTAGTGCTCGCGGCGGGTCTCCTGGAGCCTCTTAATGAACCAGCGCGACTGTTCCGGCCCGTAGGGCAGGACCGGGATGGCCTTGGTGGCATCGTCCGGGGTGTCGCGGATGGACTGGCGTGCCTGGCGGACCGCGGTGGTCAGAGTGTGGGCCATGGTCTTGACGAACTGGTCGCTGCACGGCTTCCCGTGCCCGGGGATCAGGAACTCGTAGCGGTGGCGGAGCGCGGAGATGTGGCGGAGCACGTCCGCCCACTCCTCCGGGTACGAATCCTCGAAGGACGGGTGCGCGCCCTGCTCCACCAGATCGCCCACGTAAAGCGTGGTGGGGGTGCCCACCAGCAGGTCACCGTCGGTGTGGCCCCGGCCCAGGTAGAACAGGGTGGCCGCCAGCCCGCCCAGGTCCACCAGCACAGGTTGGTCCCGCACGATGGCGTTGGGGACCACCAGCTCCACGTTCTGTCCTTCGCCGGTGGACATCTCCGGCTCGATTGTCCCCACGAACCGGCGCTGGAGGTCCCCGCGTTCATCGATCTCGCGGGCGCAGTTCTGGTGCGCCCAGAACTCGGTGACGCCGGCTTCCGCGAACACCGCGTTGCCGAAGAAATGGTCGTAATGTGCGTGGGTGTTGACCACCACGAGAGGCAGCTGGGTCTTTTCCCGCACCGCGTCCAGGATTTCCCTCCCCTGCCGGGGGCCGCAGCCGGTATCGATCACCATGGCCCGCTCGGACCCCACCACCAGTCCGGTGTTCAGCAGCGATCCTTCGGTGACCAGCACGTAGTTGTCCGCGCCGACTTCGAGCCATTCCGACATTGTTTCTCCGTACCTCCGGCAAAGCAGTGTGCGTTCGTCTAGGCGTTGATTGTACCCAGCATGCCTTGAAGTTCCCGGGACGCGCACGCATGCCGGTGGCCGGGCATGCCGGAAAAGCCGGGCAGTCCGTGCCTAGTTCCTGGCCCAGATGGCTACCCAGTCGACGTACACATGGCCGCTGGCGTCGGGTGCCGGGCAGCCTGTCAGGCAGGACTCGGTCTGCAGGAGGTAGCGCATCGGCTTGTCCGGGACCATTGACGTGGCGACGCCGATGGAATTGCCGTCAAGAAAGAATTCGATGCGGGAAAGCTGCTATGGCGTCCCGCGGCGCGATACACAAAGCTAGCCTAAATAGCTGCCAGCGGAATGCCGTTGGCCCCGGAACCGGCCTTGCCGTGGCTCCAGTAGCCGCGGAACTCGGACGTCCGTGCATCAAGCCCGGCGCCAGCAAGGCAGCGGCGGAGGTTCCTCACGGTTCCCGCCTCAGCGCCCACCCATGCGTAGGTGTCCGGCAGGATGCTGTTGGCGGCGACGGCGTGCCCGACCGCCTGCTCCAGGCGCTGGCCGTGGGGGACGGCGCCGCCGTCGCGGTTCAGCCAGATGATCCTGACGCGGCTGCGGGTAGTGATTGGCTGGACGTCTGTTGCATCAGGGACTTCCAGGTAGGCGTTTCCGGAGAGGTGCGCGGGAAGGGCCTCAAGGATGGAGCTGATGGCCGGGACGGCGGTTTCGTCGCCGGCGAGCAGGACGTGCCGCGCACCGCCCGGCTTCCAGTTGATGCCGGCCTCCGGGAGGGGCGTGGCGGCAGTCACCGCTGAGGCGTCGGGTCCAACGAACCATGCCGGCTGCCCGGGCACGGCGTTCCGCGCCCAGGCCGAACCTGGCCCGGCGTGGGCACCGGGGCCGTCATGGAGCACAAAGTCGATGTCGATGTGCGGTCCGCCGGGGCCCCGGCGGAAGGCCCGGACGGTGTAGCTGCGGATGAAACCCCGGCCCGGCTGCTCCTGCCGGAGCCAGGCCTGGTACCAGCCTGCCTGCAGGGTGCCGTCGGGGGCGCCGGGGGTTGTGAGGGGGTGACCCTGGTTGGGCAGGATCAGCTTGACGCGGAGGTCCAGGGTGGGTTCCGGTACCCCGAAAGCCCGCAGCGACGGACTGGCCAGTGTGATGCGGCGGAAGTGCGGGCCAAGGTCCCGCACCTCCGCCACCACTGCCTCGAATACCCGGACAGGGTGCCGGGAAACCGGTGTTGAAGCAGCCGTTCGCAGCATTAGGGCAGCTGCGGGTCCACGCCGTAGTGCTTGGCCAGGTCGGTGATCACCGCGTGGGCGCCCTGGATGCTGACCGAGGCCAGGAACGTGGCGTCGTCCACGTCGATGACTTCGCCCTGGAGCCGCTGCCACAGCGGGTTGGACGTGAAGGCCTCCCGCTGGGCGCGTGCCTTGTCACCTTCGGCTCCGGCCGGCGTGAACGCGCTGACCATGACCAGGCCGGCGTCGCCCTGCAGGATCTGCTCCGCGGACAGCGGCACGAAGATTTCCTTCTCGCTGTCCGGCTGGTCCTTGGGCCGCGGGATGTTCATGTCGGCCATGATCTCGCCGATGAACGATTTGGAGGAGTACAGGCGGGCGGTGTCGCCGCCGGTAAACCGGACCAGGGAGTAGGTGGCGTCCGGTTTCTTGGCCAGGATCTCAGCGCCAACCTTTGCGGCACGGTCCTCATAGGCCTTGACCAGCTCTTCCGCCTTTGCCTTCTTGCCCAGGGCCTCGCCGAGGAAGACCACGTTTTCCTTCCACGTGGGTCCGGTGCTCACGGAGAAAATGGTGGGCGCGATCTTGGACAGCTGCGTGTACAGGGCCTCATGGCGGACCTTGGCGGAAACGATCAGGTCCGGCTGCAGTTCGAGGATCTTCTCCAGGTTGGGTTCGGCCAGGGTCCCCACGTTCACCGAGTCCTTGGTGGCCTCGGCGACGTCGCCGAGGTAAGGGGCGAAGGGAGCGGTGGGGTCCTGCCGGTACTGCACGTAGCCCACCAGGTCCGCCCCGAGCAGGAGGGCTGCGTCGATGTAGCTCGGGTCCAGCGCAACGACGCGCTTGGGGGCGGATTCGATGGTGGTGGAGCCCATGGTGTGGTCCATGGTCAGCGGGAAGCCGGCCGCTTCCGCGGCGGTGGAGGTGGTGCTGCTGGTGATGGCTGCCGGGGAGGCGCAGGCGGCAGTGGCCAGGAGCACCAGGCCTGCGGCGGCAGCGGTGAGCTGCCGGGTGATGCGAATTTTCACGGGGATGCCTTCGAAAGATTACGGGGGATGCGAGGCGTTAGGTAAGGCTTACCTGTGCCTGCCGTAGACTGTAGCAGGACTTCGGGGATTAGCTCACAAACCCGTGACGTAATAGAAAGCCGCATGTGAAGACGCTTAATGCTGGACCAGTGCCGGGTCCGTTCGTAGCCCGGACGGCGCATCCCTCCCCTGGTCCCGCAGGCGTCCCCGGCAGGAAGGCGCCCCGAAACCGGACGGCGTGGCTTCTGGCTTCGGCCCTCGCCTTGTTCGCGGCCGGCGTGCTCAGCCTGTGCATCGGCGGCCAGCCCTCGTCGCTGCAGGAGGTGTGGCACGCGGTCTTCACCCCCGCCGGGGACGTGATGGACGTGACCATCCGTGAACTGCGGTGGCCCCGGACGGTGCTGGGCGTCTGCGCCGGGATCTGCCTGGGCCTGGCCGGGACCCTGGTGCAGGGACACACCCGTAATCCGGTAGCGGACCCCGGCCTGCTCGGCATCAACCAGGGCGCGGCATTGGCCATCGTTGCGGCGACGGCGGTGGCCGGCGACCTCCCCGCCCTCACCCAGGCGGTGCTGGCCTTCGCCGGAGCGCTGGCGGCGAGTGTCCTGGTGTTCATGATCGGTTCGGCGGCCCGCTTCGGCGCCACCCCGGTCACCCTGGTGCTGGCCGGCGCTGCTGTCACGGCCCTGTGTTCCGGGCTGGTGGCGGGAATCGTCCTGCTCAACGACCAGGCCCTGGACACCCTGCGGTTCTGGCAGGTGGGATCCCTGGCGGGGCGATCAGGCGCCCTTGACCTGGTCTGGCCGTTCATCGTTGCCGGGGTGGCGCTTGCCCTGGCGAATATCCGCGCCCTGAACGCCCTCGCCCTGGGATCAGACACCGCCGTTTCCCTGGGCATCTCCGTGCTGCGCGCCCGTGCTGTGGGCATTGGCGCCGTCACCCTGCTGGCCGGAACTGCCGTCACGCTGGCCGGACCCATCGCCTTCGCGGGGCTGCTGGTCCCCCACCTCACCCGTGCCATCACGGGCCCGGACTACCGTTGGCTCGTTCCGTTGTCCCTCTTCACCGGGGCAACCATGGTGCTGCTCGCGGACACCGCCGGCAGGCTCATCGCCCGCCCCGGGGAACTGTCCGTCGCCGTGGTCCTGGCCGTGGTGGGCGCCCCGTTCTTCGTATACCTGGCCCGGCGCCGGAGGCTGGCAACGCTATGACCGTCCTGCAGGAAACACAGCTCCGAAAGCCTGGCGCGGGCGCCACAAGCATCAGGGCGCTCCGCGCCGGGCCGGTATCGGTCCGCCTCAACGTCCGCGCCATGGTTGTTGCCGGGCTGCTCGTCCTTGGCACCGTGGCCGCCATGGCGCTGCATGTCGCCTTCGGCGGCACCCCCATCGCATACCCGGATGTCCTCCGGGCCCTGCTCGGCGATGACTCCAATCCCCGGATCCACCTCGCGGTGACGGAGTTCCGCGCACCCCGCATGGTTGCCGCCGTCGTCGTCGGTGCCTGCCTCGCCGCGGCAGGCGCCATCACCCAAACCGTGGCACGCAACCCGCTGGCCAGCCCGGACCTGCTGGGCGTGACGGCAGGGGCATCCCTGGGCGCCGTCAGCGTGCTGGTGATCGCCGGCGGCGGGCATGCCGGGCTCAGCGGTGCGGCGGCAACTGTAGGCATGCCGGCGGCGGCGTTCGGCGCCGGCATCCTCAGCGGCATCGCCGTGTACGTGCTCTCCTACCGGCGGGGCCTGGACAGCTACCGCCTGGTGCTGGCCGGGCTTGGAATCTCCGGCCTGGCGGCAAGCCTCACCACCTGGATCCTGACGCTGGGCGACGTGACGAGTGCCGCCCAGGCCCTTACCTGGATGATGGGTTCCCTGAACGGGAAGGAATGGGAGACCGTGCAGCCCTTGGCGCTTAGCGCGGCCGTGCTGCTCATGGCGGCCATGGCCAGCGGCAGGTGGCTGCTGCTGACCAGCCTGGGTGAGGACACCGCCGTCGGGCTCGGCACCCGCATCGGCACCGTGCGGCTGGTTCTCCTCACCATCGCCGTCCTGCTCGCTTCGGTGGCCACGGTGGCAGCCGGGCCGGTGGCATTCGTTGCGCTGGCCAGCCCCCGCATTGCCCGCGCCCTGGCCTCCACAGTGGTTCCCCCTATTGGTGTCTCCGCCCTGGTGGGCGCCATCTTCGTGCTCGCGGCGGACACACTGTCAGCGAACGTCCTTGCTGCTCCCCTGCCCGTGGGCGTGGCTACGGCCGTCGTGGGCGCGCCCTTCCTGATCCACCTGATCCTCAAGTACCAGCGGAGGCTGAGTTGAACACGTCCACAGAGCAGCAGGAGGGCCTCCGCGCCAGCGGACTCAGCCTCGGCTACGAGGGTGCCAACATCATCAGCAACCTCTCGCTCGAGATCCCCAACGCGCAGGTCACCTCGATCATCGGGCCCAACGGCTGCGGCAAGTCCACCCTGCTGAGGGGGCTGGGCAGGCTCCTGGCGCCGCGGGCCGGCGAGGTGTTCCTCGACGGCGCCCCGCTGAGGAAGCATTCCACCCGCCATATTGCCACCCGGATCAGCCTGCTGCCGCAGACGCCCACGGCGCCGTCGGGGCTCACGGTGGCGGACCTCGTGTCCCGGGGCAGGCACCCCCGGCAGAAGTGGTACCAGCAGTTTTCCGTGTCCGATGAGTCAGTGGTGGAGGCGGCCCTGGCTGCCACCGACATCCTGGAACTGGCCGATACACCGCTGGACGACCTCTCCGGCGGCCAGCGGCAGCGCGCCTGGATCTCCATGACGCTGGCGCAGGAAACGGGGATCCTGCTCCTGGATGAACCCACCACCTACCTGGACCTGGCGCACCAGGTGGACGTGCTGGAACTTGTCCGCAGGCTGAACCGGCAGCACCGGCGCACAGTGGTGATGGTCCTGCACGACATCTCGCTCGCGGCCCGGTACTCGGACCACATCATTGCCATGAAGGACGGTGCCATCATGGCGCAAGGCACCCCCGCGGAGGTCATCACGCCCGCCCGCTTGCTGGAGGTGTTCGGCCTCGACGCGCACGTGGTGCATGAACCCACGGAAGGCCGCCCGCACGTCATCTCCCTCGGGACCACCGGGGCCGCTGCTGGGACCGCAGGGACCGCTGCAGTCTTGAGGAATTCTTGACGCAATGCCTGCCTGTTCTTGAGCTGCCGGGTCCAAAGTGTTGAAAACAGACTGGGGCCGATGGCGGAGGCGGCGGATCAGCGTCGATTCGCAAGGAAGCCGTCGGCCCCGGCGCCGCCTTGGTGGCCGTCCCGGGCGGACTGGCGTGCCGGGCGGGCGGCTGTGGCCAGGGTGTTGTGTTGTGCAGACGTAAAGACACCTACAACGGCAGCGGACACTGCCGTTATAGGTATCTCTCACATCTAAGACTCTTTTCTACTTGATGGCCTCGCAAACATCCACGGCGGTACCCGAGGTAGCGTCAACAGACAACACCTTGAAGGTGTCGAACGACTCCAGGGTGAGAACTAGCGTTCCCGTGTATTGGGTTATCCCGGCACCAGGGGCATCGTTCCCGAAGTAAACAAATCCGTTGTGGCCGGTGTAGGTCGCCGTGACCGTTCCGTCCGGGTTCACCTCGTACTTAGCCACTGATCCGGAGGTGTTGACTGAATAGGTGTTGCCGTTTGTGTCGTTGGTATACGTCAACAGCACACCCTTCCCCGCGAAGAAAATGCGCCCGTCGCGAAGTACTATCTGCGTGATTTTCCCGCCGGTGCCCGTGACTGTGACGTCGAAGGAACACCCTTGTTTTTTCTTCGCGTCCAAGTTGAATGAGAAATTCTGCACCTCGGGAGGACGGCTGACTGCTGCGCCCGCGGAGGGGGCTATGAAAAGCACCGCAAGAATCCCGGCAAGCGGCACAAGCCAACGATGGGATTTTCCAAACATAAGAGCCTCCAAATTAAACTGCGAGGGGCATAACTCTCCCGCAGTGGGGCAAAAAATTGCAGATAATATCGGGCGAGCCCTGACAGCGATGTCGCGACCGCGCAGCGTAGGCCGTTGTCATATTCTTGGCCGGAAAAGCGTCGACCCTTCCAAGTTGAGCGTCCGAAGGGGTTGCTATGAGCATGTCGACAACGCGTAAATGAGTCAATGAACTAGCCTCCCCATATTTGGAATGCGGATAGCGGGCTCTCCGTTTTCGCACGCGATCCCCAGAGCAGTTTTGGACTGCATCGCAGATCCAGGAACTCAACATGCAACAGCCACTTGGGGTAGTCCCCGCCGCGTGTCGCGCTTTGTGACACACCTGGGCGTTAGCTAGCGTGGCCCTACTGCATTGGGGCTGGGGCCTGGGCACGACGAACCGTAGATAAGGATGCCCCATGAAGTGCAAAGCTGCCCAGACCAATATCCGCCTCGCCCCCTCTCTCCTGGTTCTGATGCTGGCGACGGCGTGCGTGCCCTCGCCGGCACCTCCACAGGGCGCGCCCCCTTCCACGCCGCCTGCCGCGACTCTCTCGGTAACAGCAACGGCGACCATGACGCCAACGCCAACCGGAACGCCAGCGCCGAAGACCTGGGCCGAGACTTTCCAGCTGGTCAACTCCGGAGTGGCCGAACTCGCCGTCACCCTGTGCGACGGCGGCGGCGCGGGTACCGGGTTCCTTGTGGCGGACGACCTGATCATGACGGCGGCCCACGTGGCCAAGAACGAAGTGGCCATCAACGTCTCCGTCAACGGCCAGTACACGTCCGCCCGGGTCCTGGGGATCAATGACACACAGGACCTGGCCCTGTTGAAAACCGCAAAAGCACTCTCCGGCCATCAGTTCGGCTTCGCCCCGGCCGTTCCGGCCCAAGGAGTTGAAGTCGCTGCCCTGGGGTTCCCCCTGGACAGCGGACTGACCTTTACGTCGGGAAGGGTGAGCGCGCTGAACCAGGAGGTGAACAGCGATGCAGGGACACTGCGCGGGCTGATACAAACGGACACCGCCATCAACCCCGGCAACAGCGGCGGCCCGCTGGTTCTAATGGACGGCAAGGTGGTGGGAGTGGTGAGCGCGAAACGCGCGTGGGTGCTGGGCACTAGAAGCGCGGACGACTTCGGCGCGGAGGGTGTGGGGTACGCCGTGCAGGCGCCGATGGCCGCGGCCTCGGCAGCGGACTGGGGCCAGCGGAGCACTCCGCTTCCGCCGACCAGCTGCAGCAACGAGGCGGAAACGACCAGCAGCAACATCATCACAACAAACAATTCGGACCACGAGCAGGCGTCCGGGGTCATTCAGAGCCTGCTCAGGCATGGCCAGGGAATCAACCGCGCCGCGTACGAAGCCGCTTTCGCTGTCTTGACGCCGGAGCTGCAAGCGGAGGTTCAAGGGTTCGAGACGTGGAAGGCGGGCCTGAGGACCTCATTCTGGCGCGCGCTGACCATCAACTCAATTACAGGGTCCGGGGCCCAGCTCACGGTGGACGCCGTCCTGCGCACCGAGCAGGCATCGGCGGACGGACGGGACGGCCAAACCTGCTCAGACTGGACTATTCAGTACCGGATGTCCTGGGACGGGGCCATCTGGCGCATCGCCGGCGCTGACGATCCCAGCGGACCGCCCCGGGCCTGCTGACCAGACGCCGGGGTAAGGCGAACGACGGCGGCGCGCGGCCGCCGTCGTACGTCCCCTATCCAAAGGGTCAGTTCCGGCATCCAGTGAGAGACGGTTTGGGTAAAACCCACATCAAGTGAGAGATGGTTGGG